>NZ_CAMFHL010000007.1 GCF_945952095.1 uncultured Arsenicibacter sp. | reverse complement strand
GGGAAACCGAAAAACAGTCAGTCAATGAAGTGCGTTCGCTCAAGGAGCAACTGGATCAGCTGCGGCTGGAAGCCGAACAGGCCGAACGCTCGGGCGATTACGGGAAAGTAGCCGAAATCCGCTACGGCCGCCTGCCGGAAATGCAGAGCCGTCTGGATAACCTGACCCAGAAAGACAATGATACGGATGCCAAAACCCTGCTTCAGGAAGAGGTAACCGCCGACGATATTGCTGAGGGAGTGGCCAAATGGACCGGTATTCCGGTCAGCCGGATGATGCAGAGCGAGCGGGAAAAACTCCTGCACCTGGAAGACGAACTTGGCAAGCGTGTGGCTGGTCAGGAAGAAGCGATTCAGGTTGTGGCCGACGCCGTTCGCCGGAGCCGCGCCGGTATGCAGGACCCCAAACGTCCGATCGGCTCGTTTATCTTCCTGGGCACCACCGGGGTTGGTAAAACCGAATTAGCCAAGGCCCTGGCCGAATTCCTGTTCAACGACGACAACGCCCTTGTGCGGATCGATATGTCTGAGTATCAGGAACGCCACGCTGTAAGCCGGTTAATCGGTGCACCTCCGGGCTACGTGGGTTACGATGAAGGTGGTCAGCTGACCGAAGCCGTCCGCCGGAAACCATACAGCGTAATTTTGCTGGACGAAATTGAAAAAGCGCACCCCGACGTGTTCAACATCCTGTTGCAGGTGCTGGACGACGGTCGTCTGACGGACAACAAAGGTCGGGTGGCGAACTTTAAAAATACCATCATCATCATGACCTCGAACATTGGTTCGCACATCATCCGCGATCGTTTCGCTCAGATCGATGCGCATAACCAGGAACAGGTTGTTGAGGATACCAAAGACGAAGTGTTTGAGCTGTTGAAGCAAACCATACGGCCGGAATTCCTGAACCGGATCGACGAAATTGTGATGTTCCAGCCGCTGACCCGGAAGGAGATCCGCAAGATTGTCAACATCCAGTTCAAGCAGATTCAGCAACGGCTGGCCGAGCAGGGCATTGCCATCGAGGCCGACAACGAAGTACTCGATTTCATTGGTAACGAAGGGTTTGACCAGCAGTTTGGTGCCCGTCCGCTGAAACGGGTACTGCAACGCCGGGTACTGAATGCGCTGTCGAAAGAGATTCTGGCCGGCCGGATTCAGAAAGATGCCGTGGTGGGTATGATGATGAACGAAGACGAAAACGGAAACCCCGATATCATCTTCTACAATCTCAATAAAATAGTACCGGAATTAAGTTAGTATTTGTTGTTTGCGTTCGGAAACCCGCTCAGCCATCCGGCCGGGCGGGCTTTTTTTTGAGAACTACACTGCCTGAAAGACGACGATCCCGTTATGACCGCCAAACCCAAAGGCGTTGCTCATGGCTGTCCTGACCTTTGCTTCGCGGGCCTCACCCAGGACAATTGCCTGTTTATTCGGCAATTGCGGATCGATCTCCGTCGTATTCATGGTCGGCGGGATCAGCTGATCACGGATCGCCAGCAAACACACAATGGCTTCAATGGCGCCCGCTGCTGCCATCAGGTGGCCGGTTGTCGATTTGGTAGCACTGATCTGCAGCCGCGTTTCCCTGCCGCCTGTCAGCCGGGTAAGGGCGTTCATTTCCGACAGGTCACCAACCGGCGTCGACGTGGCATGTGCATTCAGGTAGTCGAGCTGATCAATGGACAGTTTTGCTTCACGCAGGGCCAGTTCCATACCTTTGGCTGCCCCTGCCCCATCCGGATGTGACGCTGTCACGTGATAGGCATCGGCGGTCATGGCGGCCCCCGTCATTTCGGCATAGATGGTGGCTCCCCGCTGTACGGCGTGTTCATATTCTTCCAGAATCAATGCGCCGGCTCCTTCGCCCATCACAAACCCGTCGCGGTGAACATCAAACGGACGTGAAGCGGTTGCCGGATCGTCGTTGCGGGTTGACAGGGCCTTTAATGCACTGAAGCCGCCGAACGACGCCGGCGTGATCGGCGCTTCAGACCCACCGGCCACGATAACCGTTGCTTTGCCCAGCCGGATGTAGTTAAACGCGTCCATCAACGCCGTATTCGACGATGCACAGGCTGAAACGGTTGTATAGTTTATCCCCTGAAAGCCGTTGCGGATCGAAATCATACCCGACGCCATGTTCGGGATAAACTTAGGAATCAGGAACGGATTGAACCGGGGCTGCCCCGTTCCTTTGGTATGCTCAATTACCTGTTCCTCAAAAGTTTCCATGCCTCCCTGACCATTCCCCCAGATTACGCCGACATCGTACGGATCCATGCGGTTAATATCAACACCGGCGTCCCGGATCGCTTCATCGGCAGCCGCCAGCGCATATTGCGTAAACAAATCTGTCCGCTTTGCGTCAGACCGCCCCAACCGCTCAGCAGCATTAAACCCTTTTACTTCAGACGCGAACTGCGTTTTATAGAGCGACGCATCAAAGTGCGTTATTGGTCCGAATCCGTTGCGTCCGGCCACCACATTCTGCCAGAACGCCGGTACATTATTACCCACCGGGGTAACAGCCCCAATGCCTGTAATGACTACTCTGTGTAACATTGTCTCTATTCTCTACCTGCGTTTTATAGGCCAGTCTGCATTGAACAAACTGAAAGTGGGCGCAAAAGTAGGAAATAAATATACCAATCAGTATTTTTGGGCATGAAAAGTGAAATTTCCAAAGCGGAGCGCACCCGTCAGCTGATCATTGAAAAGACGGCCGGTATCTTTAACACAAAAGGATACGCCGGCACGTCGCTCTCTGACCTGACCGATGCAACCGGCCTGACGAAAGGCAGTATCTACGGGAATTTCGAGAACAAGGAAGAAGTTGCCCTGGCCTGTTTCGATTATAATCTGGCGAAGATCAGCACGGCTGTACAGCAGCTCATTTCCGGAGCCGGCAGTTTTACGGATAAACTGCTGGTCTACGTCCAGGCTTACCATAGCATGACCGGCATTGAGTTTCCGGAAGGCGGTTGTCCGATTCTGAATACGGCGGTTGATGCCGATGACACAAATAACCTGCTGAAAGACCGCGCTGCCAAAGCCATTCTGGTCTGGAAAAAACAACTCATCGATCTCATCAGAGGCGGTATGGATGCAGGTGAGTTCAGCGCCGATACACACCCCGAGCAACTGGCTCTTTCCATCATTGCCCTGATCGAAGGGGGTATCATGATTGCCAAAGCGACCAACTCCCCCAACAGCCTGAACAAGGTGCTGAAAACAGTGGCGTTTTTAATCACGCATCAGAAAAATTAAAAAAATTTGAACTAAAATATACCGATCGGTATTTTATTAGAAAATCAGAAGAATTCCCATGAAAACTACACAGCATACGATCCTGATTACCGGCGGCAGTGCCGGTATTGGCTTTGCCTTTGCAAAAGCCTTTGATGAACAAGGTAATCACGTCATTATCACCGGTCGGGATGAAACCCGTCTGCAACAGGCTGCCGCTCAGCTCAAAAACGCGACGGCCATTGTCAGCGATGTAACAAAGGAAGAAGATGTAAATCGTCTGGCAGCGCGGATTGAGCAGGAATTTCCGCAACTCGATGTGCTGATTAACAACGCCGGTAAAGCGTTTGCCTATAATCTGGACGAACAACCCGATGCCTATACAAAAGCAGGCGAGGAAATGTTGACCAATTACCTCTCAGCGATCCGGTTAACTGAAAAGCTCCTGCCGGTCCTGAAGCAGCAGCCGGAAGCGGCCATTGTCAATGTATCGTCTATTGTGGCGTTTGTTCCTATCAGCCAGGTATCGACCTATTCGGCCAGTAAAGCGGCGCTGCATTCCTACACGAAATCGCTCCGGTTTGCACTCAGTCGCACATCGGCCGTTAAGGTATTTGACGTAATGCCGCCGCTCGTAAACACAGATTTTTCGCAGGATATTGGCGGCGAAAAAGGTATCTCACCGGCAGTTGTGGCACAGGAACTGCTCAACGCCCTCGCCAGCGACACCTACGAAGTACACATTGGCGACACGGCTGCCGTATATGCCCTGTCGCGGTCGGCTCCCGCCCAGGCCTTCGCCGCTCTGAATGGATAAATTGTTTAGTGGTGGCACCACTGACAGTCGTGCCACCACTGATCACCTCAGTGCAGCATCGACAGACTGGCTTCGTCGAGGTCCATCTGGGCTTCCTGCTTGCGGATTACCTCGTCGTCGAGTTCGGTCCGCTTACGCATTTTGTAGAGCTCACGGCGCTGTATTTTCAGCAGGTCTGCGTGGATTTCGCGGTACCGGCTTACGGCCTCTTTCTGCTCCGGAATACAGGTCACAGCCGCCAGATAGCCTTCCGCATGCCCGTGGTCGGCCACCATACGGCGGCGCAGGTTTTTCACCCACTCGTTGCTTGCCATTTCGTCGGCGTACTGTGATTCCAGCGCCTCAATCGCCACTTTCACCAGCCGCACCCGGATTTCGGCTTCCTGCTCTTCTTCCGGTGCCATATCCTGTTCTTTCAGGTTCACAAAGTTGATGATCGCCGGTAAGGTCAATCCCTGTACAACCAGCGTCAGCAGAATTACCACAAACGTGATAAACAGGATCAGGTTTCGCTGCGGAAACGGCTGACCATTATCGAGCAACGGCGGAATAGAGAGCGCCGATGCCAGCGACACCACACCCCGCATACCGGCCCAGCCAATTACCAGCGGATATTTCCAGCCGGGATTCGCGTCATTTACCCAGATAAACCGGCTCATGAACCGGGTAAACAGCGACGTGCCCATCGCCACCGCCATACGGGTCACAATCAGAATGCCTGTAATCAGCACTCCATAGCCGATTGCCTCCCATTTCGAATATTCGCCCAGTTCATCAACGATAACCGGCAGTTCAAGGCCAATCAGGATAAATACCGTCCCGTTGAGCACAAACCCCAGGGTGGCCCACAGGCTATACGACTGCATCCGGGTCTGGTAGGAGAAAATCTCATGGTTCCGGTATGACAGGAATAACCCGCCGCTGACCACCGCCATTACCCCTGAAAAATGAAACTCTTCGGCCACCAGATACATCAGGTATGGTGCGATGACCGTCAGTGCCGTATCAATGCTGGGCGTGGTCGGCAGCCAGCGGTGGATGACATAAAAAATGTGGGCAATCACCAGCCCGACAATGATCCCGACGCCGGTCACCAGCACAAAGTCGGTCGCCGCCTTCTGCCAGATAAATGTTCCGGACAGCACGGCTGCCAGCGCGAACCGGAAAATGATCAGACTGGACGCATCATTAACCAGGCTTTCGCCTTCCAGAATCGTCACGACCCGCTTTGGTACCTTCAGCCCTTTGGTCACCGATGTAGCGGCCACCGCATCGGGTGGCGAGACAATCCCGCCCAGCAAAAAGCCCAGTGCCAGCGTGAAGCCCGGCAAAAACGCCTGTGCTACAATCGCCACCACACAGGACGTCAGCATGACCAGCAGAAAGGCGTTAGTCGAAATAACCCGCCGCCATTTCCAGAAGGCTTTCCAGGACGTAAACCAGGCCGCTTCATAAAGCAGCGGCGGCAGAAAAATCAGGAATATTAATTCATGGTCAACTTTAATGACCGGAACGCCCGGAATAAAGCTGATCAGCAAGCCGCCAAGGACTAAAAAAATGGGATAAGACACCCGCAGGCGCTGGGCCAGCATAACCAGCACCATCACCAATAACAGGAGCGATAAACAGAGTAGTAACGTTTCGTGCATACGTGCGTGGGAATCAGCTTGCTACAACAGTGGTATTTGACAACCCCGAAGATACCGCATTAGCGGCAAAAAAGCAGTACCCCAAATCGGTTTGTCACTTAATGACCCGTTGGAGTGTCTTTTTCAGCTCGTCAAAATTACTGCCGTAATGCCATGCGGCAATCGTTCCGTTCTGATCAATCACAGCAAAAGCAGGGAATCTGGTCAGGTGCAGCTTACGATGAAATCCGTTCCCGTCCGGTACCGGAATAAAGGCAAACGTTTCAGTTTCCATAGCATTACGAAGTGCTTCTTTGCTATCCGGCAAAATACCCAGCGAAAGAAAATTTGTATTCGTCAGAAACGGAGCGACCGCTTCGGTAAACTTCTGATTATTTACCGCTGACCAAAATGGTTTTTGTGTGGAAATCCAGAAACTCAGCAATACGACCTTCCCTTTCTGTTCGGTCAGTCTGTATTCTTTCCTGTCAATTGATCTGAACACCAGTTCAGGCATAAGGGTACCTTCATTTGGCCGCCGCCCGGGATCGCGGTCACTGAAACGATTGCTTTGCCGCTCTTCTTCCGTCATCAGGCGAATGGAGTAAAAACCCACCTCACCGTATTCATTAATATCAGGAATCAGGCGGTAGCCACTGAAATTGGTTCTGGCCAGTGTACGGAACTCTTCTTTTGACAGTCGTTTGCCCGTTCCTTCTTCAAATATCGGGGTATTTTCATCGAACCTGCTGATGGCTTGCACCCGGCCGGTAGTAACACGCACGGGCTCCTGCGCCCTTGCTTCTTTGGCAATAAATAAACTACAGATAAAAGCATTAACAACGAAAGCAATTTTAAAATGGTGGATAATCGTCAGCGTGGTGTTTGTCATAAAACAGATATTGATTTGATTGAGAGCTGAAAGTTAACCAAAATCAGGCTTTCGGGAACTTTCCGCATCTGTTTTAACTATTCCAGATAGCTTGCCACCATCTTTTACCATTACGCATAGGGTCAGAGCAAGTGCATAAAGCCATCCTTCCGCATGTGAGAATTAAGTAAACAGGGATTTATCCGGCGTTCGGCTACCTCAGAACGTTTTGACAAACAATGGTCAACCGCCGTTAACGCATACGTGTGTTAACCGGCAATTACTTAACAGTCATGTAATCCATCCTTTTTCCGGAGCTTGCTCCCCCTTTGCTGCCCGTTCAGCGCGGCACATCTATAGTCCATTTGTTCCATTCTATTCTCCGTTACGATTATGTCCATTATCGTGAACGCACTTACCTATACTCATCCCGACCGGGAGTTACTGTTTGACGGTCTGACGGTTGTCGTTAATGCCGGTGATAAAGCGGCTCTTGTCGGGAATAACGGCGTCGGCAAATCTACGCTGCTGAAGCTGATTGCGGGTACGCTCCCGCCAACGGCCGGTACCATTTCGCTGACCGGACCATACTGGTATATCCCGCAACATACCGGCCAGTTCGACGGCCTGACGGTTGCGGGTCTGCTTGGTGTAGAGCCGGCATTACAGGCTTTGCAGGCCATTCTGGGGGGCGACGCAGCAGAATACCATTTTGCCACCCTGAATGACGACTGGGATATCGAAGAACGTATTGACGCTGCCCTGGCTTACTGGCACTTGCAGCATCTGACGCTGGATCAGCCGGTAAGTACCTTATCGGGCGGTGAAAAGACAAAGCTTCTGCTGGCTGGTGTGTTCATTCATACGCCTTCCATCCTGCTTATGGATGAACCCTCAAATCACCTGGATGCGGGTAGCCGGCAGTTGCTCTATACCATGATTCAACAGTTTAAAGGTACCGTATTGGTTGTCAGCCACGACCGCGTACTCTTGAATCAGTTGAACCAGATTCTTGAACTCAGTCCGTCGGGTATCGAAGTCTTCGGCGGCAACTATGCGTTTTACCGCGAACAAAAAGAAGCAAAACTCAATGCGCTGCATAACCAGCTCGATGAACAGGAAAAGCAGCTCAGGCACGCAAAGCAAAAAGCGCAGGATCTGGCTGAACAGCGCCAGAGGCAGGAAATCCGCGGCAAAGCTCAGGGCCAGACGCAGGGGCTGCCCCGCATTGTGGCCGGTCACCTGAAACGCCACGCCGAACAGAGTACGGCCAGGCTGAAAGAAGTACACGGCGATAAATTACAGGATCTGGCCGATAGCCGCCGGCAGCTAAAGGCACAGATTCAGGCTTCGCAGGTGCTCAAAACCGGGTTCGGGCCTTCAGAACTGCATCGCGGCAAGCTGCTCATTGATGCGCAGGCGGTTCAGTTCCGGTTTGGTCAGCGCGAACTTTGGCCGGAGCCGCTTACATTTCAGGTGCGCTCCGGCGACCGCATCCGGATCGAAGGAAACAACGGCTCAGGTAAAACAACCTTACTCAAACTCGTGACCGGACAGTTAACGCCGGTGTCTGGCCAGCTGACGCTTTCACCGGTGTCGTATGCCTATCTGGATCAGGAATACTCACTTATTCAGAACGGGTTGACGGTAATTGAACAGGTACAGCAATTTAATACACGGCTCTTACCGGAACATGACCTGAAAATGCTCCTGCATTATCATCAGTTTACCAGGGACGAGTGGGACAGGCCATGCGCTGACCTGAGCGGAGGCGAAAAAATGAAACTCGCCCTCTGCTGTCTGATCATTGACCGCCACACCCCCGGGCTGCTGATTCTGGATGAACCAACCAACAATCTGGACCGCCAGAGTCAGGATGTACTGATTCATGCAGTTAAAGGCTTTACCGGAACGCTGCTGGTAATTTCGCATGATCAGCATTTTATTGAGGAGATTGCCGTTCGGGTTTCTTTTTATCTAACTTCAGAACCAGATAATTAGTACATGTCTTGCTATAAATCACTCAAAGTTTAAAAACTTAAGCACTATTTAAATTAAACACGTCGCAATGGACTTTTAAGATATTAAGCTGACTCATGTCGTTTTTTTGCAAACTCAGCATAGAACATTCACCTTACAATACAATCGAGTTAAAACCCATTTATATTCCCATTCAAACATATTATACTTGTACCTCCAAAGCATTACTTTAATAGTCTGATTAGCAACACCTTCCACTCCTTTAAATTCTTTGTCAAAAGAGTTGCTGCCTGTAATAAATCAGCTACTAAAGTAGGCGGTGCTTTTGGAGAATAAGCAAGTAATTATAAAAAAGCCAGGCCATATTGAGTCTGACTTTTTTTGTTTTAAGCGGATAGTATTTACATTCTGTGCGTTTACAGTAGTTCTATGGCATTCTCTACACCGAAGAATTTATATTAAATTGCAGACGTTATTGGTCATTAAACATGGCTGGGATCTTCTTTTATACTGCTGCCTATGCCTGTTCTCCTGCTCAAACTCACCTTAATGCCCTCGGTTGTTGCCCTGATTACGCTGGCAATCCGGCGCTGGGGGCACCAGATCGGCGGCCTGATCGGCAGTATGCCGTGGGTAGCAGGGGCCATCCTGCTGTTCTTCATTCTGGAGCAAGGTGTTCAATTCGGCATTAATGCCGTTCAGGGCATTATGACGGGCATTGTTGCCTTACTGGCTTTCTGTTTCAGCTATGCGTGGTTTTCCGGCCGGTACCAATGGGTAATGACACTCACGCTGTCTTACCTTATTTATACGCTCACAGCCCTGTCGCTCAACTACCTTGCCTTGCCGTTGGCGGCCAGTTATGCCGTTACCATGCTCAGCATTGTCGCCGCGCTTTATTTTTTTCCGGTTCCGTCGGGTATTCCCAAAGCGGGCAAACGCCTGAAATACGACATTCTGATCCGGATGGTAGTGGCCACGCTGTTTACGCTGGTCATTACCGGCCTGGCTGAGTTACTGGGACCGACCTGGAGCGGTGTACTAACGCCCTTCCCGATTCTGACGTCTATTCTGGCGATTTTTTCCCACATTCTGCAAGGCAGCGACGCTACTGTAGCCACCATGCGTGGCATTGTCATCGGCCTGCTGGGCTTTACCACCTTTCTGTTTTTGCAGGCGTTTCTACTCCGTGAATTTCCGGTAGGTGTCTCGTTTTTACTGGCATTTCTGGTAAATGCGCTGATCAACGTTGCGGCTGCCCGCATCTATGCGCCAGCCAGACGGTAATCTGGTCAGACCACTGCAACCGGCTCTTCCCGAACTTGTACCCGCTCAATTTTACCGACCAGGAAAATATACGAGCACGCTCCCAGCAGGCCCAGGGCACCGATAAATACCAGCGCAGGCTTGAAATCACCGTCTTTAGCCAGAAACCCGATCACAATCGGTACCACGATAGACGCCAGATTACCCATAAAGTTGAATACGCCGCCCGTCAGGCCGATAAGGTGTTTCGGCGACAGAATTGATACGAACACCCACGAAATCAAGGCCATACCAGACCCGAAAAACGCCAGTGCCATGTAGAAAATAATCATTCCGGTATCGTCGCTATAATTGGCGCCGACGATGCTCACGGATAACAGCAAACCGGCGATAACCGGTGTTTTACGCGCGACACTCACCGACATGCCTTTGCGGGTAAAATGGTCGGATAAAAAGCCGGATAGCAGCAGCCCAGCACAGGCCGACAAAAACGGCACCGATGCCAGATAACCGGATTTGATAAAACTCAGGCCACGGTATTCCACCAGATACGTCGGAAACCAGGTCAGGAAAAACCAAAGGGTAGCATTGACGGCAAACTGCCCGATATAAACGCCCCACAGCGTCCGGTTACTGAACACCTGCCGCAGGTTATGCCAGCTCCAGACCGATGCACTTCCTTTTTTCTGGCCGCGAAACAGGCCGCCGCCGTCTTCGATGTACGTTAATTCAGCTTCATTAACCTTAGGATGATCCAGCGGGTCGCGGTAAAACAGGTACCAGACAACACCCCAGACAATCCCGACCAGCCCCGTCACCACAAACAGTCCCTGCCAGCCGGCGTAGGCTTGTAGCGTAACCAGTACGGGAGTCAGGAAGGCCAGCCCGATAAACTGTCCCGACACATACAACGCAATCGACGATGCGCGCTCATGCTCCGGAAACCAGCTCGTTACGAGCCGGTTATTGATCGGATACGAGGGTGCCTCGAAGGTGCCCGTCGCCACCCGTAACGCAAACAGACTGGCAAACCCGCGCACAAAACCCTGCCCGATTGTGGCTAACGACCACGTAATCAGACAGAAGGCATACAGCACCCTCGGCAGCACGCGGTCGGCCAGTAAGCCGCCGGGGACCTGTAACAACGCATAGGCCCACCCAAATGCGGAAAAAATGAGCCCCATTTCGACCTTGTCGAGTTGCAGGTCTTTGCTCAGCGACGAAGCCGCCACGGCCAGATTCGTCCGGTCGAGGTAATTGATGACAACGTTGACAAACACCAGTGCCAACATGCCGTAACGTACACGGGTCCGCCCGCCCATTATCGGTTTTACATTGTTCATTTTACATTATGCATTTTACATTTCCTTGCTACCGCGCCGTCCAGCCGCCGTCGACGGTGAGCATGGAGCCAACCATGTAGCTCCCGGCGTCGCTGGCCAGAAAAATGGCCGCACCCTGAATTTCACGCATGTGCCCCCAACGTCCGAGCGCGGTTGCACCAACCACAAACCGCTGCCCCTCTTCAGTATCAGCAATGGGCAGATTCATCTCGGTCAGGAACGGGCCTGGACAGATGGCATTCACGTTGATGTTGAACGGGGCCAGCTCAAGCGCCAGCGAGCGGGTCATCTGCACCACGGCGCCTTTACTGGCCGTGTAGGGTGTCCGGTTTGACAACCCCACCAGCCCCAGTGTACTGGCCAGATTAATGATACGTCCCCGTTGCTGTGCTTTCATAAACGGCGTTACGGCCCGGCTACACAACCAGGTGCCGTTGACATTCACCTGCATGACTTTGTTAAAATCATCCTGCGTCAGCTCATCAATGGCGCCCCGGATATTGATACCGGCACTGTTAATGAGAATGTCGATCCGGCCAAACGCATCCATAGCCGCCTGTGCCATGGCTTCTGTCTGAGCCTGATCGGTGATATCGGCGGCAAACGAGCGGGTATCAACGCCAAAGTCATCAGCCAGTTGCCGGGCAGCGGCCTCTCCTTCGGCAGCATTCCGGTTTACCAGCATAATCCGGCAACCGGCGGAAGCCAGTCCGGCGGCCATCGCCAGGCCAAGGCCTTTTGAGCCGCCCGTAATAATGGCAGCCCGTCCTGTCAGGTCAAATTGTTTTAGTCCGGGCAGTGGTTCGTGGGGCATTGTTTTAATGAATAATGAGTAATGAAAAATGTATAATGGCAGCTCACGAAATGATCATTAATGGAACGTATACATGTAAAACCGGCCGGACTTCCGGCGGGGAAATCCGTACTGGCCGCAAGGGCCATTATCCATTTTACACTATTCATTTTACATTCATTTATCACCGCATGGCTAGCTGGTTCTTACTGTAGGTCAGGCAGGAAACGATGTTTGCTTCCTCGGCGGCCAGCCGGTTTTCCGGCGACAATGGTGTCGTACGCGGCAGTTCCTGCGCCGGCTTATGTGTCCTGACCATGTGCAGGGTACGTGCCAGCGCTGACCCCGGCACATCGGCAAACGTGGCCCAGTATTCTTTTTTCAGACAAGGTATTTCGAGCGGATCGCGGGTAATCATTTCGAGATTAAAGGTTACCGACGGATTATGTTGCCGGCACAGGGCGACCATTTTCGGCAAATCAAGTATACCGGTGCCGAGCGGTACTTCCGACAGCAGGAAGCCGTCAGCATATTCGGCTACAGCCATGTCTTTGATGTGGGTACTCATCACGTAGGGCGCAAGCGCCTGCATGACCTCCATCGGGTCTTCCAGCAGCGCGATGCTGTTGCCAAAATCAATCGTTGTGCCCACATACTCGCTGCTGACCTGTTTCAGGACGGCCACCAGCTCGGGTGCCCGCCAGTCTTTGTGGTTTTCGACCGCAAGTTTTACCCTGTGTTTCCGCAACACCGGTTCGGCCAGCTGCATCGCTGCCAGACCGGCCTTCTGAAACTGCCGGAATTCATCAAGTGTTTTAAAGGTCTCATACCGGCGGCCGCCCAGACTGACTGTCCGCAACACCTGCACGCCAGCCTCTTTAGCCCGCTGTACATCCTGTTCAAAGGCAGGGACATCCTCCGCTTTTTTCGGCATCCCGATTGACCCTTCGAGGTACATGCCCAGTTTTTCGCGCCGGTCACGCACTTTACTGGCAAAATCGGCGCTCCAGTCCTTCACAACTACCTGAATGCCGCCGGCCCCGATCTCGTGGCAATGCTCCAGCAGGTCAATAGCGTTGGTAAACCCCGGGTATGTCCGGCTATCCGCTTTCGAATTCCAGCGAAAGCCGTAGGAATGCACCACCACCCCCATCGGTACTTCTTTGGCAAAGCCTGCCGTCGGCCATGCGGGCACCGAGAACGCGGCTGCTCCGAGTGCTGATTGATGCAAAAACGTCCGTCTATTCATCGGGTTTCAGGGTTGTTGGTATTTTTGGGCGATGCCGTACATTAATTCCAAAGGGCGACCACGTGCATTAATCATGAATTCCGGGCGACCACGTGCATTAATTGGGCGACCACGTGGGGTCGCCAGTACGGTTATTGGTTGTTTAATTCTTTGGCGGTCCAGGGCATTACGCGGCCCTGCGACAATACGCGGGTCATGCTTACGGTCCGCCGGTTGATCGGGCCGCCGTCGTTGCTCCAGGCATTCCGGATGTACATCAGTACGGCCGAGATTGCCGCATCGTCCATCGTAGCCAGCGAGGGCATGACCGGCAGAATATCCGGCGAATCGTATGTTTTGCCAGCCACCTCAATCGGTCCTTCCAGACCATGCAGCACAATCAGGGCCAGCCGCTTTTCGTCGCCGGTTACCCAGTCGGAGCCATTGAGCGGGGGCGCAAACCGCTTCAGGCCGTTCCCGTCACTGCCGTGGCAACCTGCACAGGTAGTCAGGTAATGCTGGCGACCCAGCACAAACAGCTTCTGCTCCTCGGCCGACAAGGCAAACCGCTTCGCCGACCGGCTTTCCTGTACCGTGTGGCCCGGCCATTCAAAGAGGCCGTTCAGCGCAGCCTGCTGTTCGGTCGTAAGTTTTTTTTGCTTTTGCGTCAGTAAGGCAGGCGCCGTTGCCAGTTTTGTCGGTTTGCGTTGTTTATCATTAGCATAGGCGCTCATACCGCTCCAGATAGCCAGTTGCTGCCAGCCGGTTGCCGGTGTAGTCGTTTCCAGCAGACGCAGCATGGCCGACATTTCAGCAGCATCTGCCTTACGGATAATGGCCGAGGTCAGCATCTCCAGCAGGATCTCCTTACCGGCTTCGCGGCTCCGCCAGTACGGCGATTCACGCAGTTTCCGCAGAAACACCAGCTCCTGATCCTGCAAACTACTCATGACCGCATCCCGGATCAGGGCCTGATCGTTGAACCGGGCCGCAAGCTCCGCCAGCAGGCCATGAGCGGCTTTCGTATCCAGCGACCGCGCCGACAGTGCTACCTGAAGCGCCACATCAACCGGCATTGCTTTCACGCGGTTCATTAATTGGCCGGCGACCTGAGCTTTCACGGCAGCATTTGCGTTTGCCAGTGGTTCCAGCAACCGCAGGGCCGTTGCCTGAATGAGGGTACTTTTATCAGTCAGCAGCGGGATCAGTACCGGGGCCTGACTCAGGCCCAGACCATCCAGCGTCCAGAGCGCCTGTAACCGTCCGTATTCATTCGTCCCTTTCTGCGCCAGCTGTACCAGCGCGGCCTGAGTGCTTTTATCGGCCCGCTCAATGAGCAGCCGCTGGGCCATGTCGCGGTGCCAGCCGTCGGCGTTAGCCAGTTCACGCACCAGTTCGCCGGACGACACCGACGACAGTTTTTTCGGGGCTACCGGTTGCCGGTTTTCCGGCACAATGCGCCAGATACGCCCCCCGTGCACCGGTGCATCCAGTTTACGGGCAAGGGTCTGTTCTTTCAGGTAGGGCGTAATGTAGGCGCCGTGCTGAATCAACCCGCGGTACATATCAGTCACGTACAAGGCTCCGTCGGGGCCGGTTGCCAGCTGCACCGGCCGGAAGCGTTCGTCGGTTGAAGCCAGAAACTCCCGCCCCGGATGCGGATCGTGTCCCGCCGGAAACAGACCAGCCTCTTCAATAATATTCCGTTTTATGAGATTACCCGCCGGTTCGCACACAAATGCATTCCCCTGAAAGGTGGCGGGCAGGGCCGTGCCGCGGTAAATAAGCGGCGAACAGGCAGCGGTAAACTCCTGCAAACGTCCCTCTTTGTCCAGCGTTCCGGGAATATATCCGCGGTTGACGGCCGGTGTGGCGCGGATCGGATACACGCGGCGTTCGGCAGTCACGCCGTAATCTATGCCTGTCGTCGGCGTATGGTATTTATTCCGGTTCAGGTAGTTGGGCGGCACCAGATCGGCGTGCAGTTGCGACCAGTTGTAGTTATAGTAGAGATGTCCTTTATTGTCGTGACTGATTCCCCATTGGCCACGAAATTCAGTAGTATCACGCTGCCACTCACCGTTAGCCGACAACCGGTACCGGATTCGTGATTTAGCGTTGTAATACCAGTTGTCGATATTCCGCCACATGCCGTTCGGGGCGTGTTCGGGCAAGCCACCTGCCGCGTATTTCGGGTCGATCAGCGTTTTCCGGTCGGCTTTCAGATCACCATTCAGGTCTTCGACAAACCAGAGCGACTGATAATCGCCGATCAGTACCCCACCCTTGGCAAAGGCAAGCGTCCGGGGCATGACGAGGCTATCCAGGAAAACGGTGCTTTTGTCCATCAGGCCATCGCCGTTCCGGTCTTCGAGTACCGATACCCGGCCCGTTGGCAGGTTTTCGCCCTTGCCGTCGATGGTTGCCATGAACCCGCGCATTTCCACCACCCACAGCCGGCCGTCGGCGTCGAAACTCATCCCCACCGGATCCTGTATCATGGGTTCCGAGGCAACAAGCTGCACGGCTAATCCGGGTTCCAGCCGGAACGTCGCCAGTTCGTCAGCCGGTGTCCGTACGGGCGACAGTTCGTCGCCGGATACTGTCCGGAAATTCGGGGCGAAGCTCAGCAGCGAGCCCAGCTCTATACCTAATAACGTAAGTGATACTACAGGCTTGATCATGCCATATCAGTCAGGCTACACGACACATTACCGGATAAAGCGCAGGCAAGGGGCCGGATACTCCTAATTCTTCTACAAAATTTACAATTATTTACGCTGTTTCCGGTTGTTTTTCGGATTATACCTGTCTGGTTAGGGTATATTATCCTGTTTTTTGCCTATACTAGATTGACCTTGTAACACTAATTAAAGCTTAACCCGATTCTTCCATGCAAGCAACGCCTGCTGCGGTCGGCCAACCGGCCGCTTTTACCGAAAAAAAATACATCACCACCCTCGTGTTTGTCACGTCCCTGTTTATGCTCTGGGGCATTGCCATTACCATGGGGGATGTGCTGAACCGGCACTTCCAGAACGTACTGCACGTCAGCAAAGCCGAATCGGGCCTGGTGCAGTTTTCGATTTTCGGCGCCTATGCCGTGATGGGTATTCCCGCCGGTTTATTTATGAAGCGTTTCGGGTACAAGAACGGAGTACTGCTCGGCCTGACGCTGTATGCGGCCGGTGCGTTCCTGTTCATTCCGGCGGCAAATGCCGAATCGTTCGGTTTTTTCCGGATCGCGCTCTTTATTCTGGCCTGCGGTCTGGCTACGCTTGAAACCGTGGCGCACCCGTTTGTGGCCGGCCTCGGCGATGTACGTACCAGCGATCAGCGGATCAACTTTGCGCAGGCCTTTAACGGGCTGGGCGCCGTAATCGGGCCCGCCATCGGTGGTTATTTTATCCTCGGCGGTAACACAACCGGTACCGACGATCTGGGTTCGGTTAAATTGCTTTATGTAGTGATCGGCTCCGTTATTCTGGCGATTGCCGTTTCCTTTACGTTTGTGAAAGTGCCGCCGGTACAGGACGCCCATGCGGTCGAAACGGCAGAAGCCGATGCCTATGCTGTTCCGACGACTCCCGACGACCTGAAAGCATCGAAAGGACTGTTCCAGCACCGGCATTTCATCTGGGCTGCCATTGCGCAGCTCTTTAACGTGGCGGCTCAGGGTGGCACATGGGCCTTTTTTATCAACTACGGGGTTGAGAAAATGGGGCTGCCCGAAACATCTGCGGCTTACTATTTCTCGGCCAGCATGATCATGATGATGATCGGCCGGTTTGTCGGTACGTACCTGATGCGGTTTATCGCACCAAACCGTCTGCTGGCGGGCTTTGCGCTGGCCAACATCATCATGTGCGTAATCATTGCCCAAAGCTGGGGCTGGCCCTCGTTTGCGGCGCTGCTGATGCTCAACTTCTTCTTCAGCATCATGTTCCCGACAATTTTCAGTCTGGGGCTGAAAGACCTGGGCAAACACACACAGCAAGCCTCCTCGTTTATTGTGATGGGGGTTGTCGGCGGAGCCTTGTTCCCGCCGCTGATGGGCCGCGTAGCCGAAACCGATGTAGCAACGGCCTACTACCTGCCGATTATCTGCTACGCCGTTATTTTCCTGTTCGGCGCCAAATTCTCGAAATCGAAATAACTTAACCCTCCTGCTCCGGACGTGCTCTCCTCAACGGGAGCACGTTTTTTACGCCTATGAAACGTTTCTTTTCTCTCCTGTTAGCCAGTGTCTGCGCGCTGACTGTCTATGCGCAAAAGCCGGTAACCATTACCAACAACAGCGATGCTGCCTTTACCGACGCCGTCGTTGACATTCCGTGGCCGGCCGTGCTGAGCGCTTTCCCGAAGGCCGACACCAGTCAGTTACAGGTACTGCTGGGTGGCAAGGCCATTCCTTATCAGTTTGAACGCAAAGGGACAACCGCTGTACAGAATCTGCTCGTGCAACTCTCGGTAGCCCCGAAGCAAACCGTTACGCTGACCTTCCGTAAGGGTAAACCGGCACCGGTGACCGCTAAAACCTATTGCCGTTATGTTCCCGAACGCTACGATGATTTTGCGTGGGAAAACGACAAGGTGGCGTTCCGGATTTACGGCAAAGCCCTGAACGGCCGCTCCGACAATGCCTATGGCAGCGACATCTGGGCCAAACGTACCGATCAGCTCATCCTTAACAAGTGGTATAAACAAAACGACTACCACAAAGACCACGGCGAAGGCCTGGACTACTATCACGTTGGCCTGACGCTCGGCGCGGGCGACATCGGTGTTTTCCTGAACGATTCGATTCAGTTTGTGCATAACTACCAAACCTGGGAAGTGCTCGACAACGGGCCGCTGCGGTCAACATTCCGCGTTACCTATGCGCCGTATGTCTTCAAGGGCGTGACGGTGAATACCACCAAAACGATTTCACTGGACGCCGGTTCGCAGCTCAGCAAAATTGTGGTCGCCATGCAGCACACCTACGGCAAGCCCCTGCCGCTGGTGGCCGGCATTACGCTGCGTCCCGAACCAGGGCAACTGTTGCTGAACGAACAGGCGGGTATTCTGGCCTACTGGGAACCACAGCACAACAAAGACGGGACCATCGGGGTTGGCTGCGTATTCACCAAAGGGAGCGTCCCGATGCGGAGGCAATACCAGCACGGACTGGCGCAGGTAAGCATTCCGTCGGGTGAAACAGTTACCTACTATTCGGGTGGGGCATGGGATAAGGGCGGCCAGATTACGTCCGGTCAGGCCTGGATGGCGTATCTGCATAGCTTCAGCCAACAGCTACAGACGCCACTGCTGGTGCAGGTTAACCCCTGAAACAGGCCGGAAAACCACATTTCCCCGACGAAGCCTAAATCTAATTTATTTCTAATTCTTTTGTAATCACGGTCTAACCCTGATGCCGTAATCTTGTACCATGCATTCTAAACGAAGGATATAGTGCCGTATAGACTTCGTACATAGGTGGTTAGCAATATGGTTAGCACAGTGGTAAACACCGGTAACACGTCTATTTACTTACTGTCTGATTTGAATAGCCATCTGGCGTTTCCAGGTGGCTATTTTTTTTCTCTTACAAACGAATCATCATTCAGGTTATAGATTTTTAGGTGTTTCATAATAGCTACCGGGTCCTTAGCGGTAGCTATTTTTGTTTCCCCCCTTTCCCGTTCACTCAATTAACCGGTGGCGAAAAAACTATCTACCCGATAGGCTGTTTTGATTCAAGACTCAACAAAACAGATATGACCATGAAACGAGTGACCCTCTTATTCTTTTTTTCGCTTGGTGTCTTCACATTCCAGGCATGTAGTTCAGAATCAAAGAAAAACGAAGATAGTGTCGAGCAGGCTGAAGACATGAACGAGGCCAACGAGCCGACCAAAGATGATGACGACGCTGAATTTGCCGTGAAGGCAGCCAGCGGCGGTATGATGGAAGTTGAACTGGGCCGTCTGGCGCAGCAAAAAGCGCAGAGCCAGGCCGTTAAAGACTTCGGTGCCATGATGGTGGAAGACCACTCAAAAGCAAACGAAGAACTCAAAACACTGGCAACCAGCAAAAACATCATTCTGCCGTCGACTATGGGCGAAGATCACCAGAAACATGTCGATGAGCTGAGCAAACTGTCGGGCGCTGAATTTGACAAGAAATACGTAAAAATGATGGTGGATGATCACAAAGAAGACATCGACCATTTCAAGGAAGCAGCCGACGATGCAAAAGATATGGAAATCAAGGCATTTGCTGCTAAAACACTGCCGACCTTGCAGAAGCATTACGATGCAATCAAAAACATCGATAAAGCGATGTAATCAGGCCGGAATACCAACCGGGCAGGTGAGCACAATCGACGTTCCCTGCCCGGCTACCGAATTAATTTCCAGCACACCACCCAGTGAATCCGCCCGCTGCCGCAGAAACAGAAGTCCGTTGCCCCCGCGTTGTGCAGCCGCATTAAACCCGACCCCGTCGTCAGTAATTTCCAGTACCAGCTTATCGTCAGTCAATGAGAGCCGTATGCATACGGTGCCGGCCTTCGCATGCCGCAGGATGTTATGCAGTGACTCCTTGTAAAACAGAAAAATGTCACGCCGCTGGTCAACCGGAATAAGCTCATCCGGCGCAATGGCCATAAAATCAAAGTGAAGCGAGGTAGTGGTCTTTTCAAACAGACTATACGCCATTTCGCGCATCCGGAACGTTAGGTTTTCGTAGGTTCGCTGCGATGAATTAAGGCTCCAGACAATATCGCGGATGGCACTCAACACTTTCTTCGAGGTCTGGCCGATGGTGTGCAGTGTTTCGCTGACCTGCTCCGGCTGATCATACACCAGCTTCCGGGCCGACCGGCTCAGCATCGTGATCGCACTCAGATCAGAACCCACTTCATCGTGCAGATCACGCGCAATCTCATCTCGTATCCGGCTGATTTTCTGCTGCTTCTTTTCATTCTCCTGCAACTGATCGATCAACTGCGCCTGTACACTGATTTTTTCCAGCTCGGTCAGGTGATTCAGCCGCGAAATGCCCAGCGTAAAACAAAGTACCTCCGCCACCACGCCCAGTTCAATGTACGTTACCGGATACCCGAACGGCAAATCAGGCCGGCGGATGAACACCGTCGGTAAGAAGTTGGTAGACAGGGCGAAAATGCAGGCAAAAATAAAGAAAAAGGAGCCAACGATGAAGTAGACCATGACCTGATGCCGCAACCGGATAATGCGCGGCACAATCACCAGCGCGCCGATCCCGAGCAGGTATCGGTCAATCGTGTAGATCTCACTGCGGATTGCATCCGGCACCCCGGCCAGTACCAGTATACTGTCGATAAACAGATGCACCACCAACACACCGATCATGCCCCGCAGCAACAGGAAACTGAACCGGTCGTTTTCACGGATATTCATCAGCAGGATGGCAAACTGCATGTAAAAGCTAAAGGCGAATGTTTCCATGAACACAACCTTATAGTTCATGCCCGGCAGGTACTCTGCCTTGCTGTAATCCCCGTCCAGCAGCCGGAACGTTACCATCATGCAGACGATGTACAGCGCATATTGCCAGTAAATAGCCTTGCGCTGCTGCCAGTACGACAGCAAGCCGTACAGCACCATCATGATCAGCATCCCATCCAGCAGTATCCGCAACTGCGCATAGCTATGCCATACCTCCTTCATCTTTACTTGCTTTCAATATCAGACAAGATCAATGTAGAAACGGTTGTATGATCCGGCGGACAAACAGCAATTTCTACCTGTCTTTGTTGAGTAACCTGTCAATTTCTCCCGTCACGATTGTCCGGCGTTCTTCCCAGCTTCCGGAAACATCTACGTAATTGATACCCCGCCGGATTAACGCTTCCTGAAACATCCTGTAAATTTCCTGACGGCGGTGCCCCAGATCACGCAGCCCGTCGGCAATCCAGGGGACATCTACATTGAGCAGAAAATGCCGGTCATAGGTAATCTCCTGCTCCAGTTCATACAAAACCGGCGGTACTTCATCCAGATAAATCTCTGCGTACAATTCGGTTGTAATGAGATCGGTATCACAAATTACTAATTTATTCGCCAGCGGTATTGCGTTTTTTACAGCAGCGGTCTGCGCTTCGCCGATCCGGACATAATCGTCGGGGGTAAGGTCGTTGGACGTAATCAGATCGCGGGCAACCTCGGGCACAAAAATAGTCTGGTAGTGTTCGGCCAGCTGACGGGCCAACGTAGTTTTACCAACACTTTCCGGACCGTACAGACAGATCAATACAGGTTTATCAATAGCCATTAATCAGGTTGTTATAAATCATTATCGAATGTGCAGAGCCTGTAAAAGCGCACTGCGGCCGACCTCCCGCACATCGCCCGGACGCATTCCGGCGGCGGTTACCCCTTCGATGGCCCAGCGCACAAGCCGGAGGGTCGGAAAGCCAACGGCCGCCGTCATCCGGCGTACCTGCCGGTTTTTACCTTCGTGCAGCGTCAGGGCAATCCAGCTGGTGGGAATATTGGCGCGATACCGGATGGGGGGATTCCGCTCCGGCAAGTCCGGCTCGCCGATGCGCACTGCCCGGGCCGGTAAGGTATGATAGGCCTTACCGTCGACCGAAATCGTTACGCCTGCCGACAGCTGTTGCAGGGCGTCGTCAGTCACTTCACCCTCAACCTGAGCGTAATACGTACGCTGGTGCTTAAACTTAGGGTCCAGCAGGCGGTGATTCAGGCGTTTATCACTCGTCAGGAGCAGTAGCCCCTCGCTGTCGGCATCCAGCCGCCCGACGGGATACACATCTTCGCCGAACGCAAAGGGCAGGTCGGCCAGCGTCGGCTTATCGCCCTCGCGGCTAAACTGCGACATCATCAGGTACGGCTTATAAATCAGGTAATACATAGTTTAAAGAGTGAAAGAGCGGCCGTTTCACGGCTGAAGAGCGAAAGAGTGGCTGCTGCGCAGCAACCTCCGCTAATCACCTGTTAATACTTTAATTGCCCCGGAACCACCAGCAACTCAAAACCACCAGCAACTCAGAACAACCGGAACCATCCAGCAACACGTAACAATCCGGAACAGCAAAGGTAAAAGTCAATCTTTGTATGACAGTAAACAAAGTACAATTAGCGGGGTAATCCAAAAAAATAGTACTTTGCAGTGATTTACCCTTCATCAGCCACCGTTCTATACATTAGTAAAGTTTTTCTTTTTATTCTACAATAATAACCTACTATGAGCGAAGTAACTCCGCGCTTCCAACCTGGCGTTATTACGGGTGATGGCGTTTCTGAAATCTTCCGTCACGCTAACGAAAACAACTACG
Organism: uncultured Arsenicibacter sp.; assembly: GCF_945952095.1. Taxonomy (GTDB): domain Bacteria; phylum Bacteroidota; class Bacteroidia; order Cytophagales; family Spirosomataceae; genus Arsenicibacter. The sequence continues at coordinate 54,017 of NZ_CAMFHL010000007.1, read as the reverse complement.
CGTTACCGGCCGTAAACGTCGTGGGTACGAACTCGGTAAATGCTGTTCTGGAAACAGCGAAAGCGGTAAATTCACCGGTAATCATTCAGTTTTCCAATGGTGGCGCGATTTTCTACGCCGGAAAAAGCCTGTCAAACGAAGGCCAGAAGGCAGCTATCGCCGGTAGCATTTCAGGTGCATTGCATGTACACAATATCGCTGAATACTACGGTGTTCCGGTGATTCTGCATACAGATCACTGCGCCAAAAAACTGCTTCCGTGGCTTGACGGCCTGCTGACTGCCAGCGAAAAATATTTTGACCTGCACGGTAAGCCGTTGTACTCGTCGCACATGATCGACCTGTCGGAAGAGCCGCTGCACGAAAACATCGAAATCTGCTGCCAGTATTTCGAGCGCATGGCGAAAATGGGCATGACCCTGGAGATCGAATTAGGGGTAACGGGTGGCGAAGAAGACGGCGTAGATAACTCTGACGTCGATGATTCAAAACTGTATACACAACCTTCTGAAGTGGCTTATGCCTACGAAGAGCTGAAGAAAATCTCTGACCGCTTTACGATTGCTGCTGCGTTTGGTAACGTACACGGTGTATATAAGCCAGGCAACGTAAAACTGTCGCCGATCATCCTGAAAAACTCGCAGGACTACATCCAGGAAAAATACGCAACAGGCCCGCTGCCGGTTAACTTCGTATTCCACGGTGGTTCAGGCTCAAGCCGCGAAGAAATCCGCGAGGCGATTGAGTACGGTGCCATCAAGATGAACATCGATACGGACATGCAGTGGTCGACATGGGAAGGCATTAAGGATTACTATCAGGCTAAAGAAGCATATCTGCAATCGCAGCTGGGTAACCCTGAAGGTCCGGATTCGCCGAATAAAAAATATTACGACCCGCGCGTATGGCTGCGTAAAGGCGAAGAAAGCATGTCTAAGCGTCTGAAAGCTGCTTTCGAAGACCTGAACTGCATCAACCGTCTGGCCTAACAGGCATATAAGCGGCTACATAGTCCGCTGCAGGATCCCCGTCTTTACCGAGACGGGGATTTTTTTTTAACATGTTTTAAGAACCGCCTCAGACAACCCGCGTGGCTAAATCAGCATCTAATGATAAAGGACTCCGCTCAACCATGGGCTGCGTCCTTTCATTGAAAAGTAGATGATTTAACCATCATTCTGTCGTATTTTGTCATCGCACTAACACCGCATAACATGATTCAGCGTTTAACGATCGTATGTATTTGCCTGTTTATTCAAACCATTGCTCTTGCCCAGACCGGTATCCGGGGCACGATTAAAACCAAGGGCGGTGATCCGCTGCCCTACGCCGCCATCGCGGTAAAAGGCACCCAGAACGGAACAATCTCCAATGCAGAAGGCCGTTATGAGCTGACCCTTGCGCCGGGCAAATATCAGCTTCTGTTCCAGTACCTTGGCTTTCAGAGTCAGCAGAAAGCTATTGAGATCGAAAACGGATTTGTTAACCTGGATATCATCCTGGAAGAGCAGGTGTACACCCTACAGGAAGTTAACGCCAAAACAAGCAACGAAGACCCGGCCTACACCATCATGCGCAGGGCCATTGCCAAGGCGAAATTTCACCAGCTACAGGTGCAGAGCTATACCGCCCGCGTCTATACCAAGGCCTCGGTGACCGTAACGGAGCTGCCGATGGAATTCCTGTATAAAAAGCAGCTGAAGGAAGCCGAAACTGAAGCCAACTTCAAAAAAGGGGTCCCGATCCTGAACGAATCGGTGTCGGAAGTGACGTTTAAACAACCGAATACCTACCGCGAGCATGTGATTGCCAACCGTAATACACAGGGGGTTAAGGTGGCTGTCAATGGCTTCTACCAGAGCAGCTTTTACCAGCCGGAAGTGGCCAATGTGGTGTCGCCACTGTCTCCTAAAGCGTTTGCCTACTACAAGTTTGAATACGAAGGTACATTCCGCGAGCAGGGCGTCGATATCAGCCGTATCAACGTCATCCCGCGGTCATACGGTGAAGGGGTGTTCAGAGGCTTTATTTACATCATCGAAAACACCTGGGCCATTCACAGCCTTCAGCTGGAAACACATATCCCGCCGGGAATTAACCTGAGCATCAAGCAGATTTACAACCCTGTCCGGAATGTCTGGATGCCGACCAATCAGCGGTATGATGCCAAGGGGTCGTTCTATGGCGCTAAGTTTACCGGTCAGTATGTCATTAACCTGACCTACAAGGACTTTACCATCAATCCGGCTTTTGTGGAAGACGTACAGGTGATTGACGAGAAGATCGACAAACCGGCGAACGTGCTGGCTAACCGCGACATCAAGGGCAAAAAGCTGGATGAACTGGTAGCCAAACAAAAGGAATTTTCGACAAAGAACCTGCGGAAAATGGTCCGTGAGTACGAGAAGCAGGAGTACAAGGAACGGAAAGAAAAGAAGGAAGATGTGGCCGTTACACGGAATGACTCTGTCAGCATTGACACGCTGGCCTACAAACGGGCCAGTTCGTTCTGGGACTCACTCCGGTCGGTGCCGCTGACGACGGCCGAACTGAAAAGCTATGTTCGCAGCGACAGTGTCCGGATTGTCCGCGAGGTAAAGGCTAAAACCGACAGCGTGAAAAAGGAAAATCCGGGCATGAAAAACCCGAACCGTAAACACAAGTTTTCGCCGTTTGACCTGGTGACCGGCAACACATGGCGGCTGAGTAAAACGACTTCGCTGCACTGGGAAGATATCCTGACCACCATTAACTACAACACGGTTGAAGGCTACCACGCCACGGCCGGTTTGCAGCTGAATTACCGCCGTATACGGGTGGATTCAACAAAAGGGCGGCAAATCAACGGTAAGACGGTCTACCCTGCCATTAATACTCCCCGCTGGTATATAGGCGGCAATGCCCGTTACCAGTTTGGCCGTGAACAGCTTGCCGGCTACGGAAAGGCTGGTTATGCGTTCAAAAACACAACGGTTGACCTGACAGGCGGGCGGTTCATGTCGCAGCTGAATCCGGAAAATCCGATCAGTCCGCAGATGAACTCGTTTACCACACTGCTGTTTGAGCGAAACCTGATGAAGCTCTACCAGAAGGATTATGTCCAGCTCAATGTGGCGGTCAAACCGATGGAAGGCCGGCTTAAACTGAACGGTAGCCTGGAATATGCCAACCGCACGGAAGTTGCTAATTACCGCGAAAACCTGAACCCCTGGATCGACTGGAAAAACTACGCGTATACGCCGAACCGCGTCCCGAATAACGAAATCGGCACCACGGCCTTCCCGAACCATGAGGCCCTGGTCCTGAACCTTTCGGCTACCATGCGGCTGGCGTCTCCGCACTACTACATCCGCAACGGCCGGAAAATTACCCGGACGAACCGCGACGCGCCGGAACTGACGGTCAATTACCGCCGCTCGTTTGGCAGCCTGCTCAACAGCGAAGCCTCAAATTACGACTTTTTGCAGGCCCGTATCGGCCACTCGTTCGAGACGGGTATCCGCAGCCGCCTGAGCTATGATGTGAGCGCCGGTGCCTTCCTGACCAGCCAGCGGGTGTATGCGCCAGACTTCAAGCATTTCATGGGCAATGAGTTTTTCCTGCAACAGGGTGACCCGGTGAGTGTATTCCGGATGCTGCCGTATTACCAGTACAGTACCGGCAAACGCTTTTTCGAAGCCCACGTGCTGAGCGAGCACCGCAAATTCCTGATTACGCAACTGACCGTGGCCCGTCTGGTCGGCCTGAAAGAAAACCTGTTTGTGCATTATCTGGCGACGCCGCGTTCACCGCAATACACCGAAGTCGGTTACGGACTCGACGGCCTGATTCCGGGCGTATTGCCGTTCTTCCGCGTTGAGGTCATCAGCCAGTGGCAAAATACGACCTACAAAGGCCTTGGCTTCCGGGTGGGGACAACGCTTAAGTTTGGCAGGAACTAAAAGGTTGTGTGACCTTCCAGGAAGTTTTGAACCGAAGCCGCGGACGGTCGCCAAGTGGCCTTGTTCCTGGAAGGTCACAACACAACCGGAACTCCCCGAAGGTTTTGAACTTTCGGGGAGTTGAAACAATTACCTAAGCATGAAAGCCAATCACCTGTTCCTTATTGCCGGCCTGCTGCTGATTGGCGGGATACTTGGCTGGCGGTGGCTACACCCGGAACCGGTCCGCAAATCGGCGTTCGAGCGCTCCGGCGTGGTGCCGCCCGATGGTCGCCGCGTGGTGAAAACGGATGCAGAATGGGAAGAACTCCTGACGGCTCCGCAGTTTTATGTGACAAGGGAGAAAGGCACCGAAGGCCGTAACAGCAGCCCGCTCACGCCACTGCATCAGGCAGGCACTTACGCATGTGTCTGCTGCCGGAACCCGCTGTTCAGCGATCAGACCAAATTTGATTCCCGCACCGGCTGGCCGAGCTTTTATGCCCCCATCGTCCCGAATGCCATCTATACCGACTTCGACGGCCGCCGTACCGAGGTACTTTGTTCGGTCTGCGATGCGCATCTGGGCCATGTTTTTCAGGACGGCCCCGCCCCTACCGGACTCCGGTACTGCATGAACGGAACCGCCCTGACCTTCAAACCCGCCCGCTAAGGGGTCAGCCGGATTGTTTTTTCGGCGGCTGACTGCACTTTTTCCCGCGAGAAATACACCGGAAAATACCCGTTCTCGGCCCACAGCCCGAACAGGTCGCGGTAGTGCGGGTTGTCGGGATCGCCGGACTGCCCGGGCGTGTTAATACCCATTGTCCGGTCCCAGTCTTCGGTATCGACCAGAATCCGGAATGACGCGCCGTGGGTCTGGTTCAGGGCCGGCCCCGTCACATTCGGCGTTTCGGCATAGCCTCCCCGCGCCACCGGTCCCAGATTGATTTTTTTCTGCATATCCGCATCCACCAGACCACTCAGCGGATGGGTCAGCGTAATGTGTTTGTTTTTGGTCTGGCCATACTGCCACTCCTCCATATCGGGGCCAAGCCGTTTGGCCAGCTCATCCGTGGCCCGTGTCAGACTGGTTAACAGCAGGCTGTCGCGGCGGGCGACCGGAGCCGCCACCACCCAATCAATCATCCGTTTAGTGGGCAGGCTTGTAAAATAGGTACGGGCCTTTTCCGGCACCGCTTCTTCGTACAGCAACCGCCGCAGCTGGCCCTCCCAGGCCACATACATCGCCGCCGGTACCGAATTCGGCTCCAGCCGGTAATCCCAGCGGCGCAAATAACTCAACGCCCGTTCGGTTTTATCGTCGGGTGACGACAGCAGGGCCAGAAACGGTACCAGCGTCCGCGCAGGCAGCGACAGGTAGTCGGACTGTAGCTGCATGAAATCGGCCATGGTTTTACGCTGCCCGTTTTTGAGGACTTCTTCGATCCGGTGCGCCCGCGACGGACTCGACCAGATCCAGCCCACGGCATTACGGTGCGGATAGTCTACCGGCGTCAGGTTGTTATTGGCCGTAACGATTACGCCATCGGCCGGATTTTCCTTATGCGGTAACTGGCTGATGGGCAGGTAGCCCGACCATTCATAGCGGCCATCGCCCGGCACCGGCACCAGTCCCGTCCAGTTTTTCCGGACAGGAGCCAGCCCTACTGCCTGCCAGCCGATTTCAGGCTTGCGCCCCGCAGCAGGCCGTGTGGCCCAGATCATGTTTTCGCCCGGAATCCGGCTTAGCAGACAGGCCTGCCGGAACTCCGTCCACGATTTCGCCTGATTCATCCGCAGACTGGCCAGATAGGGCGCGCAGCCTTTTTCGAGCCATCCTGCCCGCACGGCATATGCTTTATGGCGGACTTTGTCCTCAAACACGACCGGTCCGTGGCGGGTATATTTCAGTTCGACCGATACATCCGGCTGGCCTTTTACCTGAATGGTTTCCTTCCGTACCCGCATGGTTTCCCACCTGCCTTTGTAGCGATACTGCGCCGGATTACCGGGATTAATGTCATATACGTAAAGGTCTTCATTATCCGTATCGAAAATTGTCAGCCCCCAGGCACCGTAGTCATTGTGGCCAATGGAGATGCCCGGCAGCGTAGGTTCTCCCCCGCCGACTACATGCCAGCCAGGGGCGTCGAGGTGCACCCAATACCGGAGCGAGGGCGTCGACTGGGTGCGGTGCGGATCATTGGCCAGCATCGGATACCCGCTCGCCGACTGGTTTCCATCGATCACCCAGTTGTTGGAACCCACATATTGCTTTTCGGTATCAAACCACGCCTGTACTTCCTGCGCTGATAGCCCTACCTTCCCCTGCTCTTTCTGAAACTTCAGCGGCAGCCGGAACGCTTCGTAAAGCTCCAGAATCGGCTGGGAAAGGGCCTCGCCGTCGACATGCAGCTTCAGGTCAGGCTCACCGTCTCTGGTAACCGGATGAAACCACTGCAGCTCCTTTACTTTTTTTTCACCCAGCAGGTGCACCAGCCGCCCGTAGTTCAACTCTTCGCGGATGTTGCTCAGCAGCCCCTGATGCCGGCTGATTACCACTTCAGGAGTCCAGAAACCAGGTTTGGTATTCAGCACTTTAAATTCGAAAGGAAGCTTCTCCGGCGTTTTCAGTATCTCGCGGATATAGGCATTGATCCCCTCGACAAAGGCCCGGACAATGACCGGCCCGTGCGGGTGATAATGCCGTAATTCAGCATCCAGATCATTGGTTCTAAAGGTAAACAGCCGCGTTCCGATGTCGCGTTTCAGCTCCTGCGGGCCCAGTAGTCCGGCCACGGTACCGGTCGCCTGCCGGCGCCATAGCTCAAACTGAAACAGCCGGTCCTGAGCGGCCGAATAGCCCTGGGCAAAAAACAGATCGTGTTCGTTTTGGGCGTAAATGTGCGCAATGCCCCATTTGTCGCGGATGATTTCGACCGGTTGTTGCAGACCGGGAAGCTTTTGGGCAACACCGGTTGTCAGGGCAAAACAGAGTAAGTACAGGAGCAGGTAGCGGTTCAGCATCGGATGAAGCAGTTGTCTGTTGTAAAGATAAAATTCAGCCGATAAATACCTACCGTTCGGCATCAGCGCTTGGCAAATCAGCAAAAAAGCCTTAGTATTAACCGGCTATTTACTGCTGTATGACCTCCGAGCCAGACGACATAACGCCCCTTTCCGGTAGCGATCTGCAACCTTATCTGCATACGCCTGCGCTGCTACAGGCATTGTTAAAACAATTGATTAAGGATTTTTCGATGGCCCGTGTGCAGTTGCCCGTCGCTTGTGAAGAGGCCTATTCATTTGAACGGCTAAGGCAGGTTATTGCCGACACCCTGCGCGATCAGGCACCGCACTCTGCTCAGCTACAGAACGTTTTTTACCGGGTTGATTTAACAGAAAAACTGGTAAGGCAGGCCCTGCATAACCATCAGGGCGATACCTTACCAGTGATCGCAGAATTGATTATTAAACGTGAATTACAAAAAGTAGTGATTCGCCATTGGTATCAGCAAAATGATTCGTCGACTTAAAGTTGTTTACGCAGGCGGGCTACCGGAATGTTCAGTTGTTCGCGGTATTTAGCCACCGTCCGGCGGGCAATGTTGTAGCCCCGGTCGTTCAGCATCTTCTCCAGCTTATCGTCTGACAGCGGGTTAACTTTCGGCTCGTTATCAATCAGTTCCTTCAGGATATTTTTCACTTCGCGGCTGCTGACATCCTCGCCTGAATCGGTCGAAATCCCTTCCGAGAAGAAGTATTTCAGCGGATAGATGCCAAACTCGGTCTGCACCGATTTGCTGTTTGCCACCCGCGAAACCGTTGACACGTCCATGTCGATCAGCGTCGCAATGTCCTTCAGAATCATTGGCCGCAGTTTCGATTCATCGCCCGTCAGGAAGAAATCGTACTGAAACTTCACGATGGCGTTCATCGTCTTCAGCAGCGTTTGCTGGCGCTGCTTGATGGCGTCGATAAACCACTTGGCTGCATCCAGGCGCTGCTTAACGAATGTTACCGTTTCGCGCAGGTTTTTGTTATTCTTAGTGCTCTTGTCATACGTATCGAGCATCTCCGCAAACGAACGGCTGATTTTCAGCTCGGGCGCATTTTTCGAGTTCAGGGTCAGTTCGAGCTTACCACCGCTATTGGTCAGGATAAAGTCCGGAATCAGGTACTGTGCTGTTCCGTCCTCCCCCTCTACTGAGCCCGGCTTCGGGTTCAGTTTGGTGATGATGGCAATCACTTTTTTCAGCGTTTCATCGCTGATATTAAGCCGCTTCTGAATCTTATCGAAGTGTTTTTTCGAAAACTCATCAAAGCTTTCATGAATGATCTTGCTCGCCAGCCGTACACATTCGTCGGTCTGGTCTTTGCGGTCCAGCTGCAGCAACAGGCACTCCTGCAAGGTACGGGCACCAATGCCGGGCGGGTCAAAGGTCTGCACCTTTCTCAACACCAGTTCCAGCTCCTCGACATCGGTATAAATGCCCTGCGCAAACGCCAGGTCATTGACAATTGCCTGCAACGACCGCCGGATATAACCGTCGCTCTCGATACTGCCGATCAGCTGCAATCCGATTGCATGTTGCTCAGGACCCAAGCCCAGATAACCGAATTGCTGAATCAGTGAATCCGACAGCGTTGACCGCATGGCAATAGGCATTTCACGGTCTTCATCACCGTACGCATCACCCTGCATTTTGTAGCCTGTATAATCTTCGTTATGCAGGTAGTTGTCAATGTCTAAATCGTCGGACCGGTCTTTGTAATCATCATCATAATCATCCGCGAACGGATCATCCGACTGACTATTGTCGTCGTAATCGTCTGCGCCTTCTTCCAGGGCTGGATTAATTTCTAATTCCTCCTCAATTCGCGCATCCAGCTCGGCCGTCGGTATTTGCAACAGTTTGATAAACTGTATCTGCTGGGGGGACAGCTTCTGTTGCAACGACTGGTTTAGGCTCAATTTCTGCATAGTACATAAACGGGATTAAGGTCTTATCGAACGTTGAGTCGTATGAAGCGGGCTGCATTTACGCCCATCCACAATTATTAGACCAATTTTACGTTTTTTTTGGTTGCTGCGAAAAATTATCTCTAAATATCTTTTTGTGTATAGCTGACACTGTAGCCTGTAATAGACCTCAACTTCCTGATTTACGTCACATTATTCCTTTTGCCATCGTTTTATTTTCTGATCGAATGGTACTCAAAAATAAGTATACCTATAGACCGATTGATTAATACAACTCAAACGGTAATAGTAACAGGGCACCCCTGTAGTTTTGGTTATTCTTGTGCGGATAGTTTGCCGGGAATCACTGAATCGTTAGCACAGGATTAAATTCTGTGCTTTTTTTGCAGACAGGCTTGTTATAACGCTGTATTAACTGCCAAACACCCGTTGGGGTTACGTATGAAATTGATAAAAGTTGCAGCCGGCGTACTGAATCAGACTCCGCTGGCGTGGGAACATAACCAGAAAAATATCATTGCGGCCATCGAAACGGCCCGTCAGCAAGCGGTCAGTATTCTGTGTCTGCCTGAGCTCAGCATCTGCGGCTACGGCTGCGAAGACGCTTTTTTTGCGCAGAATACCATTGACCAGTCGGTTGCTTCACTGTTAGAAATTGCGGAGCACACGCATGACATGGCCGTGGCCCTTGGCCTTCCCTTACGCTATAACAACCGGACGTATGATGTGGTTTGTCTGGTGGCTAACAAACAGATTCTGGGCTTTGCCTGTAAGCAGAATCTGGCCAATAACGGCATCCATTACGAAACCCGCTGGTTTCAGCCCTGGACATTAGGCTTCCGGGACGAAATCCGGCTGTCGGCTCCCGGCCACAGCGAGATGTCGTATCCCATCGGCGACCTTGTTTTTGACCTGTCAGGCATCCGGATCGGCTTCGAAATCTGCGAAGACGCCTGGATTGCGAGCCGTCCGGGACGGGCGTTGTATGAACGCGGTATCGATATCATCATGAACCCGTCGGCCAGCCATTTCGGTTTTAATAAATCGGTCGTCCGCGAACGGTTTGTGATCGATGCCTCGCGGTCGTTCGGTGTCAGCTACGTCTATACCAACATGCTGGGCAACGAATCCGGCCGGGCGATCTACGACGGCGATGCGATGATTGCCTCTAACGGCGAGCTGCTGGTATCGAGTCCGCGCCTCAGCTACGAGGATCACCATATTGTTACGGCGGTTATTGATGTCGACAATACCCGGCTGAGCCAGACCCAGAACCGGGTCAACATGGCCATGGCCTACCCGAATCTGAAAGTACAATCCCTTTTTCAGTTCCCCGACGTACGGCCGGTCCTGCAACGCGCCGAACTCGAGTCGTGGGAACGGGGCGGCTACATCAAAGAAGAAGAATTTGCCCGTGCCGTGGCGCTCGGCCTGTTCGATTATCTCCGAAAAAGCCGGTCACACGGCTATGTACTGTCCCTGAGCGGTGGCGCTGACTCATCGGCCATTGCCGCCACTGTGTTCCTGATGGTCCGGATGGCAATCGAAAACATTGGCCTTGACGGTATCAAGCGCAAACTGAGTTACATTAACGCAATACAGGACTGCCAGACGGCCGAAGAACTGGTCGGTAAACTGCTGACGGTAATTTATCAGGGTACCGAAAATTCGTCGGATGATACATATCTGTCGGCAAAAGAGCTCGCGGAGAGCATCGGTGCAACGTTCTACAACATCAACATTAACGGACTGGTCGAAACCTATCGCGGGTTAATCGAAGAGCAACTGGGCCGTAAGCTAAGCTGGGACACCGACGATCTGGCGTTGCAAAACATTCAGGCGCGGGTACGTGCTCCGGGGGTCTGGATGCTGGCCAACATACAGAATGCACTGCTGCTGTCGACTTCGAACCGGTCAGAAGCCGCTGTCGGCTATGCGACTATGGATGGTGATACGGCCGGCAGTATCAGCCCGATTACCGGTATCGACAAGCATTTTCTGCGCGGGTGGCTGCGCTGGCTCGAAACAACGGGCCTGAATATTGCCAGCACCCCGTCGGCAGAAACGGCCATCAGGCTGGCCGGTCTGCACCGTGTGAACAACCTCCAGCCAACGGCCGAACTCCGCCCGCTTGACAAAAAGCAAACCGACGAAGACGACCTGATGCCGTATGACGTGTTGAACCAGATCGAAAATGCGGCTATCCGTGACAAGCAGCCGCCGGTTGATGTCCTGAAACTGATGGAAGTACATTTCGATGGGGTCTATACGCGTGAACGGCTTATGCTCTGGGTAGAGCGTTTCTTCCGGCTGTGGAGCCGCAATCAATGGAAACGGGAGCGTTACGCGCCATCGTTCCATCTCGACGACCATAACCTTGATCCGCGTACCTGGTGCCGTTTCCCGATTCTGTCGGGCGGTTTCGATAAGGAAATTGCGCAGATGAAGGAATGGGCAGCGGGCGAAAGCGGTAAAGGGCGCAAGGGGAAAATCGGATTTTAGTCACAGCAGGCCTGCGGGCCTGCCTTTTTAGTAGTTTCGTAAAACGACATAAGTCATGCTAACGCCGGAGGAATTCCCATACATAAAGTCGATACACGTTAACACTTGCTACGCTTATCAAAACTTCGACATCAACTTATTCGACTATCCGGATAAGCCATTCAGTCATTTGATTCTGACGGGGAAAAACGGATCGGGAAAAAGTACGATATTGAGGTCAATCAACAGTCATATTAGAAGAGCTTTTCAAGGTATAGATGCAGTAAGCGAAATAATTGAATTTGAAAACCAACTGGTAACAGGGCTCGTTTCACATTGGAATAACGATGAAATAAACTATAGACTTTCGCAGCTGGACGAATACAGAAAATTAACACCTTATTTCAAATTCTCAATAAAAAAACTACTTTCAAAGAAAAAAGAAATTATTTATTCTTTCTTTAGTGCAAAGAGACAGAGTACTGTTGAAGCGGTTATTACCCCGACTAAAGATTCTGATTTTATCGAAAAAATTAACACTCCGGACTCAACACAATATTTTATTAATAAATTCAAACAGTTTCTTGTAAACAAGAAAGTAGAACAAGCCTTTAATATAATTGACAACCAACATAATAATAACTATGAAATTGACTTATTTTTCGAAAATATCAGAATGCCTTTTCGGAAAATTTTTGAAGATGAAAAATTGAAGATTAATTTTATTCGTAATGATTATGAATTTTTAATTGAGCTTTCAGACAAAAGATCCATCTCTTTCAATGACTTATCTGAAGGATTTTCAGCGTTCATTAGTATTTTAATGGATTTATTTATTCGGGTTGATTTGATCAGAAAGCAAGTAAACGACTATACATATAATCCATGCGGCATCGTATTAATTGACGAACCCGAAACGCACTTACATCTTGAATTACAATACCAGATTCTGCCGCTATTAACAGAGTTATTCCCAAATATTCAGTTTATTGCCGCCACGCATTCACCCGCAGTGATATCCAGTATTAAACACGCTACCATATTTGACCTAACAACCAAAGAAGCAAAAAATGATGAAGTTGCCGGAAGAAGCTATTCTGACCTGATGATGACTCATTTCGGACTTGATAATGAGTATTCTAACATTGCTGATGAGATTATTAAAGAAGTAAATGATGCTCTGAAAGCATTTAAAAACGACAAAAAGGCACTAAAAGACAAATTAAGCAATATACTAAAAGATAAAGGTCATTACTTATCCCCGGTACTTCGGATTGAACTGGAGTCTATGATTATACAATATACGCAAACTGTCTGATTCGGATGATCAATATTAATCGTAGTTTGACAGCCCCTTCATCGTTAGAGACAGAAGATATAAAAAACTATCTTGACGAACTAGCTCTATTTCGTGAAGATCAACTCCTACCTCAAGAAGAACAGTCATTAATAAAACCTATTTGTAGAGACTCATGGCGCAATGCTGACTTATTTGAGGCTTTTGATCTGGATTTCTATGCGAAATGTTATCTGACAGAAAAAAAGTTCGAAACAGCATGGTCAATGGATGTTGAGCATTTTATCCCCAGAAATCAAAATCCAGAATTAACCTACACATGGACGAACCTGTATCCAGCTGACCATGCGGCTAATACAATGAAACCACGCCGGAATCCAGAGGGAGGCTATCTTGATCCTTGTAATCCGAATGATAATGTAGAAACTGAAATTTTGTACACTATCGACTTTGGCGGTCAGCGTGTACATTTTGAAGCGCGTAACCCTGAGAATCTAAAAGCTGTCAACACAGCCCAGCTTTTAGATCATATTCACAATGGCACCAGCAATGAGACTCAGCAGAGCACCAGAGAATTACGTGCCCTAATCTATAAAAAGTACGTTGAAGTACTTCAATGGATGAACAAATGGCGGGTAGCCAGAGAACAAGATGATGCAATTGCTCAGTTTCGAGCTAAAGCAATTTTAAAGGGGCTACTATCACGAAAAAGCCATTTCACCATGCTTATGCGCTCAATTGACACAGTTGAAAACCTTCCTCCCGATTTTTTTGACTAGCCGGAAGCCAAGTTTATGAACAAGTTTGTACAATATACGCTTCCCGGCCTGCTCTTCGCTGCCCTTTGGGCGTCGGCATCGGCGGCTACCAAGTTCGGCGTTAAGGTGGCGCACCCGTTCATTCTGGCTAATGTCCGCTTTTTCATTGCCGGTGGTGGCATGCTGCTCTTTGCCTACGCCATCAAACGGTACGAAAACGCGTGGCCAACCCGGACGGAATGGCAGCGCCTGACCATCTTCGCCTTACTCAATACAACGATTTACCTTGGTGCCTATGTACTAGCCCTTGAGCAGGTTTCGGCAGGGATTGGCAGCCTATCAACGGCTACCAATCCGCTGTTTATCTCGGTGATGTCGGCCATCTGGCTGCGGCGGCCGTTACGGCTGAATGAAGGCATCGGGTTACTGCTAGGGCTGCTGGGTGTGGCGGTGGCCACTTATCCGCTGCTCGAAAAAGCCTATGCTACTGTGCATGGGCTGCTGATTCTGCTCTTCGCCATGGTGTCGGTATCGCTGGCTACGGTCTATTATGCCCGCTTCGAATGGCGGTTACCAAACGTGGTCATCAATGGCTGGCAGGTATTTATCGGCGGCCTTCTGCTCCTTCCCGTCACCCTCCTGACCGCCGATTACGGCCAGAGTCACTTTAATACGACGTTCTGGCTTTCGGTATTCTGGCTTATTCTGCCGGTATCGGTAGCGGCACTGCAACTCTGGTTTTACCTTGTCCGGCAGGATGCAGTACAGGCTTCGCTCTGGCTGTTCCTCTGCCCGATTTTTGGCTTTGTTTACTCATCAGTCTTGTTACATGAACCGATTACGGTATATACGGTCGCCGGCACGGCACTCGTAATCGGTGGTTTATGGCTTGGGCGGTCAGCAAAGAAAAAAGACTAATTATCAATCAGTTGCCGCAACGTATTAAACTCAAAACACCCCTGATCAATCTGCCCGAGGGTAATCCGGTACAGTGCCCGTAAATCGAGGGCTCCGCCTTGCCGGTAAGTGGTAGCAGGGTCGCCCTGGTTGATACACGGACTATCCGAACGAAGCAGGTAATCGGTCGCACTGTAAAAACGCGGATTGGCATTACTAACCGTACTGCTGAAATATATCGCCCCCGCCGATCCGTCCTGTATAGTTGAGTAACGGATCGACGACCCGCCGGCATACGCGCCGATTACGTTTGGCATAGGCCCTGTATTGCCCCAGACAATACTATTTGTCATACTGACATACCCGCCGTAGACCGCTTTACCATCCTGCGTACAGCTGTTATTGACCAGATTACAGTTGATTATGTTCAGCTCAACAGGACTGGTATAGCCGCCGCCGGCTACGGGCACAATGGTGTTGGCCAATGCACCGCCATATTCGCCGTAATTGCTCTCAAACAGGCAGCTCCGGAGTGTTACCGTCCCGGCACCCCGATTGTACATACCTCCACCCGAATAAGCACCGCGGTTATTCAGGATGTGGCAGCGCTGAATGGTTGGCGAGCTGGTAAAGCCCGGCAAGGCCACGTTATAAATGCCCCCTCCGGTAAAGCTACCGGGTGGTTCCGGCAATTCGGTATTCGTCGTTGTTCCGCCGTCGCGGATCTCAAAGCCGTCCAGCAATGTCCCCTGCGCCGCGTTCTGAATCCAGACGACATGATAACTGTTATCGCTGGCCGAAGGCGTACCGATATCGCCTGACAGGACCGACCCGAGCGGAAAATACATCTGCCTGTTGCGTTCGGTTATACTGTTTTCATACCCCATAAAACTGCCGTAGACCTTTACACCGGAGGTAATACTAAAGCTCTGTGCGCGGTCGGCGGGCGTTGGCGTGGCGGCAGCCGATGGCTTATACACCCCTCCTTTCACCCAGACTTCCTCACCGGCCTGTGCGGCCAGCAGGGTGGCCTGCAGGTTACCGGACGCATTCTCCCACGACGATCCGTCGCCGGTACCGGTCGCTTCCGGTTTTACGTACCAGATCCGGACGCCCAGCCGCAGTGAACTGAAGCCATTGAGCCGGAGACGCCCCCCGGCCGAATACGACAGGTTACGGGCCTCAACCGGAGACGGTCCGCCGGCAAATACATTGACAGCATGCCGGACAAGTACATTGTCGGAACGGGTCGGAACACAGGCACAGGACCAGGTATCGTTAACATCCCAGTCATTTGAAGACACCGAGTGAATGGCGGTAGTCATCTGATTCTCAACCACACCAATATCAATCCGGTTACCGATAATCCGTGGCAGGCCGATCAGATCAACCGGATATACAGCGGTCGACGAAAGGGTAGCCGACGGATCACCGGCATTTACCAGCGGACTTCTGGCTGATGGTAAATAGGATAAGTCAACAAACAGCGGGTCTGCCTGTAGATTGCCCGTACCGGCCGGGCAGCCGGGTGTAGTGCTGCAGTTCTGAACGTCGCTGTACTGAATCACCGGCGCAGGACCGCCGATGTAGGCAACGGGTGGTGTGGTCGTGGTACCTGCCGCAATGTTGCCCCAGATCACCGAATTACGGATAGTCAGCTGACCGGGACTCACTGTACTGCCAAACTGATTACCCTGATAAACAACCGCATCGCCGCCGGTATTTTCCGTCATTGTACAATTGATAAGCTGCGGGCTCAGTACGGCAGAAGGACTGTACGAACTAAACGCGCTGCCTTCGCGGGTGCTGCTGTTCCGGATAAATAAACATCCCCGGAAAACGGGAGCCGATCCGCCCGAATTGAACACCCCGCCACCGCCGCCGTTTATGGCTGAATTAAGGTATAGGCTACACAGGGTAAAGAGCGCGCTGCTGCTGTTGTCGGACACGGCTCCGCCCGATTTTGCGGTGTTATTCATAAACGAACAGGACGTATAAACCGGTCTCGGAACATTGAGATTGACTACACCGCCCCCTTCGTTGGCAGCCGTATTCTGATTGAACGAGCACGAACTGATAACAGGGTTTACCACGCCGATAACGGCCATGCCGCCACCGCTTGCACTCGCTGCATTATTCTCGATGTAGCAGAAATTTATGCTTCCGCCGGTCGCTGCAACGGGTTCTATCCACAGTACACCTCCCCCGTAATTATCCGGATAGGCAGCCCCGTTGGCATTCCCGTATCGAATTACAAAGCGATCCAGTAACGTGGCGGCATCGATATTCTTCATCGTCACCACATGATACACGTTATCAGTATTATCACCGGAAACGCCGATATCGCCGGACAGCATACACACTACCCCGTAGCCGATGACTTCACGGTCCGATAAGCTGGTTTCGGTCCCCAAAAATGAGCCATAGACTTTGACACCGGCTTTCATCAGAAACGTTTTGGTGCGGGCATTAACCGGACCGGCGTTTCCGGTAGCATCGCGCGTCGGCCGGTACACCCCGTTCATCACCCAAACCTGATCACCGGCCGCACTGGCGTTGATCATTGCCTGCAAATCGGCAGATGCGTTAGCCCATGAGTTGCCGGAACCGGTACCGGCTGCTGTCGGCTTGACATACCGGATCGTCTGGGCGGATAGTGGCCAGGTAAACAGGAAAAGCAGACAGGCAGTAAAAGCAGAGCGAAGCATAAAAGCAGGTGTTTAAGCACTAACCGGACATAAAGTGCTAAACTCTGTAACGCACTGCATTAAAACCAGTACGGATGTACGTACGGACGGTTTAATCTGATACCAGGCTGGTTTTAATTATCCGTTGAGCCACCGGCAGCTAGTCAATCCGGATATCAACGCGCCGTTTCCGGGCTAAGGGCGCATTATTGTCTGGTCTGTCAGCACCGGCTGCCCTGACGGTAATGCGCTCGCTGCGGATACCGTTGTTTATCATAAATGCTTTTACAGCAGCCGTACGGTCTGCGGCCAGCAGTTCATTCAGGGAGGGGTTCCCCTGGCCGTCGGTAAAACCGGTCAGTACCACCCGCCCGGTTGATGCCATAAGCCGGCCCATAACCTCTCGTATACTCTGAATAGCGGCAGGCGATAAGGTAGCTTGCCTGGCGGGGAAGTAAACCGAAAGCAGCGCATCGCCGGCTGGCGGTGATGACGTACCGGCAGTTGCTGTCAGCCGGAGGCGCTTTCCCGTTACCTGCCGGACATAGGGAACGGTGAAATCAATCACATCCTGTCCGTTTTGATAGCCTTCTGCCTGCACCTCAACCGTATAGCGTTGCTGCGGATTAAGCCGCATACGGAACGCTCCGTTGGCGGCAGTCTGCTGACGGGCAACGGTCTGGCCTTGCTCATTCTGAACCGACAGGTTGGCAAAGGCAATCGGCTGCCCCGTTTGCCGGTCCACGACAAACCCCTCAACGGAGGCCATTGCGGGTTGCCCGGTCTGTGCGGATACCTGCCCCCATCCCAGCAGCCACAGACAAAACCACCCTGTAATACATACCTTTTGCCACCCGCCTACCGTGTACATAGCCCCATAGATTAGTCCGTTAGTCAAAGATAAACCGTTTACGTATCCGGCTCTCACAATACGGCTTTTATTGAGCCTGTAAACGGCTCCCGGACCTCAGCAATTACCGGTAAAACGGCCTTCTGGCAGCGGCTGTTTTACCGGATTTTTTCATATGCAAAACTTAATCATAATACCCTAAAAATCAACTAATTACATACCAGTATTTATCACATTAAACCGAACAGAATTCCGCGTTTTTTTGTTAAATTTATAGGTAAACAACAATACTTCTGGCGATGAACACAGTAAACAATCAAGTGCCTCTGACCAACGGTCAGATGATGGACGAAAACTGGCGGAAGAGCATACCGGCACAGGTGTTTCTGAACCATTTTTTTGCCATGGATTACCATATCCAGCATCAGAACGACCTGTTTGAACTGATGAAATTTCCCGTTTTTCAGGACTTCACCTCGACGGTTTCGGATGAGCAGCGCAAGGCACTCGAAAAACTCCTGCTTAACAGCTGGAGCGCTGAATATGCGTTGCGTATTACGCCTGTCGTTAATGACGAACAATATTTACAGAGCTCACTGCACTGGACATTTCCACAAGCTTATTATAGTGTCCTGTTCAGTGCACGGGCTTTTCTAACGGTTCAGGGCATTAACGTCAGCAATGAAGAGCTGATCCGGAAGCGGATCGGCAGTAGTGTGGTGCGTGGCTTCTACCCCGCTTCGGTTGGCTACTATGCCCTGGGACCATACAATAACTACCGGATCCAGCGGCTGCCGATGGCGAAATACAAGCCGGAGCTGGCTTTGCCGTCACGTGCCAATCAGGCACAGGCTGAAGTGGCTCAATTCCTGAAAACAACCCGTGACCAGCGTGTAAAGGCGCTGCGGACCGTTATTCAGAATAACCCGAAAACAGCCTTCCGGAGTGAGCGGACCGGCGAAGTGCTTCAGAAGTTCGGCGTAGAGCAATACAAGGTGCTGGCGCGTCAGATCGGGTACACAACCTTTTTTGACATGCTCAGCCGGTTGCGGATTTCATCGAATAACCGTGAGATCGAACGTTTTGTGGATTCATCCATTGATGTCCGGCTGTTTCATCAGAGTCTGGTGAACATCGTTTCGCACATCAATGCCGTACACGAAATCTATGTTGCAAAGGCACTCGGACTGGAGGCATACCAGCAGCTGATTAGTAAGCTTCCTGCTTATTTACAGGAAAACTTTGTGCGGGAGCGGTTACAGTCGATCATCCTGCCGATATTGGGTAACCCCGAAAACGGCCCGAAACAGCACGCAATCGGACGGTCTAATCCCAGAATGGCTGCTTAACCAAATATGATTCTTATCAGAACTATAGCCGGAAACACCATCCGGCTATTTTTTTTATATATGAATAATCATATTTCACCAGACGTATCTGGTACTCTGTGAACATTCGTTTTCATTTTTAAAAGTTGACTGATTTTATCTATCGCTCATAGACAAAACCAATAAGGTTTAAAATTTGTTACAACTTATTTTTGTACAGTCGAATATGCTTCAGTTCAATACAATCTGATAAATAACTATGAAAAATCACATTATTTCAGTTGGCTCTCAGTTCCCTGAGTTCAAGAAATTAGCCGTTGTTTCGCTTGAAAAAGGCAACGAGTTTTACGAAATCTCTTCTGAAGACCACAAAGCTAACGGCCAGTGGCTGGTGATGTTCTGGTGGCCGAAGGACTTTACGTTTGTCTGCCCGACAGAAATCGCAGAGTTCAACAGCAAGTACGAAGACTTCGCTGACCGTGATGCCGTTCTGATCGGTGCATCTACCGACAGTGAGTTTGTTCACCTGGCATGGCGTAAAGACCACGACGACCTGCGCGGCCTGCGTTTCCCGATGCTGGCTGATACGTCAAAGTCACTGGCGGAAGAACTGGGTATCCTGGAAGCAAACGAGAAGGTAGCTTACCGTGTAACCTACATCGTTGACCCACAGGGCATCGTTCGCTGGGTATCGGTTAACGATCTGTCAGTAGGCCGTAACGTAAACGAAGTCCTGCGCGTGCTGGACGCCCTGCAAACTGACGAGCTTTGCCCATGTAACTGGGTTAAAGGTCAGGAAACGCTTACCGTATAACTACGGTTTAGTACCCCATACTGCGAAAGAGCGGCAAAGATGATGCAGTGAGCCATTATGCTGCCGCTCTGTCGCACTTTCATTCTTTCACTCTTTGACTATGGTTTCAACACAAAACGAAACGGTTGTATCGCTGCTGGGACTGGTAGGTCTGGATGCGGCGGCTGAGTATCCGGTACTGGATTCGCTGAGCAAATCTGACAGCCGGTTTCTGCGCGACCTGAAGATAAACGTTGGCAATGCCCTGAACAGTAGCCAGCAACTGAGCAAACAGGAAGCCCGGTTGTTAGCGTTGTCGGTAGCCGCCAACGAAAAGCACCAGCCGCTGATCGACTCGTTAAGCGAGGCCGCCCGGCAGGAAGGTGCTACAGATGCACAGATTGCGGAAACACTCGCCTGTACATCGCTGCTGAGCACCAACAACGTATTCTACCGTTTCCGTCATTTTGTTGGTAAAGATTATTACAACAACACACAGGCGGGTATCCGGATGAGCATCATGATGAATCCGGTGCTGGGCAAGGAGTTCTTTGAACTGATGAGCCTGGTTGTGTCGGCGATCAACGGTTGTGAGATGTGCGTTCGTTCACACGAGGAAAGCGTACTGAAGCATGGTGCCAGCGAGGCCCGTGTTTTCGAAGCGATCCGGTTAGGTGCCGTGATTAAAGGATTGATTACTGTGCTGTAAAGGCAATTAGTACAGATATGCAGAGGGCGGGTCTTGTGACCCGCCCTTATTTTTTAGCTAAACCAAAGCGTTGAACTCAATACCTTCGTAAATTTCCGATACCGGAAGCAGTTTCCATACTTCATACGGGTTACAGACCTGAAATAAACGTCATACCCGCGATTTAACCAAATCGGCAAGCAGCTCGATCCAGAGCGGGCTATCGTTCAGGCTTTCAACCAGATCCCACTGTTCGCCGCCGTGTTCTTCGAATAGTTCCTTGTATTCTTCTCCGACCTCAATCGTTGTTTCCAGACAGTCGGCGACGAACGCCGGGGAAAACGCCAGCACCCGCTTCATACCTTTTTTCGGTAGTTCCTTTACCAGATCTTCGGTATACGGCTGAATCCAGGGGTCTTTGCCTAAGCGCGACTGAAAACAGGTAGTGTACTTACCCTCCGGAATGCCGAGTTCCTTAACCAGCCGGCGTGTTGTTTCAAAACACTGTGCCCGGTAGCAGTATTGATTCATGGCATTGAGCGAGTCGCAGCAACTGCCTAGCTTACAGACCTGGCCCTTGGTCACGTCACCTTTCCGGATTTGCCGCTCGGGCAGGCCGTGGTAGCTGAACACAAAGTGATCGTAGTCGGTTTGCTGAATGAATTTCCGGGCATTCCGGACAAACCCCTCGACAAATTTCGGATGGTCCAGAAAACTGCTGACAAAGGAAAGTTCGGGAATAATCTGCCATCCCCGCACAATTTCCATTACCTTATCGTGAATCGATCCGGTCGTGGCAGAAGCATATTGCGGGAAAAACGGAATAACAATTATTTTGGTAAGGCCCTGCTTCTGAAACGTTTCCAGACCGGCCTGAATACCCGGGCTCTGGTAGCGCATGGCCAGTTTCACCACAAAATCATCGCCCAGCATGCGTTGCAGTTCACGCTCAGCCACTTCACCGTAGTATTTCAACGGAGAACCGTTTTCGGTCCAGACTTCCTGATAGGTTTTGGCTGATTTGGGGGCACGGAACGGTGCAATAATACCATTCACGAGCAGTGTTCTGGGAATCAGCGGAATGTCGATTACCCGCCCGTCCATCAGGAATTCACGCAGGTATTTGCGTACATCCGGCACCGAAGGGCTATCGGGAGTTCCTAAATTTACCAGCAATACGCCGGTTTTTCCTAATTGTTTAGTTGCAGCAGGTTTTTGTAAAACAGTAGCTTCCATACGTATGTAAGTAAGGTATCCAGGCGTCGATTAGTTCACTATTTTGCCTGCGGATAACGCGTAAGATCGGTTCTCGGAAAATCCGTAAACACCTCACCCGGCAATCCGGTAAATACCATAATATCGGTAATGTCACGATCACCGCGGTCGCCGCCCAGCAGTATCTGGCCATGGCGCTGGTAATCACCCCAGGGACGGATAAAACCAGGTTTTTCGTCGGTGAATTTGGGATAATAGGCCCATTGACAAACCAGATGCGTGTTTTTATCAATCCAGACCTTGTATTTATTGTCGGGGGTATTACCAACGCTTTTGAAGGTCATCTGGATCACGTCGGCCGGTTTATTCTCCTGCGTATTTTCCTCACCCAGATACTTCAGCGTCACACCGGAATCTTTGAGTTTGAAGGGCATCACCAGCCAGTACGAGTCGTTGATCCAGGCTCCTTTCCCCTGTTTAACATATTTCGCTACCGAGTCAGCATCAGTGAGTTCTGCTCCGTTTTTAAAAACACGGCCTTTATCGGTGAAAATATTCAGGATGACAGTCTGGTCATTTTTCAGGTTATCGATCCGGACGTTTCCACGCCATTTATCCCAGATCAGACGGCGGTTACCAAAAAAATTCCATGCAAGAAAATGCGTATTATCCCACGCTTTACGCCCTCCCATGGCTTTCATGGCCCCGTCTGCCAGTTCAATGGCTTTCGCATCAGAACCAGCCAGATCGAAACCTTCAGCGGGCGGATTTGATTTATCTGACTGACTGAAACCAGTCAGTACACTACAAAAATAAAGGCAAAGTAGTACAGGAATACACGTAACAGGTTTCATGGAACGAAGTTTTTCTTTTAAAATTAACAAATGTGGCACTTTGTTTTGCGTTTATCGGTTATTTTATAACATTAAGCAAAGCAGGTAAAGAATTTTTTTCTTTTTTCGCACCCTTTTTCAAAAACTTGTCCGCAGGAGCACCTCGTTGCCGGGCCATTCGTATGACTCTTACACAGCTCGAGTACATTATTGCCGTTGACACGTACCGCCATTTTTCTGCTGCTGCGGAAACGTGTCACGTAACCCAGCCTACCTTAAGCATGCAAATCCAAAAGCTTGAAGATGAGCTTGGTATTCTGATTTTTGACCGTTCCAAACAGCCCGTTGTTCCGACCGAAACCGGTCAGCTGATTCTTACCCAGGCCCGTGGAGTAATACAGGCTGCGCGCCGTATACCTGAAATCGTACGGGATGCGAATAATGATCTGAGCGGAGAGCTTAAGCTAGGAATTATTCCTACGCTGGCCCCCTACCTTCTCCCTTACTTTATTGGTAGTTTTATCGAAAAAAGACCAGCTGTAACGGTTCAGATTCAGGAGCTTACTACCGAGCAGATTCTGGAAAAACTGCGGAACGGCCTGCTGGATGTGGGCCTTGTCGTAACGCCTTTACACGAATCCGGGCTTTACGAACAACCGCTTTTTCATGAACCGTTTGTTGTCTATACATCAGATAATCACCCGCTTGCCGAAAAAGAAGTGCTGCGCGACAATGATCTGAATAATGAAGGTCTCTGGTTGCTGACCGAAGGACACTGCTTCCGGGATCAGGTCATTAATCTCTGTAGTACAGAACGTATGTCGAATGCGCATACGCATTCGCTCCATTACGAAACGGGTTCGCTCGAAACGCTTATCAAACTCATTGACAAACAGGACGGCTTTACGCTACTGCCCTATCTGGCAACGTTAGACCTTGATCCTGCCCGTAAAAAACGACTGCGCCCCTTTCTTGACCCGCAACCGGTCAGGGAGGTCAGCCTGGTTGTGCATCGCCGGTTTCTGAAGCGGAAACTGATTGATGCCCTGCAACGCGAAATCATTGCCCATGTTCCCCGTGAGTTGCTGACGCCCAAACGCAACCACGTAGTGGCTATAAAATAATGCTGAAACAAAATGGGGATTGGCACCAGTCAATCCCCATTTTGTTTTATTCTACCGTAACCGATTTGGCCAGGTTCCTTGGCTGATCGACGTTCCGGCCCCGCATGACCGCAATGTCATAGGCCAGTATCTGCAACGGAATAACCGACACCAGCGGCAACAGTACCTCATGCACATTCGGAATTTCGATGACAAAATCGACCATATCCGGCAGGTGTTTATCCCCTTCAGTCGTGATGGCAATAACCCGGCCCTTACGCGCCTTCACCTCCTGAATGTTCGACACAACCTTCTCGTATGAACTGTCTTTGGTCGCAATAACCACCACCGGCATGTCTTCGTCGATCAAGGCAATCGGACCGTGCTTCATTTCAGCCGCCGGATACCCTTCCGCGTGGATATACGAGATTTCCTTTAGTTTCAGGGCGCCTTCCAGTGCTACCGGAAAGTTCATGCCCCTGCCCAGATAAATGAAGTTCCGGGCGTATGTAAAGATCTGGGCGATTTCGCGGATTTTAGCCGCACTTTCCAGCACCTTTTCCACCTTTGCCGGAATACTGTCCATTTCGGCCAGTAATTGCCGCAAAAGACTGTTTGAGATCGTTCCCTTCCGTTCGGCAGCCGCCAAGGCCATCAGCGTCAGCACAGTGACCTGGGCGGTAAACGCCTTCGTACTGGCTACTCCGATTTCCGGGCCGGCGTGTGTATATGCTCCTGCATGGGTTGCCCGCGCAATTGACGAGCCAACCACATTACAAACGCCGAAAATTGTGGCACCCTTGGCCTTTGCCAGTTCAATGGCAGCGAGTGTATCAGCCGTTTCGCCCGACTGCGAAATGGCAATCACCACATCCCGTTCCTTAATAATCGGGTTCCGGTACCGGAATTCTGAGGCGTATTCCACCTCTACCGGGATGCGGGCGAGCTCTTCAAAAATGTATTCAGCCACCAGACCGGCATGCCAGGATGTACCACAGCCAATGATCACAATCCGCTGCGAATTCGCCAGCTGATCCATGTAGTCGCGCAGGCCGCCAAGCTGCAGGTAGCCTTCGGCCGCCTGCACACGCCCCCGCATACTATCGGCAATAGAGCGCGGCTGTTCGAAGATTTCCTTTAACATAAAGTGGTCGAAACCACCTTTTTCGATGGCTGCCAGCTCCAGCTCGACTGTCTGCACATACGGCACAGTCTGCGTATTGTCCAGAGTCAGTATTTTGAGTTCTCCGTTGCGTACAATTGCGATTTCATAATCGTTCAGATACACAACTTCCTTCGTATATTCGATAATCGGTGTGGCATCCGAAGCAAAAAAATACTCATTCTCGCCCACGCCAATCACCAGCGGACTACCCTTGCGGGCAGCAATCAACTGTGTCGGATCGCTCTCCGACATAACGACAATCGCATAGGCCCCTACGACCTCCTGCAAAGCCAGCCGGACGGCTTCTTCCAGGGAACAACCGGCATTTTCCTGAATGTCTTCGATGAATTGAATCAGTACCTCCGAATCGGTCTCCGAGCGAAATTCACGGCCTTTTTTGATCAGGCTTTTCTTGATAGCCGCGTAGTTTTCGATAATGCCGTTGTGAATAATGGCCAGACCGCGGTGAAAGGAATAGTGCGGGTGTGCATTAACATCGTTCGGTTCGCCGTGCGTTGCCCAACGCGTGTGTCCCATCCCGATTGTAGCGTGCAGGTCTTTTCCGGTCAGTTCGTGTTCAAGATCAGCAACTTTTCCTTTTTTCTTGTATATCTTCAGGCCATCCCCGTTCAGCAAGGCTACCCCGGCACTGTCGTACCCCCGATATTCCAGTCGCTTTAATCCTTTTAACACCAGCGGGCACGCTTCGCGCGGCCCGACATAGGCAACAATTCCACACATGATTTTCTTGTTAAGTAGACGCTGTAAAGTAACAGCAATCCGGTGAAATGGCCTAAAAGATGTACTATTTTGACCTAAAAATATAAGCCCGGTACACCAGCTAAGGTGCACCGGGCTTACCGTTTACTACGAGTATAGGTTACAGTGTGTTTGTATAAAACACAACGACTTTAACACTTGCATTGCCATCCAGCACCATCCGCCACAGGCGGTCGTTCAGATAATAAGGTGCCTGATTGGCCGCCGAGCCGGTGCTTACATCCACCAGATTACCCGTGCTTGGAGTCATCATCAACAAACCGTTATTCGGCGTCAGGCCCGACATAATTGTCTGGAAATAGGCCGTCATGTCAAAGGTATAAGACTTGTTACGGGTATTGTAGCTCCTTACCTGCGGATAATACCATGAGGAAACTGAGCGGTTAAAAACCGCAGTACCAATCGGCGCAAACTGTATGAGATCCGTTGACGGATAACGCAACAGCTGGTTTTGTGCGCCGGCTTCTGCCAATACCAGATATGGCGGCAGATCCAGCTGTGCACTAGGTGCTGCTACCGGTGTAATCACCAGATCGGCACGGTTAATGGCTACACGACGCTTTTTCAGATCGTCCAGGCCCGGAATCTGGATTTTTGTCGTTACACCGGTACCCGGCTGTACAAACGTCTGCCCCTTGGTAGCGGTTGACGAAGTAGCCTGTCCTGCTTTAAGGCCCGAAAGCAGTGTACCGGCGCGGTTTGGTACAATCCGGTTAAAACGGCCCTGTGCCCCACTTACCATCAGAGTCTGGCTCAGCACAGTCGTTTTCCCCTGAATGTGGTAATACACCTGTAATACAGTCGTATAGGCAGATGAACTACCCATGGCGCCAAAGTTCAGTACCGACGGGTTAGCGGTACCCGGAATCAAGGCAATTCCCTTTACTGACTGCTGGAAAATACTGTCTGCTTTACCGGCGTCTTTATTGGCTACCGCTACGATCTCTTTCCCAAACGCCGCATCAATCGGAATTTTAACGTACGCACTCTTGCCCGGTGTAGGCTTAAACGCTAACTTTCCCAATGGCTGTGTACTATAGCCGATGGAGGAATTATAGTTATAATTTTTGGTACGCGACAGGTCTTCCGTCAGGCGGTGAACAGCTACTTCATGCGTTTGCAGTGTATCACCGCCGTAGACCGGTGCGTAGGTATACTGCAAAAACAGGAACGTAGAATCGTGGACAATCTGACTTGCAGGAATATCCACTTTAAGGGAATCCTGGACGATAAACTGGCTGCCCAGCGACAGTTGTGTGTAGGCACTGGCAGTTACCGGACCAAATACCGGATCCGTATAACGGCCAACCAGCAAAGCGGCGGCCTTATTGGTACGAACTGAATCGAAAAGAATCGTTGAGCGGTTAATCGTTAAGGTATCGGTATAAAAAACACCCACTGGTGTGGTTGGGTCTAAACCAATTTCTTTCGGTTCCTGGCAGGCAGCCAGCGCCACGATACTTCCTGCAAACAGCGTGGCCTTAGCCAGCAAGCTGCGTGTAGAGGTTGTAGTAACGGCTGGCAACATCTTTGTCATCTTCTGTACGACCGAGTTTATTTTTGGGAATGTCATTGAGGATAGCATTCAAACTTTCACTTACTTCATCTTCTGCCTTAACAACGGCATCCGCATAGGTTGCACCCAGACGGACAAATCCTTCGAAATCGGCTGATTTCAGATGAGCCAGCATCTCGTCATCGATGTCCATCATTTTGGCTTTTTCAATAAGCTCATCCTGATTGAACCGGTGCTCAAAGCTGTTGTTATAAATGGTGAACACCGACTTGGTGTCCTTAAACATCGGATCGTTCTTATACGTCGTCTTCAGATATAACGGAATCAGCGCCGTCATCCAGTCATTGCAATGAACAATATCCGGTGACCAGCCTAATTTTTTTACAGTTTCTAATGCACCTTTACAGAAGAAAATAGCCCGTTCATCGTTATCTGCATAGAAACGATCTTCTTTGTCAAAGAAAACGTACTTCCGCTGGAAATAGTCTTCGTTGTCAATGAAATAAACTTGTAACTTGGCGCTTGGGATAGATGCCACCTTGATAATCAGTGGTTTTTCCTCGTCACCAACCGAAATATTAATACCCGACAAGCGTACGACTTCGTGTAACCGGTTCTTGCGTTCGTTGATAAGCCCGAAACGTGGCACCAGAATCCGGATTTCCATTCCTCGCTCCTGCATGGCCTGGGGTAACTTACGCACAAAGTCGGCGACTTCTGATGTCTTCAAAAAAGGATAAATTTCACTGGCAACGTACAAAATACGAAGTTTGCTCATAGACAATGGGAGGGAAAAAGTCCAAACGCTTGACCTAAAAAACTTGCAAAATTATACAATTTTTTCTCGTATTTCAATAAGAAATGTGCAAAAAGATTGCCTGCACGGCATGATTTATCCGGTAGTGTTTGTAAAACGGGGATGTTGTCCCGACCTTTGACCCCGAACTTACACTTGACAACATGCTCACAGTTCATACGGTATACGACCTCCGGCAACACATACGCACAGCTCAGGCAGCCGGCCAGCGGATTGGCCTTGTCCCGACGATGGGTGCCTTGCACGAAGGCCATATTGCCCTGGTAACCCGTGCCCGCCACGAATGCGATCTTGTGGTTTGCAGTGTTTTTGTGAACCCTATTCAGTTTAATAATCCCGACGATCTGGCACGGTACCCGCGTACGCTGGAAGCTGATCAGCAGATGCTGGAAGCCGCCGGCTGTGACCTTGTTTTTGCGCCGTCTGCACAGGAAATGTACAGCGAGCAGGCAAGGCTGAGGATAAATTTCGGCGATCTGGAAAACGTTATGGAAGGTGCTTTCCGGCCAGGGCATTTCAACGGCGTCGGCATTGTGGTGGCCAAACTGTTCAATCTGATTCAGCCCGATAAAGCCTATTTCGGCCAGAAAGATCTCCAGCAGGTAGCCGTCATCCGGTGTCTGGTCCGTGACCTGAGCTTCCCGGTCGAACTGATCCGGTGCGATACGGTCCGCGAGGCCGACGGGCTGGCGATGTCATCGCGTAACCGGCTGCTTTCACCGGAAGACCGTGCTGCTGCCCCGGCTCTCTTCGAAGCCCTTACCATGGCTCATGAGCTGATGGCCGAAGGCCAGAGCCCGAGCCTGGCCAAAGCATCGGTTACGGGCTTTTTCAGCCAGCGTCCCGGCTTCACCCTGGAGTATGTAGAGGTAGCCAATGCGGATACGCTGCAACCGGCCCCCGAAGTGCAGGCTCCCGGCCAGACCGCGATCTGCATCGCCGCCCATCTGGGCAATGTCCGGTTAATTGATAATTTAGTGTTTTAAGACAATGGAACCCGCAGGACGTGGTTTACTGTTCTGACGGCATGCAGGTGAGCGCCTGATTTTACATTACCTTTGCGCGCCAACTACAACAAATCATGTTTCTTAACGTACTGAAATCAAAACTGCACCGGGTTAAGGTTACACAGGCAGAGTTGAATTACGTCGGAAGTATTACCATCGACGAGGATTTAATGGACGCCGCCGGACTCCTGGAAAATGAACAGGTTCACATCGTCAACAACAACAACGGCGAACGACTGATTACCTATGTTATCAAAGGGGAACGGGGTTCGGGAATTATCTGCCTCAACGGCGCAGCCGCCCGGCGGGCTCAGGTCGGTGATATCGTGATTATTATCGCTTATGGCATGATGACACCGGAAGAAGCCCGCTCGCATAAGCCAACCGTAGTTTTCCCCGATGAAAATAACCGGCTGGTAAAGGGGTAGCCCGGATTCGTTCCGCTCAGAAATATTAACGCGACAGATTTGGCCAAACCCTGTTACTTTGCAACGGGGTTTGGCTTTTTCTTGTATTAACATCGTTCACTGCTTACCCTCTTTGTTTATCCGACGGGCTGACGCCCCTTTTGTTATGACATTTGATCTGAAAAGCATCCTCAAGCTTCTGATATCACTCGGCCTGGCAGTTGGTCTGCTCTGGTTATTTTTCACGTACAGCGGTATCCGTGTCGACGAAATTGTCGAACGGTTTCAGCAGGCCGATTACCGTGTTGTCCTGCTGTCGGGCGCGCTTACCATTGTTGCGCACTATAGCCGCGCGCTCCGCTGGCGTATGCTGATGGAACCGGTCGGCTACAAACCAACCGGCAGCAACGCATTTCTGGCCGTTCTGACGGGTTACTTTGCCAATACCCTTGTCCCACGTCTGGGTGAGGTAACGCGCTGCGGTACGCTCAACCGGCTGGAGCATGTGCCGGTCAATGTGAGTTTCGGTACCGTTGTGGCCGAACGCATTATCGACGTGTTGATGCTGCTTTTACTGCTGGGCGCTACTTTCCTGCTCGAGTTTGAGCGGCTCAGTACGTTTTTTATCGATTTTTTCTCGGCTAAATTAGGTGGAGGCAACAGTAAACCTGCCGGTAGTTCGCCGGTGCTGCTGTATCTGGCCGGCGGCCTGCTGGGCATGGCACTTGTTACGTGGGTTCTTTTTCAGAAATATAAGGAAGTGCTGCGGCAGAAACCATTCTACCAGAAAATTGAAAAATTTGCGATTGGCCTGCTCGAGGGACTGACCAGCGTGCGGAAGCTGAAAAATCCGGGACTGTTTGTGTTCCATACGGTACTGATCTGGACAACATACTACCTGATGTCATACATCCTGTTCTTTGCGATTCCGCAAACCAGTCATTTGGGCTTACTCGCGGGGTTAACCTTTCTGGTAGTAGGCTCTATCGGGATGGCCACCCCTACCCCCGGCGGTACCGGCTCGTTTCAGATTCTGGTTGGCAGTGTGCTTGTACTTTATGGTCTCGACAGTAAAGACGGCGGTTTATTAGCTACGTTTGTCTGGGCCGTACAGACCATTTCGGTCCTGCTTCTCGGCGGTATCAGCTTTGTTGTGGTGATGCTGAAAGCTCCCCGCAAGGCCGACCCTATTCTGGAAAACTCGTCAGTGAATACCGGCATTTAACCTTTTCTCCGATGACGGAAACCAAAATTCTCACCCGCCCGGAAGCCGTTGAGCAGGTAGCACAATGGCACCGCGACGGCCTTAACGTAGTCTTTACCAATGGCTGCTTTGACATTGTTCACCTCGGCCACATTGATTACCTTGAAAAAGCCCGCCAGCTGGGCGATAAACTGGTGCTTGGCCTCAACACCGATGCGTCTGTCAGCCGTATCAAAGGCCCGCTGCGGCCGGTCGTAAATGAGTATGCCCGGGCGCGGCTGATGGCTGCCCTTTCGTTTATCGATGTGGTAACGCTTTTCGACGAGCCGACCCCTAAAGAACTCATTGAAACCGTTCGCCCCGATATT
Source organism: uncultured Arsenicibacter sp. (assembly GCF_945952095.1). Lineage (GTDB taxonomy): Bacteria > Bacteroidota > Bacteroidia > Cytophagales > Spirosomataceae > Arsenicibacter. Next base: position 22,916 of record NZ_CAMFHL010000007.1, on the reverse strand, counting down.
CTGGTGAAAGGTGATGATTACACCGTCGATACCATTGTGGGGGCCGACTTTGTCATTGCCAACGGTGGTAGTGTTCAGACCATTTCCCTGGTGAAAGGCTACTCAACAACCGCCCTCATTGACCGGATTAAGAACAGTTTTTAGGGTTGAGCGGTTGTTAAGGTATGTAAACGGACGCCGGTTTGGGACGTTTTCTGGCGAACAATTGTTTTATTTGTAAGCAGTAATCAACTTTTCAACCATTAACTGCAACCCTAAAAAGAAGATAAAAATATGGCTGGTGCTTATTTAATTGGCATAATTGTCATGATCGTTAGCTGGATCGTCAGCTGGCGGTTAAAGAGTAAATTCAACGAGTATTCACAGATCGGGCTGGCCAATGGCCTGAGCGGGGCTGAGATCGCCCAGAAGATGCTCCAGGAAAACGGTATTTATGACGTCCGCGTGCTTTCGGTAGAAGGTATGCTGACCGACCACTATAACCCGCAGGACAAAACGGTAAACCTGAGTGCCGATGTGTATTACGGTCGTTCGGTAGCGGCAGCGGCGGTAGCGGCCCACGAGTGCGGCCACGCCGTTCAGCATGCAACAGCTTACGGCCCACTGCAATTCCGTTCGGCCATGGTACCGTTCCTGACCATTTCATCGCAATGGATGCAGTGGGTTATTCTCGGCGGTATCCTGCTGATTAACACCACTACTATTCCGCTGGCAATTGGCGTGGCCTTGTTTGCGGTAACGACCCTGTTCAGCTTCATCACCCTGCCGGTTGAGTTTGATGCCAGCCGCCGGGCACTGGCCTGGGTACAAAACCGCGGTGTGGTTACCCAACGCGAATATGGCTACGCGAAAGATGCTCTCTGGTGGGCCGCTATGACCTACGTGGTTGCCGCTGTAGGCTCTCTGGCCACGTTGCTGTACTACGTCAGCATTCTGATGGGTGCCAGCCGCCGGAGCGATTAAGTGCAGCTCATTAACTAAAAAGCCCCGCTACGGATCCGTAGCGGGGCTTTTTAGTTAAGTGCCGGCAACAAGCTGCCGGATCCAGATCATGGAGTCATCGATAACGGTTTCGTCAAACGCCGTTACATAGGAACGGGTAAAGTCCTTTCTGACAAAATCGACGTGCTCACTCTTCCGGTGGTTATGAAACAGTAATGCCGGATACCCGTTCATCGGGAAAAACTGTACTCCTTCGCCGTGGTTAAAATAAGAGACTGTCGGGCAGAGCGCGGATCATAAATGGGCCGGCAGCGAATCAATCGTAACGGCTACGGCCGCTTTTGACGCTAATGCCGCCAGTTCATAGAGCGTTAATCTGTTAACCGTATCCTGTATGTCTGACGCGTAACGAGGCATTTCTGCCTGCATTTTAGCGGCCAGTTCCTTTGTTGATGCCTGTTGCCCGCACACTATGAGCCTACAATCTGTTTCTGACAGTATCCGTTGCGCTAACTTCAGCCAGAATGCATCCGGCAGGAAATGGCTTGGCGAACCACTCTCGGGGCAAATCAGCACAATCCGTTTTCCTGGCGGCTTATCAGATCCCGGCTTTAACGCAAGGGCATCGCCTGCTGACTCAGGGAAGTAGAAGTAAGGCTTTATCTGTGACAGGCTTACATGTACCGACGCAGGTTTCAACAAGTCCGTAATCACATCCAGATGATGAAACTCCGTATCCGGTAAAAAGTATTCATGATCCAGCCAGCCACCCAGCCCGCGTGAGCCAAAACCAATCGTTTTACCAACCTGAATAAACGGGAGCAGAAAATGCATCGGTGCACTCGAAAAGCGGATGTCTATGGAAACAGTATACGCTTCTTTTTGTAGCTCCCGGATTGCACTGCGGGTAGTACGGAAATGTTCCCGCCATTTTGCCGCTTTACTTTTCAGGCTCCGGTTGGTAAGTGCATGGTTAAGATGAATGATTTTACGGATGTACGGATTGTTGACCAGAATAGGGTCGCACCAACTGCCCGCTACTACATCAATAACGCAGCCGGGGAGCTGATCCTTAATAAACGGAAACAGGTAGGAAAGCGTCAGTGCATCCCCCAAATGCCCGGACGTCAGCAGTAAGACAGCAGGAGCGCTATCCTCTGTGTCGGGACGGGAGCGTTTTTTATAGATGTATTCTCCGTAGATATCTGCGAATACGTCTAAAACCTGGAGTGGATAACTTACGCTTCGGGGAGCACAGTATTTTCGATGATTCCCCATTGTCTGGCTGCTGGTACGCAATTATGGTGCCCTTTATCACAAGATAGATAGTTATCCCGTGTATGTATACAAAGATACAGGATCAGCCTTACAGCTGATCCTGATAATAGCTTTACCTTACCATCGTAACGGTTGCCGCGTCAACCTCCGGCTTTGCCAGTGACTCGTCGATCAGTGTGCCGGCAAGGGCGACGGCAAGGGCGATGACCAGTGCCGGCCAGAATCCCGCAATCGTAAAACTGGACATCAGTTTATCCACTAGTTTCAGTATAAGTGCCGTTACGACAAGCCGTACAACAAACGGCATCAGAAAGAACGTAACCAGGTGCAGCGGATAATAAATCAGCCAGCCCAGAAAAAAATTCAGAACCGCCAGCAGTAAAGCCACCAGTAAGGCGCTGGTAAAATTTTTAACCTCGACCTGAGGCATTACATACGCAAGACCGAAAATTACGGCTGCATCAATGAGTAGATGTAAGATGAAATTCATATGAACAGGGGCTATACGTTTATCAAAGCTAACAACTTACTCACCGAACGGCAATAAAAGCCGGTTAACAAACGGGGAACTTTCGTGAACGGTCTATTTACGCGCCAGTTTACTCTGACGATACCCGTACGAGAAGTAAATGACTAGTCCGATTATCAGCCAGACGACAAAAATCAGCCAGTTGCTGACGCCCAGTTCGGTCATCAGGTAGAGGTTTGTCAGAATGCCCAGAATAGGCAACAGCGAAAAATTATGCATGAAACTCAGCACCGACAACACCGCCCATGTGATCCAGAAAAACGCCATTAACGGTTTTTCGGCAATCATTCCGGTAAAGTTGCCGGAGTTGATGGCAAAAGCCAGTGCAATCAATAACCCGAATCCGACAATAAACTTACCGTTGATGTAGGGTACCCGGAATTTCGACTCCTGTGAAATACCTTTGGCATCCAGATACAAAATACCGCCACACACCAGAATAAAGGCAAAGAACGTTCCGACACTCGTCAGGTCGATGAAGAACTGCATGTCCAGGAACAGTGACGGGATTGCCACAATGGCACCGGTCATGATCGTCGCAAAGGAAGGTGTTTTGTATTTCGGGTGAATCTTTGAGAATTTCGGCCAGAGTAATCCGTCGCGGCTCATGGTCATCCAGATACGTGGCTGACCCAGCTGATACACCAGCAGCGCACTCGTAATCGCAACCACAGCACTCACTGAAATGACACCGGCAATAAAGTTTAGTCCTACCTTCTGGAAAACATACGCCAGCGGGTCATCTACACCCAGCTCCTTGTAATTGACCATACCGGTCAGCACCAGCGTAATCAATACATACAGTACTGTACAGATAACAAGGCAGTAGATCATTGCCCGCGGCAAGTCACGCTGCGGATTCCGGCACTCTTCGGCCGTGGTCGAAATCGAGTCAAAGCCAATGAACGCAAAGAAAACGGAAGCAACCCCGCTCAAGACTCCCTTTACCCCGTTTGGTGCGAAAGGCGACCAGTTGTCCGGCTTTATGTAAAACGCACCCGCCAGAATGACAAGGCCGATTACCGCCAGTTTCAACACGACCAGAATATTGCTTGCCGTCCGCGATTCCTTGATACCTGTATATACCAGAGCGGTAATTAACACGGTAATAATACCGGCCGGTAAGTCCATGATCAGTTTAAAGCTACCCAGGTCCGGAGCGGCTGCATACGCCTGTGCCAGTGCTTTTACCCCTTCATCAACGGCCTCACCCGAGGTAACGGCTTTGTAGGCTGCCGCCGCGGAACCATAGTCTGTGGCCAGATACCCGGGGAAGTTTATCCCGAAGCCTTTGAGCATGGACGTAAAATACTCGGACCACGAAATCGCAACCACCATGTTACTGACGGCATATTCAAGAATAAGCGCCCAGCCAATGATCCAGGCAAAAATCTCCCCGAACGAGACATACGCATAGGTATAGGCACTACCACTCACCGGCACCGTCGAGGCAAACTGCGCATAACTGAGGGCCGTAAATACACAGGCGATAGCCGTGAACACAAACAGTAACGACACTGCCGGACCACCGTCGGCACTCGCGCGGCCGATGGTACTGAAAATACCTGCCCCGATAATAGCCGCAATCCCGAATGAGGTAAGGTCGCGGACACCCAGTACTTTTGCCAGGCTTTTGTCTTCGTAACCACCGTTCTCTGCCGGATGGCCTTCTGTTAAATTTCCGTCTCCGGCATCGCCGAGAGCCTGCCTGACTGACTTTTTACGAAAAAGGGAGGTACTCATGAATTCAGTTTGTATGTGTCGTGAAAGTGAGAAACGTTCCGGACTATAATAATTAATGTGAATAGAAAAACGTTGATGTAGAGGCAGCAGAAACCCGTTTTCAGATCATGGGTTTTCCGTCGTACCTTTACCAAAAATGCCTTTAAACGCTAAAAATAGAAATAGTTTCCGGTTTTTTGTACGTTCGTAAGGTAGTGTTTCACTGATATTTTGTAAAAGGTCCCGGTCACTTTCCGGTTATCTGCCGTATTTCTGATCTTAAACCGAACTGATTACTATGTCCATTGAGGTCACACAACTGACCAAACAATATGAAACGGGGCAGCGCGCCGTTGATCAGATTTCCTTTTCGCTGAAAGCCGGCGAAATCGTCGGGTTTCTGGGCCCTAACGGTGCCGGCAAGTCCACGACCATGAAAATTCTGACGGGCTATCTGCCCGCAACGGAAGGCACCGTGATGGTCGAAGGATTTGATGTCAGTAAATCGCCGATGGAGGTCCGGCAGCACATTGGCTACCTGCCCGAACACAATCCATTGTACCTTGATCTGTACGTCAAAGAATTTCTGCGTTTTTCGGGCCGCCTGCACGGCTTAAACGGCGGTAAACTAACGCAGCGGGTTTCCGACATGATCGACCTGGTGGGCTTAACCCGCGAGCAGGGTAAGAAAATCAGTCAACTCTCAAAAGGCTACCGGCAGCGGGTCGGTCTGGCGCAGGCACTCCTGCACGATCCGGCAGTGCTGGTTCTCGATGAGCCCACGACCGGCCTTGACCCCAACCAGCTGGCCGACATCCGGAACGTGATTAAGCAGGCAGGCCGCAATAAAACGGTTTTGTTCTCGACGCACATCATGCAGGAGGTTGAAGCGCTGTGTGACCGGGTCATTATCATTAACCGCGGAAAAATCGTAGCCGACGGTGCACTGAGCCAGTTACGGTCATCAGCGGCAGACAAAGCGGTTGTCGTTGCGGAATTTGAGCAGGATCTGGCCGATCCACAGGTACTTGCCTCACTGACCGGCATCGAACAGGTAGAAGCGCTGGGCAACGGCCACTACCGCATCACGGCGATTGCCGGGACCGATCTGCGGGCAGCGGTCTTCCGCCTGGCTGCCGACCGTGGCCTGACGCTCGTCGGCCTGCGGCAGGAAGCCAGCTCGCTCGAAGGCATTTTCCGGAATCTCACGCAGGAGTAGGTTTCTTGTTGCTGAGTTTGTTCAGCTAAAAAAAGTGGTGGCACGACTTAGAGTCGTGCCACCACTAGATACAGACAATTAGTACTCCGTTTTACCGGTAACTGAATCAGTTTTTCGTTGTCGCCATCAACGGGTACTGATCGAAGATCGACCGCACAATACCCTTGAAGTAATTATTCTTGAAGTTCGGATTCCGCATCATTTTAGACGCGTACCCTTTCCAGATTACCTGATACGTTTCGGCATCAATGAGCGAAATCATCAGCGTGCCCTCGTCCAGATTGTAGTCGATCCGCTTGTATGTTGCTTCATCATCTTCGCGCACAACCCAATCTTTAATGACCGGCTGCTGGTAGCCTCTGAAGCGCAGATCGCTGCGGAAAATGTTATAGGAGATCAGCAGATTCGGGCTGCGGTTACTGATTTTATACCCCCGTGCTTCCATCTGGTGCCGGATTGCATCCTGTATGTCGGAACAAAGCAGGGTTGAATCAATGTATTCGCACTCCAGAAAGTTGAAGGATTTGTAATCTTTAAAGTGACCCTCATAGCTGTAATCGTGCTCTACAAACAGCTTACCAGGCATACAACCAGCCAGACTCAACACAGCCAGTACAAACAGAACACCGAAGACTTTTCTCATGAGTTACCGATACGTTTAGATAGAAATTATCAAGATATTACAACTGCTGTTTTATTGGTTGAAAACTGTAATATAAGCTTTTTTGTTCGATAAAAACAAGGTTTCGGGTCCAGATTATTTGGCGTTAACCCCGGTAATAATCAAGCGCCTGCTGCATGTCACCTTTTGTTACGATTATGTCATATGCGCAACTTCCATATCCGTTCAGCAGCGCCATCCGTACCTGTTTTCCCTTATTCTTTTTATCCTGTAACGTTAATGCCAGAATTGGTTCAATATCGGCATCCGTAATCGCTACCCGACCATATACGGAAAACACATACTCTTCGATTTGCGCCAGCAGCCTTTCTTCTATCATTTGCCGCGTAAACGCGATGTAGGCTTCGGCAATCATGCCGACAGCGATGGCCTCTCCGTGTAGTAGCCGGCCAGTACCTTTGCCTGGTTTCGGGGCGGCCTCCAAAGATTTATTCAAAAAGTATGTTTCTACCGCATGGCCCAGCGTATGGCCGAAATTGAGGATTTTCCGAAGGCCCTTTTCGGTTGGATCCTGTTCAACCACCCGCTGTTTTACCGCAACGGAATGAGCCACCAGATCCTGCCAGTCCTGATCGGCCAGATCTTTCCGGCGGATTTCGTCCCACTTCGCACCGTCAGCAATCAGGCAATGCTTGATGATCTCGGCAAAACCAGACCGCAGCTCACTGGCCGGAAGCGTGTTCAGAAACGTTGTATCGATCAGCACCGTTTCAGGTAACTGAAATACCCCGATATGATTTTTATAGCCCTGAAAATCGATACCCAGTTTCCCGCCGACACTCGCATCTACCTGCGACAGTAAGGTTGTCGGAATCTGCGCAAACGTAATTCCGCGTTTATAGGTAGCCGCACAAAAACCGCCCATATCGCCGATTACGCCTCCTCCCAGATTCAGCACCAGCCCATGCCGGTCAACATTAGCTTTCGTCAGCGCCGACCAGATTGTCTCACACGTCTGCAGGTGTTTCTGTTCCTCCCCCGCCTGAATCCGGATCAGTGTATGCTTGTTTAAGAGGGATTTAATCGCCGGATAACAGTGACGGTACGTATGATTATCGACAATGGTTGCGATAGATGAGAAATTATTTTTTTCAAGAAAGGCCGCTAAACTATCGGCAATCGGAGCAATTACTACGGATGACATACGAATTAAAGGTTCGGCCCCTGATAATCAGCCGGCCACTTTTACTTTTCTGCAAAGAAACGGAGTTTTTATCTAAGTCTTTTGTAACCAGACAAATCCCTTTATTTATTAAACGCCACCAAATTTATTCTTTGTCATTTATTTGTTCAGGCGAATTAATCTTTGAAAATTGTAAGTTCATTAACAATTTTTTAATCTATATACTCTTATAATCTACTTTTTAAACTACTCCCATGCAGAAACTTCTACACAAGTGGTTATTTGCGCTGCTCGCTGTTGCGCTGACCACTCTTCAGGTGATGGCACAGGAGCGTACCGTAAGCGGGCGGGTCACGTCGGCAGAGGATAATACGCCTATTCCGGGTGCCAACGTTGTTGTTAAAGGCACCACACGCGGTACGACTACCGACGCCAATGGTCGTTTCACCATTTCGGCCAATGCGGGCCAGACACTACGCATCAGCTTCATCGGCACTGTACCACAAGAAATCCAGCTTGGCAACGCGACGACCCTGAACGTGTCGCTCAAAGCCGAAGCCTCCAGCCTGAATGAAGTTGTTGTTACAGCACTTGGTATCAAGCGCGAAAAGCGGCAGCTGGGTTATGCCGTAACCGAAGTTAACGGGGCAGATCTGGCCAACTCGCAGCGGGATAACTTCATCAACGCCCTGCAGGGCCGCGTCGCCGGTTTGCAGGTAGGTACGTCCAGCGGTATGCCGGGTGCCTCTTCGGGTGTGATTATCCGCGGGGTTAACTCCATCAGCGGCAACAACCAGCCACTGTACGTAATCGACGGGATGCCGATTGATAACCGTACGGCGCAAAACAACCAGTTCGTTGCCGGTGGTATCTCAGGTCAGTCGTTCGAAAACCGGAACATTGATTTCTCAAACCGCGCACAGGACATTAACCCGAACGACATTGAGACAATTACCGTGCTGAAAGGCCCTGAAGCGGCCGCTCTTTACGGCGTTGAAGCTGCCAACGGTGCCATCGTCATCACGACGAAAAAAGGCAAAGCCGGTCAGGGCCGCGTTACGTACTCAGCGACCTTTACCAGCCAGCAGGTTGGTCCGCTGCCGGAAACACAACGTGTGTATAGCCAGGGGGTAAACGGAGCGGCAAACAATACCAGTTTTACCGCATTTGGTCCGAAATATGCAGAAACGACTCCATTTTTCAACAATGCCGATGGTTTTCTGCGCGACGGTACCGGTCAGCGCCACAACATCTCATTCGATGGTGGTTCTGAGCGTGTCACATATCGTTTATCGGCCGGTTATTTTAACAGCAAAGGGGTAATTCCGACAACGGAATACAAACGCCTTAACGTAAGCCTGGGCGGTACGGCTAAGATCAGTAATAAATTCTCGGTTGAATCGACGTTGCAGTACATCAACACCGATAACCAGAAGGTGTCGAAAGGGACAAACTCATTCCTGCTTGGCTTATTGTCATGGCCTGCCAGCGACGATATGGCAAATTACATGAATGCAGATGGCTCTCGCCGTAAAGTAACAACCAGCTCGTCTGAAATTGAAAACCCGTATTTCGACGTCAACAAAAACAAACTGCAGGATAAAGGTAACCGTGCCATCACGAATGTCGGTGTAAATTTTACACCGACTGATTGGCTAACACTGACCGGCCGCGTAGGCCTTGATGTCTATTCAACGCAGTACTTGTTTATGTACCATCCTGAATCTAACCGGGCAGGTGGCGTTATTGGTGGTTCACTGGATCAGGCAACGGACAATAACCGTACGTTGACAGCCCAGTATTTCGGAACAGCCAAGAAAAACTTTGGTAAACTGAGCACATCACTACGGGTTGGCCAGGCGATCTATGACTATAATTATAACTCGCTGGCATCACGTGGCGAGAAATTCCTAGACCCGAACTTTATCTCGATCAACAACACTGATCCACTGACGCAGAAATCGAAGAACTTCATTCGTCAACGCCGCCTGATCGGTGTATTCGGTGATATGACAATTGGGTACAACGACGTGGCCTTCCTGACCGTGACCGGCCGTAATGACTGGTCAAGTACGTTCCCGAAAGCAAGCCGCTCGTTCTTCTATCCATCCGCTTCGTTCAGTCTGATCTATACGGATCTGTTACCGGCCGGTAAATTCAAGGATGTGCTGAGCTACGGTAAATTCCGGATTTCAGCCGCTCAGGTAGGTAAAGAAGCGCCGGAATACTCGACCTCACAAGCTTACGAGAGCCAGACAACAACCGGTGGTGGCTTCAGCTACGGCTTTACAGCACCAAACCCGTATCTGGTTCCGGAAAAAGTAACATCGTTTGAGGTGGGTACCGAAATGAAGTTCTTCAACAACCGTCTGGGTTTTGACCTTGCCTATTACAAAACGACGAGTGTTAACCAAATCATCCGTGACCTGCGGATCAGCTACGCAACGGGCTTTATCCTGAAAACGATCAACGGTGGCCGTCTATGGAATAATGGGGTTGAATTCTCCATCAATGGGGAGCCTATCCGTTCGAAAGACCTGTCGTGGAATATTTCGGCAAACTTTACAAAAACAAACAGCAAACTGGCCGAGTTGCCGGCTGGTCAGTCAGAGTTTTATAATTCAGATACCTGGATCTATGGTAACGTCCGGAATGGTATGCGCCTTGGCGGTCCGCTGACGACGTTAACAGGTAATACCTACATGCGCAATGCGAACGGCGATATCCTGATCAGCCCGCTGACCGGTTTACCGGTAACAGAAACGGTCTGGAACGTAGTCGGCAACCGGAATCCTGATTTCGTGATTGGTTTAGTTAACAGCTTCTCGTACAAAAACTTCGGTCTGAGCTTTGTATTGGACATTCGTAAAGGTGGTGATGTCTACAATGCGACAGAGTCATACCTGTTCCGTAACGGTTTGAGTATGAAAACGCTCGACCGCGAGAAACCAATCGTCTACAAAGGCGTACTGAAAGACGGTCTGGAAAACTCGGCTACACCAACGCCTAACAATATCCAGATTATTCCTTATTACAACACAGCATACTATGGCTCCTTATCGGATGAAAACTTTATCGAGCGTAACGTTAGCTGGGTTCGTCTGAAAGAGATTACACTGCGGTATAACCTGCCGAATACACTGCTGGCGCGGACAAAATTATTCAAATCAGCCAACCTGTTCGTAACTGGTAATGACTTGTTTATTCTCACCAATTACACGGGTGGAGATCCGGGAGTAAACGGTGCCAACACCGCAACCGGTGGATCAGGCGGTCAGGGTATTGACTTTGGTAACCTGCCACTGCCACGCGTTTTCAACGTAGGGATCAACATCGGCCTTTAAACATTTTTGATCAATGAACTTCAAGAAACTTTCCGCCCTGCTGGTCGCCGGTCTCGCACTGACCCTCAGCAGCTGCGATAAATTTTTAGACATAAACAAAAACCCTAACAACCCGGATGTGGTCGAAGCCGCCTTGTTGCTGGCCCCCATTCAGAACCAATACGTGTTAGGTATTCAGTTTGACGCCCGCTATATCGGCTCTTATGTACAGAACTGGCACCACAACGCAGCCGGTACAACCTGGGACGTGCATGGTTATGTACAAAACAGCGATGCCGGTGGCGAAATCTGGCGGAACGTCTACTGGCGTGGCGGGCGTAATATCCTGAATATGATGGATGATGCCACTGCCAAACAACGCTGGGATTACCTGGGCGTCGGGCAGGTATTTCAGGCCTGGGGCTGGCAGATGCTGACTGATATCCACGGTGAGATCATCATCAAGGATGCCTATGATCAGGACCCGAATAAAAATACGTTCAACTACGACACGCAGGAATTTGCTTATTCGGAAGTTGTTCGGCTGTTGCAGGAAGCCATCAAAAATCTGAACCGGTCAGACGGAGCTGTGTCAGCAGCTTCCCTGGGTCGTGGTGATATCATCTATAAAGGAGACCGGATTAAATGGAAGAAGTTTGCCTATGGTTTGCTGGCTATTAATGCCCATCACCTGTCAAACAAAAAGTCGATCTATAAACCGGATCAGGTTATCTCTTATGTAGACAGTGCGCTGAGCAGCAACGCCGACGATGCACTGTTTACCTTTAACGGTCTGAGCACAGCCGATGGTAGTTTCTTCGGCCCGCTGCGTCAAAACTTACAGGTGTATGGCCAATCAGCCTTTATGCTGCGGTTACTGGATGGAACGGTATTCAACGGCGTAAAAGACCCGCGTCAACCAATTCTGTTGTCAGCCAGCGGCGACGGCACTTACCGTGGTATTAATGCCGGTGCCGGTCAATCAACCGCTGCCAGTGTACCGGTAGCAACGCGTGTGCCTAACCTGTGGGGCGGCCAGATTGCCCTTGCCCCTCCTGTCGGTACAACCGGTAAATTCTTCTTTACGGACAAAGGTCCGTTCCCGCTGATGACCTATGCGCAGCTGCAGTTTATAAAGGCTGAGGCTGCCTATCTTAAGGGCGATATGGCAACCGCGCTGGCCGCTTACCGTAAAGGGATTGAGGCGCACCTGACATCGTCGTATGTCAACGTATCGGCTGCTGACCGTACAGCCTATCTGAGCAACCCGGCCATTGTGCCAACGGCTGCGGCTGATCTGAAACTAAACCAGATCATGCTGCAGAAGTACATCGCACAGTGGGGCTGGGGCTTCCTGGAGCAGTGGGCCGACCTTCGCCGCTACAACTACAGCCCGGATGTATTTACGTCACTGCAATTGCCAACGGCTGCATTCCCGTCATTCAACAACGGCAAATCTGTACAGCGTCTGCGTCCGCGTTATAACTCAGAGTACGTCTGGAATCAGGCAGCACTTCAGCCGCTGGGTGGGCTTGAACCGGATTATCACACAAAACCGGTCTGGTTCGTTCAGCCTTAATCCGCGACAATCGCTTGTTTTAAAAAGACTGTAAAGCAATGTTCAAAAATATCATCTATATACTGCTGGCGTCAGTGCTGTTCGTTTCCTGCGAAAAGAATGCACTGCAACTGCCTGTTGAAACAGTTACGTCGGGGGCAAGGATCAAATTTATCCATGCAGCACCAGACACCCCTGCTCTTGACTTTTACATCAATGGAGCTAAGTTTACCGGATTTACGCCAACCGGTGCTACATCTACTTTTGCCGGCAACCCTGTTGGCGTACCCTATAACAGCACATCGCCAAGTACAGGGTCTAATTACGGAATTGCACCGGCCGGGTCTGTTTCACTTAGTGTTACGGCTCCTGCAACAACAACTGCTGCCAGTGCAACAGCCATAGGTTCGCAAAGCCTGACACTGGAAGACAACAAGTATTACTCGTTGTTTGTAGCTGGCCCGACAATCAAACCGGAGCTGATTCTGGTAAACGATGACTTCAGCGCAGCCATTGATCCAACTAAAATCTATGTCCGCTTTGTCAATCTGACGTCAGGTCAGAATTATGATATTGGCCTTAGCACAGGTACCATACTGGCACCAAACTTAGCCTACAAAGGCATGACCGGATTTATTGCCGTCGATGCCAATATCTCCCCTTCGTTTGTTTTCCGCTTGCCGGGTTCAACCACAAACGTTGGTACGGTTACCCTGACCTCAACGTCGGCGGGTCGGGTACTCACGGTATTCACCCGTGGAGTAGCCGGTCGTACGGGTACACCGGCACCGAATATTAATTTATACGTAAACCGTTAATCCGAACAGCGGTACGTTCAGCATCCCCCGGCATGGTCTTCTTTGCCGGGGGATTTCTTTTTTGCTACCTTGCTGCCCTTGATCCGCTAACTTCCCTTTACCATGAAAAGGACGATCCTATTCCTTTCTTTCTGTTGCTGGCACCTTGCGGCATTTGCCCAGAAAGGCCCTGTCCGCGTACATGCTCACAATGATTATGAAAAACCAAAGCCTTTTCAGCAAGCCTATGAATCACGGGCTGATTTTATTGAGGCCGATGTCTGGCTACACAACGGCAAACTTGTCGTAGCGCACACACGCGAAGAAATTAATCCGGCTCTGACTCTGGACTCGCTGTATATTAATCAGATTATCAAACGGTATTCGGAACACAAAGACCGGATCAGTAACGACCGGTCGTATGCTCCGGCCCTGGTCATTGATGTAAAAGACAAGTTTGAAGAGGTCTTTCCGCTGCTGTCAACCCAGATTCAGAAATGTATTAACTGTTTCAACCGTACAGCCAACCCGATGGCTGTTCAGCTGATTATCAGCGGCAACCGGCCTAAGCCGGAGGTATTCCTGGATTACCCGCCCTATATCTGGTTCGACGGACGTCCGACCGAACTGTATGATGAAGAAACGCTGAAGCGGGTAGCGCTGGTGAGCGATAACTTTAAAAGCTATTCACGCTGGGACGGTAACGGGGAAATTCCGGAGGCTGACCGCGAAAAGCTGAAACGCATTATCAAACGGGCACATAACGACAATAAGCCAATCCGGTTCTGGGCCATTCCCGACACGCCGAACGGCTGGAAGCAGCTCCGGAAACTTGGTGTCGATATTATCAATACCGATAAGGTTGCCGAGTGTATTGAGACGATGAAATAAATGAAAGCCGGTGGTCTCCCACCGGCTTTCGTATTAAGCAAGCTGTCCTTCAATCCAGTCCAGCCCGCGGTCGAGCATCGCTTCGGCGAGACGTACCCGGTTATCAAAATCTATATTCCCCGTCACCCGCTGCGCCATAAATTTCCGGATCAGACGGGCATTTTCATCCGCATATAACGTATCGACTACATCGTCAGACTCGGTTTTATAGGACTGAAAACCGGGCGCTGTCGTATCAAAATGCTGGAAGAATAAATGGCCTTTCGCCGTTCGTACCGCACACAGGATACCGGAAGCCCGGCTCGTCGAGGGTGCCAGCGTTCCTTCAAGTCCCCGCTTCATGACAATGACCCCGTCAAAACCGGCCAATAGTGCCAGCTCAGCCATTTTCATCTGGTAAGTGATGTGGAATACCGACGTAACCAATATACGTGCGTGGCAGGGATTTAAGAGCTTCTCCATGGTTGCCAGAAACGGACGCTTGAGCAACAGCCGCCGCCGGTCAACCCAGCGGTCCAGCGCAGGAGAAAGTGCCTTCTGATCGACTACCCAACCGTATGGTCCGGGATCTTCGCAAAGTTCATGGTTACTCTGCGCAAACGTACAGCCCAGCTGTACAAACAGATCATAGGCATTCAGCGTGTATTTGGGTCCGCCCGACCGGCTGACCATCGACACAGTACCGTATCCCCGCTGCCTGATATAACCCGCCAGTAAGGGCGTAATCATAAAACTATGATCTACCCCATCAAATGGTTCGGCCAGCTGCACCAGTGGCCGGCTGGCACAACTCATAGTTTTAAAGCCCGGCGTAAATGTCCGCTTTGCTGCTTCCATCAGGCCTACATATTCGTCATTCGTTTCGTGACGGACGCGCAGGATACTGGCAGCAAGACCTTTAAATACTTCACTTTCTCCTTCTTTAAATAAATACTCACCTAACTGATGGGCCTCACTGACCCGCAGTGTGTGCCCTTTCAGCAGTTTGGTTGCAATGGGCAGCATACCCATCGGCAAGTCAGGGCATACCTTATGGATAAAAAAGGTCGGATGAGAAAATGCGCCCTTGCCGACCAGCGCCTCAAGCTGGCGTTCAGCAGGTGTAGGGCCTTTGGTTAATAAAGCGCCCCAGAATGCGCCGCGTTGCAGTGGGTGTGTGCCTCCGGATTGTAATTCAGCCTGACACGATTGGATAAGCTCGTCGGGTAAAGGTTTACTTCCGTTTTTTCCAACACCAATGAGGCGGATAGCCTGTGTAAGTGATGAATCCTCCGGAACCGCTGAAACGTTTTCTGGCCATGTAGCAGTCATGACTAATTCAGGATATTGGGTCCGGAGCAAATATATCAAATTTTTACATTTTCAACATTGATAGTATATTATTTTAAGTATAAGTTAATAAATAAAATTTTATTTTGACTTTTTTAACATTTACATCATACTTCTTATTATTCAGGGCACGTAATCCGGTAAAATGTATAGCTAAGCGTCAGCGCTGCGTAGGAATACTGATCCCGCAGTGCCGGATTGCCCTGCTGTAGCTTGGCAGTGCCGGCAGCAGCCTTTCCTAAGCCATCAAGTGTGTCATTGTTGGTAAACCGCGTACCAAACTCAAACCCAATACTCCACGGACGGCTGATCTCATATTTAAACCCTGCCCCCAGCGGAAACATGATCCGGGTATCTTTAACCGGCCGCGGGGAATATACCATAAAGCCAATGCCCCCGAATACATAGGGTGTCCAGTTCTTAGGCCAGCGAACCATCCGGAAATCGCGGAAATTGTACTCCAGGTCACCGGAAATCTCACCGATTGAGGTGCGGAATGAATAATCACGCGCCTGCTGAAACGGATCTTTACTGATGCGGTCTGTGGCTTTAATCATCCCCAGCCCAATACTTGCCCGGGCCGAAAACGAACGGGTAGCATTATACCGGAAAAACAGATTACCGGCCGGCAGGGCAAAACGCGGATTAATGGACGGTGAAACATCACCTTTGTACAGGTAGGTACCCAGACCGCCACCAATTTCAACTTGCTGCGCCAGCGCAACAGGGGTAAAAAAAAGTCCGGGCAGCAACAGCAGCCAGACTTGAAAACCTGATTTCAAAATAGTTTTACGTTTATAGTACGTTCGTTCTTACCGGATTGGCGGGCACTTAATCTTAACCGGAATGATATAGGTCAGCTGCAGGCTCGTCAGTAAATACGAATCAGGCAGAATACCTCTGGTGCCCCTGGTCGTTTCGGCCGGTAATGAACCCGGCTGGATTTTCTGGAGGGCTGCTGTCCGGTCCTGCTCTTTTCTGGCCGCTATTACTTCGTTCCGGCGATCGCTCATCGTCAGCGCCAGGCCGCTTAACTGACCGGGAGACGGATAGGCTCCACCGGCATCATCCAGATAATCCGAAAATGTATAGCGGAAACCTGCCTCAAAGGAAATATTAAAGCTTTCGTTCAGCGCATATTTAACACCGATACCTACCGGAATTGATAGCGTCACCAATGAATACGGCTTGGCCATTCCGGGTTGCCCCTGCCCTTCCGTATTCAGCGGCTGCAGTTTCACCCAGCGGCGTGAAGAGTCAGCATTTGTAGGGCTGTATGGAGTCCGGGCCTGCGGACTGTGTGCTAATAAGGCAATACCGGCAAACAGATACGGATTGATTTTCGGGCGTTGTTCCGGTGTACGGCCATCGGGCTTAAACTGATAGATACCGGTGATCGCAAACTCCTTTAAGTCATTCCGGAAATGCAGGTTCCGGGTAAACTGAATCGGATTTTTATCAGGATTACTCTTGTTAAATGTATAGTCATCACCGGAAATCCGCGCCCAGGTAAACGACGCACGGGCGGCTAGTTTCGGTGTAAAATGTCGTGTATAGTTAATGCCTGCATTCCAGCGCATCATCAGAAATGTTGCCTTAATTGGCTGACGGTAAGAGGCCAGTTCCCCGTAATAACTTGAGGTACCGATTCCGCCGCCGACTTCAGAATATGGTAAGAAATGGGTATTTCTGCGGGCCTGCCCGTAACTTTGGTGGATCAGGCCACCCGTCAGCAGCAAAGCGATTACCCCTCTTTTTAAATAATAATTACGTTTCATAAATGACTGTCCCCTCCGAACGCTGGTTTTCCTTTTCAGGATCATTGAACCTATTTCGGAAACGGCTAAAAGGATGTTTTTATTGAATATTCAGGCTAAAATTATGCCAGGCTTATTAAACCGCCCGTCAATTTCGTACATCAAATCCCCAATTCAGCTTGCTGCGCAGCGTATTCAGGAAATTGTCATCACTCAGCTTCACCAGACGGGCCTTAAACTTTTCTTTCCGGAGCGTTATCCGCGTTGACGTGTCGACTGTACGCGAGCGGGAGTCGAGTGCCACCAGAAAATTGCCGCTCCGGCTGGCTACCTCAAACGACAGCTGGCACGTATCCATAATGATCATCGGGCGGACATTCAGGTTGTGGGGGCTGATCGGGGTAATGATGAAATTATTATTATGTGGCAGCAATACCGGCCCGCCGCAACTCAGGGAATATCCGGTTGACCCTGTCGGCGTTGAAATAATCAGGCCGTCTGCCCAGTATGAGTTCAGAAACTCACCATCGAGATAGGTATGAACCGTAATCATCGACGACATTTCGGTCCGCGTAATAGTAAAGTCATTCAGCCCGAAGGGGATTCCTTCAAAGATTTCATGATCGGCCTGCACATTCACTAATGACCGTTCGTCAATCGTAAAATGCTGATTGAACAGGGCATGGATCATGCCGCGGATGTTATTCGGCGACACCGTTGCCAGGAAACCCAGACGACCGGTATTGATCCCGACAATCGGTGTTTGCCGCGCCCCGACATGGGCAACGGTTTCCAGCAGGGTACCGTCACCGCCAAGGCTTAAAACAAAATCAGCGTCGAAGACTTCCTCCGGCGCATGATATGTAATCTGGCTATTATGAGAAACACCGGCAAAGTTGAGAAACTCGCGGTATGTATTCGATAGTTGGATCTCGGTGCCCCGCTCGTTCAGATCATCAAACATCGCCTGAATAAACGGCTTTGTCTGGACGGTAAAGTTTCGCCCGTGAATGGCTATTTTCATTGTTCGCGGAATTTGTCAAGGTTTTTAGCCGTAGCCCCCAGGTAGCACAGCGTTCCTCCTGACTATGTATTTAAATAACGAAGCAGCAGATCAAGACGCTCCTGATCCACACTCTCGATCGGTTCGTTGGCAAAGGCAGAATCAATCTGGTAGCCAAAGCGTTCGAGCGTCGATACAACAGCGGTAATGTCTCTGCGGTTGAGTTTCAGCGTAAGCCGGGATTTATCCGGCATGCCATAGGCGGCACTTGAGAAATAGCAGCTTATAATCTTAACGTTGTTTGATTCGACAAGCCGGCTGATCTCGGCCAGGGAGTAATCCCGCTCATCGATGCTCAGGATCAGGATTGCTCCGGGCTCCATCACGCCAAGATCGCGGGCGAATTGCTTTATGAGTTCGCTGATCGAAATGGTTCCCATAAAATCGTTGTTATCGCTCAGGACAGCAACAACGTCAAGGTGGTTTTCCAGTGCGGTCTGCAGGACTTCGTAGAGATGCTGGTGTTCAAAAACAAAAAGCTGCTCATGACGAACCATCACGTTTGACAGCAGCAGCATATCATCTGATGCATCCATCAATCCGTCTTCGTCAAGCAGCCCTCTGTACTCCTCCTGATCGGTGAGTACCAATTGCCCGATGCGGTGTTCCTGCATCCAATCCAGCGCCTTACCGACGGTATCCGTCAGTTTCAGGGCGGGCAACATAGGATCTATAAGTTCAGCAGCGAGCATAACGCAGTTAATTTAGCCAATCTGTATGGCAGAAAACTAAGAAATTTCTTTCTTAGTTTCCAAACCTTATTAACTGAAAAGTTTTGCACACCCTGTCAGCAGTCGTTTTTCTGCATTTTTCCGGGTTTCGTTTGGCTGCTGTCTGCCAGGTATACCTGTTTCAGGACATAACAGCCGGAACCGACACCGGATTACGCTCCAGCCAGTCAATCAGTAATTCGTTGAAACGCTCAGGGTGCTCCATCATGGGGGCATGACAGCATTTATCGATAAAGTGCAGCTCAGATCCGGCTACTAACCGGTTAAACTCATGGGCAACCTCCGGTGGTGTAATGGTATCATTCAATCCCCACACCAATAACGTTGGTACCTGAATTTTGGTTAAATCCTTCGCCACATTGTTCCGCTGCGCTGACTTGGCAATGGCAACGATGTTCATACATTTTGGTATGCTGCTGGTAATGTCAAAGACCTCGTCAATAAGTTCTTTGGTTGCCACCTTCGGATCATAGAATGTATACGCTACCCGTTCCGAGATATAGTCATAGCTACCCCGTTTCGGGAACGAACCACCCATCGAATTTTCAAACAACCCTGAGCTACCGGTCAATACCAGCCGCTTTACCTGATCAGGGTGTTTAAACGTATATAACAACCCAACGTGGCCGCCCAGCGAATTGCCCAGTAACGTCAGATCAGTCAGGCCTTTATGGGCCTGAAAGCGTTCGATAAAGGCAACAAGACCCTCCAGGCCTGCTTCACGCATCGGCATGGTATAGATGGGCATCATTGGAATTACCACTCTGTATTGTTTCGAAAATACATTGATAACGCTATCCCAGTTACTCAATGCGCCAAATAAGCCGTGCAGCAAAAGCAGCACATCGCCCTGACCTTCGTCTACGTAGCTGAATCCAGCTTCTTCACGGATTTGGTAATTCATATCTGCTGAAATATAAATTGTTAAATTTTCGGCCCGGCAATCATACAACTAATCCATTGTAAAATACTATTAAACCCGGAATTTTGTTCAGCTGTCTGTATGTCAACTGATTAACGTAATATGTAGTTATATGAGCGCCCTGTCTGTCTGCAAAAATACAAATTCTAAAAAAAAGTAAGTAATTAATTTTTCTCTAATCTGATTATCAGCTTATTAATTATTAAAAACATAAAATAATCCTAAATTCCTAAAAAAAGTACTAAAGTTATTTATCGTTACAAGCGTGATTTTCAATAAGTTTTTAATTTTTCAGCAGCCGTTCAATAAAAAGCCCTGCTACTAAACAGCAACAGGGCTTTTTATTAACACCGGACCGGCTTAGTGATCGTGATGCATCGGGCTGTCCTTCTTACAGCAGCTTGGCAGCTTTTTATAACCGGCGTCATCCGCAGTCACCTCATCGGCATCATATCCGGTTTTAGAGATATTGGCTTTCAGTTTAGCCGCGTCTGTCTTCTTTGGATTGTACTTGATCGTAACCACTTTGGTTTTAACGTCAAGCGTAGCCTCTTTCACTCCCTTTTCATACGACAAATTGCGTTCGATTCGTTCCTTACACATTTCGCATACAGCCGATGTCTTGATTTTAATCTCTTTGTCATCGCCTGCGACAGACCAGGTGGCTACCAGTGCCAATGCTGTAATCAACAGCGTCATCAATCCTTTTTTCATGTTACGTGACTAATTATTAAACTGAAAAACAATTATTTACATTATTCTGTTCCTGCCATTTGCCGGCATTCAGCAGCACAGGCACGGCACGCTTCTGCACAGGCGCGGCAGTGTGCATGGTGAGCAGCATGTTTCCCGCATTCGGCAGCGCAGGCGTCGCATACATCGGCACACAGGGCCATAAACTGCATAGAAAAAGCTGACCCGCGGGCGTCAAGGCGACCGCACATCATACAAAAATCAGCGCAGTCGCGGCATAGCTTCATACATGCAGTCATATCGTGGCCTTTGCCATCAGATGCTCCCATTTCAAGACAAGCTGTGAGGCAGCGCTCGCAGGCTTCGACGCAGGCAAAGCACGTGTCTGCATGCGTCGGGTTGTGTTGCATTGTTTCCATAACATTGATCTTTTTTGTGTTAACAATGACCGTAACCGGTTTTCCCGCTTTTTTACCGTAAGGCAAGGTAACGGGCAATAAACCAGACAAAACTATCAACTGTCAGCCAATGCTACTGTACAGAATTTACGGTTTACTGTATAAGATTATGGTCTCCTGTTACAAAAGATCCAGCGGTTGCCGTATGGTTTTATCTGCCTTCCGGAACTGCCCCGGTGTCAGACCGGTCAATTGCCTGAACCGGGTCGATAAGTGTTGTGAACTGCTGTAACCCAGGCGGAATGCGATCTCACTCAGCGACATTTCACCGTATTGAAGCCATTCTTTCACCTTTTCGATCTTCACCGCAATGATATATTTCTCCAGCGTCTGCCCCTCCGACGTTGAAAACAGGTGGCTTAAGTACGAGTAATCATAGCCAAGTTTCCGTTCCAGAAATGCCGAGTAGTTTTCGGCCTCCTTTTTTTCACCGGCCTGATGCTGGATTTCGGCAATAAGCAGCGCCTTTGTCTGCTCAACCAAACTCTGCCGCCGGTCATCAATCAGGTCGAACTCTTCTTTCTGCAGCGCGGCTTTCAGCGCATCTGCCGTCATACCGGCCGGCCAGCCGGCTACCTCCACACGGCCCAATGTTATTTCGCTGACGGTAAAACCTAAGTTTTCGAGTGTTTCCTGAACCACCCGCTTACAGCGGTTACACACCATGTTTTTTATCTGGATGGTCATACGTTCTACGTTTGCGGTTTAAAACGGAAACCAAGGTATACAATGCTTCCGGTTACCGGTCCCCAGACATGTGAAGCGGCATCAAAACCAGGGCCAAACGGGTTTCCGGCCGACATAATCGGGTTAGTCTGCCGGAAACCGGTCAGGTTTTCCCCGCCCAGATAGACTTCCCAGCCGCTTTTGAAACCTCTTGATACCTGCGCATTCAGGTTAAAAAAAGACGGTGTTATACTGAGCGGCATATTCCGGTAACTGGTATGCACATAACCGGGGGCCATGTACGGAATCCGTTTTGGTCCGTTCCATTGCAGGGTTGCGTCAAACTTCCATTTGTCATATGGCAGAGCATAACCCGCATTAAGCAGTATCCGGTCACGGCTGACCATCATTTTTTCCAGTAACACACTTTCACCCAGCGGCGCCCCCATGCTTTGCCGTACATCAAACAACCGGTAGGCAGCTTTCACCTCCAGCCGCTTTACCGGAAAATAATTAAGCTCGGCCTGAAAACTGTTGGCGAAGGAAGGGCCGGTCAGATTATAAAAATTGATCTCCTGCGGATGTTCCAGATCGGCGATCAGCTGATTCCGGAAATTTGTCCGGTAATAGTCGGTAACAAAACTGGCTTTTTTACCCAGCAGCAGAAATTCATAGGTCAGGCTACCACCCATATTCCAGGATACTTCCGGCTGTAGCTTATCGCGGAAAATAACGGTACGCGAGCTGACCAGGTAGCCAAAGTTTTCGGCCAGCATATTTGGCACCCGCCAGCCACGGCCTGCCGAAAAACGCAGGGTGAGCATTTCGTGAATATGGTATTTCGCATGCACACGCGGGGTCCACTGCATACCAAACAGGTTATGGTAATCAACCCGGTTACCCAAAACGACGGCAAATCGTTCGGATGCTGTGTAGGCGTATTCAGCAAACGCCCCTGCTACCGATTCCGTCCGGTTGGTCGGTACCGGCATACTTCCCAGTGATTCGTTATAGTTATCCAGCAGATAACTTACACCTGCCTTTACCGTGTGATTAGTATTGTTGATAATCGTCTGATAAATCAGATTGGTGTACAAGGACTGTTGTTTACCCACATACGGTTTAAAGCCAAATACCGCCTTTTGATCGTGGTTCAGGGCGCTGATAATCAACCCAAGCCCTTTATACCTGTCTCTTATACACATCTGACGCTGCCGACGACTCCTTACGTGT
>NZ_CAMFHL010000006.1 GCF_945952095.1 uncultured Arsenicibacter sp. | reverse complement strand
GGATATTTCCAGAGCCCGTAAAAATTAAATACCGACACCGCCAGGCTGACAATCACCAGCCGCCACGGCGAAAAAAACGCACGAAGCAACCAAAACGTACCGACGGCCGTAATGGCAATACTGAACACGTAGTAAAACTGAAGATACGGCCCCGGCCCGCCGTTGAGCCAGTAACAGAAGGCATACCAATAGTCCCGTTCGAACCCCCACGGCAAAAAAACCTGTAGCGTCCCATACGGATAAAAGGTCTGGTCATTGTCGAGATTCAGGTGCGGAATCAGGCCAAACGAAATATTCTTAAAAAAATAATAACCGGCATACTCATACTGATCAGTATCATCCCCGTCGGAAAGCGGAAACCGGAAGTCGCCGACGGCATACACAATCAGGGCTAAAACGGTAATTGTCAGGATAATTAGCCAACGGGATGGCGAAACAGAGCCTTCATTTGGACGAAGCCCAAAAAAATTTGACGTTTGGTTGTACTCCATGCGCTATTACTTCTCAACTGAGTACAACAAAAGTCATTCGAAACGGCTATTTTTGCAAAAATTTTAATAAAAGAGGTACTTCAATGAAGAATGGATAATGACGAATGAACAATGAAGCTGTTCTAACAAGTGAATTGTTCAGTATGCATTATACATTGTCCATTATTCATAAGGATGAATATGGCTGACTACAATCACCGCGAGACCGAACAAAAATGGCAGCGGTTCTGGGACGAAAACCAGACTTACCGCACAACAACGGATGCCGCCGGACAGGCATCGTCAAAGCCTAAATTCTATGTGCTGGACATGTTCCCGTATCCGTCGGGAGCGGGTCTGCACGTAGGTCACCCACTGGGATACATTGCATCCGACATCGTGTCGCGCTACAAGCGGCTGAAAGGCTTCAATGTGCTGCACCCGATGGGCTTCGACTCGTTCGGACTGCCAGCCGAGCAATATGCCATTCAGACCGGTCAGCATCCGGCCATTACGACCGAAAATAACATTGCGACTTACATCAAGCAGTTAAAGCAGATCGGGTTCAGCTACGACTGGAGCCGCGAGGTCCGTACCTCCGATCCATCGTATTATAAGTGGACGCAGTGGATTTTTATGGAGCTGTTCAACAGCTGGTATAACAAGGACACCGACCGCGCCGAACCGATCAGCACCCTGCTGGAAAAATTTGCAACCAACGGGACTACCGACGTCAACGCCGTTTGCGATGCCGACACGCCCGTGTTTACGGCCGCTGAATGGAACAACCTGTCGGCCACCGAACGGCACGCCATTACCCTGCATTACCGCCTGACCTATCTGGCCGACGCGGTCGTGAACTGGTGCCCGGCACTGGGTACGGTACTGGCCAACGACGAGGTAAAAGACGGCGTTTCGGAGCGGGGCGGTTATCCGGTCGAGCAAAAGAAAATGCGGCAGTGGATGATGCGGATCACGGCTTATGCCGACCGCCTGCTGTCGGGTCTGGATACCATCGACTGGTCGGAATCCATTAAGGAACAACAACGTAACTGGATCGGTAAGTCGGTCGGGGCGTCGGTTAAGTTTGCGCTGGAAAACAGCGTAGCGCAGGGAGCTGAGGGCAAGGAGCCGTTTATTGAGGTGTTTACGACGCGGGTGGATACCATCTACGGGGTAACATTTATGGTGCTGGCCCCGGAACACGAGCTAGTCGGAAGCCTGACCACGCCGGAGCAGCGCGAAGCCGTTGAGGCCTACGTAAACGCGGCCAAACTGCGTTCGGAGCGCGACCGGATGTCGGACGTGAAGACAGTTTCGGGTGTGTTTACCGGCAGCTACTGCCTCAATCCGTTCAGTGGCGAAAAGGTGCCGGTCTGGCTGGCCGATTACGTTCTGGCGGGGTATGGCACGGGCGCCGTAATGGCCGTACCGTCGGGCGATCAGCGCGACTGGACGTTTGCCACCCATTTCGGGCTGCCGATAGTTGCAATACTGGACACTCAGAAAGACGTTGATACACAAGCCGATAATACGAAAGAAGGCCACTATATCAATTCGGGTATTATCAACGGCATGACCTACAAAGAGGCCACCGCTACGTTGATTGCCTGGCTTGAAGAGCGCGGTCTGGGCAGCGCACGGGTTAACTTCCGGATGCGCGACGCCGTGTTCAGCCGTCAGCGGTACTGGGGTGAGCCGGTGCCGGTTTACTTCAAAGCCGATGCCAACGGAACGGTGCTGCCGTACCTGATCGACGAACGTGAGTTGCCGCTTGAACTGCCGGCCGTTGATAAGTACCTGCCTACCGAAACCGGCGAACCACCGCTGGCACGGGCAGAAGGCTGGAAATATCAGGATACTAACGAATACGAACTGTCGACGATGCCGGGCTGGGCGGGTTCGTCGTGGTACTGGTACCGGTACATGGACCCGAAAAACGACGGTGCTTTTGCGTCAAAAGAAGCCATTAGCTACTGGCAGGATGTTGACCTGTACATGGGTGGTTCCGAGCACGCAACGGGTCACCTGCTTTACAGCCGTTTCTGGAACAAATTCCTGAAAGACCGCGGCTATGTGACGCAGGAAGAGCCGTTTAAAAAGCTGATTAACCAGGGCATGATTCAGGGCCGGTCAAACTTTGCCTACCGGGTCAAAGGAACCGGCGTGGAAGGCGTACCACCGGTTTTTGTATCACTGAACCAAATCAACGGCCGTGAGGTAACCCCGCTGCACGTTGACGTAAATATTGTTGAAAACGACGTACTCGACATTGATGCGTTCAAAAAGCAACGTCCTGATCTGGCCGATGGTGCGGAGTTTATCACCGAGCCGGACGGTAAATACGTGGTAGGCGCCGAGGTCGAGAAAATGTCTAAATCAAAGTACAACGTGGTGAACCCCGACACGGTCGTAGAGCGTTACGGCGCCGACGTACTGCGTTTGTACGAGATGTTCTTAGGCCCACTGGAACAGGCCAAACCATGGAACACCAACGGCATCGACGGTACGTTCCGGTTTATCCGTAAGTTCTGGCGGTTGTTCTACGAAGACAAAGCCGACGACACCTCAAAATGGGTCGTTACCGATGAGGCACCGGCACCGGCCGAGCTGAAAATCCTGCACAAGACAATCAAAAAAGTACAGGAAGACATTGATCATTATTCGTTCAACACGTCGGTCAGCGCGTTCATGGTCTGCGTGAATGAGCTGTCGACGCTGAAGTGCCGCAAGCGGGCTGTTTTGCAG
This sequence comes from uncultured Arsenicibacter sp., assembly GCF_945952095.1. Lineage (GTDB taxonomy): Bacteria > Bacteroidota > Bacteroidia > Cytophagales > Spirosomataceae > Arsenicibacter. Next base: position 76,692 of record NZ_CAMFHL010000006.1, on the reverse strand, counting down.
GATCTGGTCCTGTTGCTGTCGCCGTTTGCGCCGCACATCACCGAGGAGTTGTGGGCAGCCCTGGGCAACGAGCCGGGCACGGTATCATCGGCCAGCTTCCCGGTCTTCGATCCGAAGTTCCTGGTCGAAGATGAATTCGAATACCCGATTCAGATCAACGGCAAGGTACGGACAACGATCTCGTTTGCTACCGACCGGGCGGCATCGGAGATTGAGCAGGAAGTGCTGGCCAATGAAGTAGTACAGAAGTGGCTGGAAGGTAAATCACCGAAGAAAGTGGTGGTAGTGCCGAAGCGGATTGTCAACGTCGTGCTGTAAGGCCGGCGAACCGATATAGACCACGGGCGGAGATAAATCGTTATCTTCGCCCGTTTTGTTTACCGGCGCTATTGACTCACTAACTGCTGCACCGTCCGCTCAATATCATCCGAAAAGCCCTGACTGACCAGCCGGATTACCCCCTTCCGATCAATAAGCACATAGAACGGAATAACGTCAAGCCCATACCTTTGCCGCACCTGATTAGAACCGATTAGCGTCAGGAAAGGCAGTTGCCACTTCGCCAGCAGCCGCCGGACCGCATCCAGTTGCTGAACTTCATGCGTAATGCCGTAAACCTGTAAACCCTGCTGGTTGTACTTGCGGTACAGCTGCTCCACTTTCGGCATCGACGCCAGACAGGGTCCGCACCATACCTCCCAGAAATCCAGCAACGTCACTTTGCCTGCAAAGGCGGTTGATGACAGCGAATCGCCCTGAAGTGTGGCCAGCCGGAAATGCGGTGCCGGCTGACCCACCAACCGGCCGGCCGGTTTCTTCGGACTGACGACCGGCAGTTCCTGACGATAGGTCTGCAGGAATGACGGCTCCCGGAACAGGCTGTCGGCCAGGGTAGTATCCGGGCGGATTGCACTGATTTTGTAAAACAGGTCCTGCACCTTACCCAACGTTGTCTGATGCTGCCGAACGCTCACGGGCAACAAGGTAGCACGGGCGATCTGTACCCGTTTATACCGGTTTGTTACATCATATTGCCTGATATCAGCGTAGTGCATCGTCAGGTAATAATAGGTCTCATCCTGCGTAAGCTGCAGGCGGATTGCCTTTGTGGTATCCAGGCGGATCAGGTCGGGAACAACCATCCGGCCACCAAACTGAAAAAGAAGGTTAGCAATCGCCGTAGTGTCGGTAACCAGTGCATAGGTCTTTTTCGAATCGTCGGTCACATATCCGACATGACCATCGTACATGACTTCGCCAGCAATATCGTCCTGTCCGGCACGGAACCAGAAGCCAAAGCGATGATCATTCCGGTCGGGCCGGATTGTCGCCCGTCCGTTCAGCTGCCGGATATGCCCGGTAACCAGTGTGTCGGTTCGCTCCAGACGATAAACGACACCGGACAACGATGCCTGTTTTTCGCGGACGGCACGAATCAGGGCCTCAACGCTCTGTGCATAAATCGTTACCGGTAGAAAGATGATAAATAAGGCAATACCTCGACAAATCCGTTTCATTAAGTAGATGTGCTGCGATTGGTGAGCTCAAAAATAACCGCTCGCCGGGATACTAATCCGGTGGATTCGGCAAAGCATACCGGAAAGTCGACCGGCCCGGTTTGGTCGAAAAAACAGGCGGATTGGTCGAAATAAAGGACTGAAAAGAACCGAGTTCGTTGGTGTGACGGCCCGGCTGTTGTACTTTCAGGGATACGAATGCGCCAAAATGGTCAAGTCATTAAAGTTAAGTCTGCCAGAAGTTCTCTTTTTCGGCATTGTGTTCATCCTGTTTTCGATCCTGACCGATTTTGAGTATAACCTCTACGAAAAAACCGGACGGCTTCCCTCCCTGCTGTCGCTGCTGGAGCGGTTGATTTATGGCGTCCTGCGCACCATTCCGTACTGGCTGTATTACAAACTTATTCTTCCTGCTCTGTTCGAAAAACGATACCGGACGTTTGGCTGGCGGATGCTGGTTTTCCTGTTGTTACTGGATGGGTATCTGCACTATGTGATGTATGGGCTGGTGATGAATCTGTGGTTTCTGCCCGAAACGATGCTCGTGTCTGCGCGGAAATGGTACAATTCGTCCGTCATGCTCCATTTCAGCATTGTTTATATCATCCGCGAACTGCTGATGGTATCGGCGCTGGGTTACTACCAGCAATCGGTCCGGCAGCAGCACAGGCTTCACGAACTCAGCCAGCATCAGCTACAAACGGAGCTGGATTCACTGCGCGCCCAGCTACAACCGCATTTTTTCTTTAACACGCTGAATACCATTTATTCGCTGGCGCTGCACGGTTCTGCCAAAACGGCTCCCCTCGTTGCCCGTCATGCAGATATTATGCGGTATATTCTTTATCGGGCCAGAAAAAGACGAGTGCCGCTGGATGAAGAGATTAATTTTCTGAGTAATTACGTGGCTGTCGAATCCATGCGTTTTTCCGATAACGCCTCCATTCAGTTTGAGACACAGGGAATCCATAACCGCCTCCGGATTGAACCGCTGCTGCTGTTACCGTTTATTGAAAATACATTCAAGCATGGCCTCAGTCAGGATATTCAGGCTGGTTTTGTACACATTGTGCTGGTACTGCTGGAAAACGAACTGTTTTTAGAAACCCGCAACAGTACGTTTCCTTCCACAGACAAGCGCGGAACGGCTAAGGGTATTGGCCTGCGCAATGTATCGAAACAACTGTCGCTGCTGTACCCCGGTCAGCACGAATTGACCAGTCAATGTGAGGAGACAACCTATACCCTTCGCTTACGCTTAACCCTGCAACCGAATGATTAAGTGCCTGATTGTTGATGATGAACCACCGGCCCGCCGGATTCTGGAAACGTATGTCGGGCAAACCGCCGATCTGGTGCTGGTTAAGAGCTGCTCACAGGCATTCGAAGCCTTTGAGGTGATCACCGGTACGCAGATTGACCTGATGCTGCTGGATATTCAGTTGCCGGCCCTGACCGGTATTGATTTTATCCGCCGGTTAAAACAGCCGCCAGCCGTCATTTTCACAACGGCATATCCGGACTATGCGGTAGAGAGCTACGAACTGGAAGCGGTCGATTACCTGGTCAAACCCATTACCTATCAGCGGTTTGCCCAAAGTATCGACCGGTTTTTAAAGCGATCGGCACCGGTTGCTACCCCTGCCTCGCATACGTATTTTAAAGTGGACGGACAATTAGTTAAACTGGCGCACACCGATCTGATGTATGCGCAGTCGATTAAAGACTATATTCTGGTCAAAACCCCTCAGCGTACCTACATCATCCACATGACTATGAAAGCCCTGAGTGAGCTCTTACCCGCGCATACCTTCCGGCGCATTCACCGCTCGTTTCTGGTGAATCTGGCGCACATCACCGCCGCAGGCCGGCAGGAGATTCAGATCGGCGATACGACCATTCCCATCGGCGACAGCTACCGGACCGTGCTCAATGATTTCCCGATCCGCTAACTCCCACTGATTACCGCCGTGACGTCAGCCGCACACCGGCCTGAAAGCCAAGCCAGCCGGTCCAGCCGTTGTGGGACCAGGTCAGTTCGTTTGTCGTCGGCCGGTTCGACAGCCACAGACTGCGGCCCGCCAGCGGATCTGTTCCGGTTGAGGACGGATGCCAGGCCACCAGCGACGGCCCCGCCGAGAAGCCAAGGCGACCGACCCGTAGCTCAAGCATGGTATTGAAACGCAGCATCCAGTTCGGATCGGTATACCGCATACCCGCTTCGAATACGTGGTGGCCGGTGGCATCGACCGAAATGCCCCAGTGTTTTTTCAGGACCAGGTTAGTCCCCAGCCCGTAACCGACTTGCCAGAGCGTCGGCAGTGTGCCATTGGTGAGCAGTGTGCCACCGGAAAACACATTGTAGAACCAGCGGCTGCCCAGTTTCATGGTGAAGGATGTCAGCCGGGTTTCGTTTACCCCCAGCTCAAACCGCCGGTAGCCATTGCGGCGCACAATGTTCAGAATACCAATTGACGTCGCCGCCGATGAATCAGCGATGTTGATGATTCCCAGCTGACCGCTGCCGCGCCGGAGTGCATGGGCGTAATTCAGCAGGCCCGACACCTGCCAGCCGCGCGAAACGCTCCGTGTCGCGAGGTTCAGCGCACCGGCAATCTGCCCGCCCACCACATCGCCGTTGGCCACGTTAAACGCACCGGCGATCTGCACGCCGTATACCCGTCCGGCATTCATGTTGTAAGCTCCGGCAATCTGCACCCCGTCCATGTTGCCGAGTACCGTATTGAACGCCCCGCCAACCTGTACGCCCTCCACATTACCGCCAACCACGTTGGCCGCTCCGCCGACCTGCACACCGGTCATGTTCCGCCGGACTGTATTCAGCGCCCCGCCGACCTGTACGCCGATGACGTTTTCACCGACCAGGTTTCCGACACCGGCCACCTGTACACCCATTACATCGCCCCGCACCATGTTCAGCACACCACCCACTTCGAGCTGCCGGACACCCAGCGAATACCCAGAAATAACGTTCAGCGAATAGCCGTTGATCAGCCGGCCGCTCAGCATGTGGTTGGTGCCGATAAAGGGCAGAAACGACACCTGCCATTCGCGATACAGCGTATCGCGGCTCAGGTTAATGTCATGTGCCATCTGTTTTGCCGATAAAAACCAGTCGTTAACGTCCAGCAGGGCACTGCGCCAGGTGCTCTGCCAGGGTGTCGGGCCGGGCTTGCTCAGCGTGTCCGTAGCCGGCACCGGCAACACATCGACTGCCGGCGTTACCACCGTCGGGCGGATGGTATCAGGTGCAGGCACGGTTGGCAGCACCGGACGGATATCCGCCACCTTCGGCGTTTGCTCCGGCACCGGCAGAACCGGCCGCAGCTGAATGTTCAGCGACTGTGTTTGCTTGCGGGGAATAATCACGGTTTCGCCTTCGTAAGTACTCTTGCGTACTTCCAGGCGGACATTGGGCAAGGCGGTTGGCAGCCGAAGCCGGTAATAGCCAAACGGGTTACTGACCGCCGATGCCAGTGTCGTACGTTCATAAATACTAGCCTGCACGAGCCGTTGTCCCGTCTTTTCGTCGATGATATAGCCATCAACGATGAAGTGGGTCGGGGCAGTGGCCGTAACTTCCTGTTGGGTCAGAATAACGTGGTTCCCCTTTGCCCGGAAGGTAACCGGCATTCCTTTGAAAAACTGGGTCAGCACTACCCGCACCGGCTGGGCAGTCAGCCGCAGCGGAGCGGGACGGAATCCGGCCAGAATTATCGGGTTGTAGGAGAACGTAAAGCGTCCCTGCTGCTCAATAAGCCGCAGGGATTCGTCCGGACGGTCCGACCGGAGATCAACCGAAATAAGGCGTTCGAGCGGAGAAATCGTCTGAGCGGAGGCCGTGGGCGCCATTGTCATGTAAACCAACAGCCAGCAAACAAATGCGTATAGGCGAAACTTCATGAGAACCGAATCTAATTTAGGCTATGACATCCCAACCGGCGATTCCCCCTATCATTGACAGGAATTTCCGACCAATACATACCCTTGCCCCGACCGCTCTACTTTCAGTTTCAGCGATGTAGCTACAATGTCAAGCACCTCTTCGAGCTTCTCATTTTCGAATGACCCGTTATACCGGCAGTTCTTAATCGCATCGCTCGACAGGGTAACTGGCTGGCCATACAACTCGCTGATCGACCGCACTACCTCCGTCAGCGCTGTTTTATCGAATGTCAGCCGGTTGGTCCGGAATGCCATGATGTTCGGCGATAAAAGCGCGGCTTTGCGGATGGTATCTTCCTGCTCCAGATATACCGCTTCTTCGTCAGGGCGGAGGACAATGCGTTGTTTTTTGGCGGCAAACTGCACCCGCCCCGTCGCTACGGCTACCCGAACGGTATCGCTGTAGGCGCGGACCGTAAACGAGGTTCCCAACACCCGCACGGTTGTTCCCTGCGCACTGATCACAAACGGGTGCTCCGGATCGGGTTTGATGTCAAAAAAGGCTTCGCCCGTGAGCGTCACGTGCCGGGTGCTGTCGGTAAAGGCATCCGGAAAATCCAGGCGGCTGTTGCGGTTGAGCAGCACCGTGGAGCCATCCGGCAAGGTAACCGTCTGTTTAGCGGCCTGCGTTTGGGCCAGCTGCTGATGCACCGGAGCCGGTTTCAGCCACAGGTACCCAAGCCAGCCCGCACCCAGCAGCACTACCACGGCCGCGGCTACGCGCCAGAACGGCTGTATGCTACGCGCCGGTTGTTGCGGTACCTGCGTATGTAATGGCCGGATGACCGGCTCCCGACCGGTCTCCGGCGGCGTATCGGCCGGAAGGGCTTTCATCCGGCGGTTTACCTTCGCCCAGGCTGCGTCCGTATCGACCGCACGGGCGGCCGGTACGTTGGCGGCTTCGTCCCAGATACGCCCGAACCGGTCAAATTCAGCGGCCTGTTCCGGTCCTTCATCCAGCCATTGGCGCACCCGTTCTGCTTCTCCGGCGGTGGCTTCACCGGCCAGGTATTTGCCGATCAGGCTATCATCTATCGGTTGTTGCTCGTTGTCCATCATGCTGTCTGGTTAACTGATCACACTGATTAGGGCGTCGAGCGATTCGGGCTGCGACAGCCAATCAGCTACCGAATGATTTAGCAGGAGCAAAAGCGGCAGGTAGTCGGCCAATTCTGTACGTAAAATGCGCAAAGCTTTTCCAATCTGGTTTTCAACGGTTTTAATGGAAATGCCGAGCTGATCTGCGATTTCCTGATATTTCAATTCTTCGAACCGGCTCAGCTCAAATACCCGCCGGCATTGTTCCGGCAAGCGGCCAATAGCTTCCTGTACCCGCACGTTCAGCTCGTCGGCCACCACACTGTGGGCCGGCGACAGAGCTGTCTGCACCGGTTCAATTTCGACCTGTTGCTGATAAACTGCCCGCACCTGCCGGTGTTTGATCTGGTTCAGACACCGGTTATGAACGGCCTGATAGAGGTATGATTTCAGGGATGTACTGATAATCAATGTTTCCCGCCGTTCCCAAACGTTCAGGAACATGGCCTGTACCATCTCCTCGGCCTCGTCGTAATCGTTGAGTATCGAATTCGCGTATCGACACAGCAACGGGTAATACTGCCGGAAGACCCCTTCATAGATCCGTTCATTGCCGGCGCGGATAGCTTCCAGTATGTTCTGTTCTGTTGTTTGCACTGTTCTTTTGCCGTTGTACTGCAAAACTAACAGGGAATTCTGAATCATTGGCTATCGGGTTGGCTGGCAGGGATATGACAATTGAGGAAGCGGTCACCCCTACGGAAGTTTTTTTATTTTTGAAAATCCTTCGGAATAGTCAGCTGTTTAATCTACTACCGTTCAAGCCATTAACCGGAAAACAGATTTCAGTGTCTTTTTTTAACGTAAAAATGTGTGTCCTTTTATATCAACTTTCAGTCAGGTATTCTTAGTTGACAAACAATCTGGTTTTGGCAACAAACCACCCTTTTTAGACAATAAGTGCCATTCTAACTCGTAACTATGTTAACCATTTCGACACTGATTATTGAAGACGATCCACACTGGCGGGCTATTATCAGCGATTTAGTACAGCAAAATCCGTTTCTGGTGCTTATAGCTTCGTGCTCCTCAACGCTTGAGGGACATGCTGTTTTAGCCAAACATACCGTCGATTTAATCATTTGCGCCATTGAAATTCCTGAGATTACGGGGCTAAGTTTTATCCGAAGTCTGCGGCAGCCACCGATGGTTATTTTTGTAACTACTCACCGTGACTATGCACTGGACTGTTATGATGTTTCACCGGTTGATTTTTTATTGAAACCATTCCGTCCTGACCGGTTCATGAGAGCTATTGAAAAAGCATGCCTCCGGTTTGAGTTATTGCATCAGCCGGATATTGAGCCTTATTTCCTCATCCGCGAAAATCAGAATTACGTACAGATTGCCTATAATGATGTACTGTTTATGAAGGCACAAGAAAATTTTCTGCATATTATGACTACCAGCCAGTCGTACATGCCCATTCTTTCGATCAGCAAAGCCGAAGAAGCACTCAAGGGCAATTTTTTCATGCGTGTTCATCGTTCTTACCTGGTCAACCGGTCAGCCATTGCACAGATCAGTAAAACAGAGCTTACCTTAACTTCCGGCCATGTAATACCGATTGGCGAGCAGTATCGCGCTGCGTTAAACAGCCGGCATATCCAGAAAAAGCTGATCACGCGCTTTACGTAGGCAATTACCTGTATCTATATGTTACATGCATAAAAAGAGCCCCGGACAGTTGCCCGGGGCTCTTTTTGGTATAGGCATTGATAGCTGCTTTATGGACAGGCAGATCCCGTTACAATATACGTAATCGAATCACTGCTCACCTGCCCGCAGGTATTGCTTGCCGACGCCGTAAAGGTATAGATTCCGGGTTTGGTAATGTTCCCTGCTTTCACGGTATAGGTGCCGGCGCGGCGATATACACTGCTGTAGACATAGCCCTCCGGTCCGACAAAGGTAAAGCTACTGCCCGTTCCCTGCGCTTCGGCCACAACAGCGCAGTTACCCGCGCCTAAACTAGTTGCTACCGTCGTTGAGATGGCTTTGGCCGGTGCGAGCGCTGAACAGGTTACCGAAACGATAGTCGATGCATGCCCGACACAACTATTTGCTCCCATGGCCGATACGGTATACTCCGACGTCGTAACCGGTGACACTGAAATCGCGGTCAGGCTCGCCCCCGTACTCCAGATATAACTCTCACCGCCACTTGCCGTCAGCAGAACGCTGCTGCCTCCGGTTATGAGTGTTGATGACGGATTGACACTGATGACAGGTGCCGTATTCACACTCAGGCTGAACGCGGCCGATGTTACACTGTTGCAGCCACCGGATACGACCAGCCGGTAAATACCGGCCTCATCCGTTGTAACATTTTGCAGAGATAGCGTCGCTGCCGTTTGGCTAATGACCGGTGTAGTTCCCTTATACCACTGTATTGTACTACCGGCTCCGGTTGTACTGACCGGCACAAATACAGACGCTCCGGCACAGACGACCGACTGCGCCGCCGGTTCTGCCGTCACGGCAACGGATTCTCCGACCGTGAGCGTTAGTGCGGTTGTTGTCACGCTGTTACAATCCCCCGTAATAACCAGCCGATACTCCCCGGAATCGGTAATGGCCGGATTTGTCAGGCTCAGGGTTGCCGTTGTCTGGCCATCGACCGGTGTAGTTCCCTTATACCACTGCCAGGCACTTATGGCGCCGCTGGCACTGACCGGCACCGTGACTGGCGTTCCGGCACACACCGCCGAGGCGGAAGCCGGTTGTTTTGTGATATTAATCCCCACAACGGAAACGCTGACGGTAGCAGAAGACGTTACCGGCGAGGGTTGCCCCGCGTCAGAAACAAGCACGGTAAATGTCTGAACGCCGGAGGCGCCGGTATTAATGGTTCCGGTTGCAGCCGTTCCGTTGGCCGAACCTGTAATGACTGCCGATGCCGGAGCGATCCAGGTGAAACTATAGGGTGCCGTGCCGCCGGTTGCCGTCACAGACAATGCCGCCGAGTTACCGGCACATATTGTTAAGGGGCTGGCAGCGGTTGTTACAGCCAGTGAGGAAACATCCATTGTCAGGCTATTACTGGTCACCAGAGCAGGCGACGCGCAGGGAGCCTTACTTTCCAGTTCACAATAAATAACATCCTGATCGGCCAAACCATCGGCTACATATGTAGCCGATAGCTGACCGCTGATTTCAAGATTATTTTTATACCATTTAAACGCCGGCGCGACTCCCCCTTCGGTCGGGGTTGCGCTAAAGGTAACACTTGTACCTGTGGTAATGGCAGTCCCCGGATTGGCCGATACCGAAACTGTTGGCGTAACAGTGCCGGTACAGAGATAAGCTATACTCATTGCACCATCTGCATAAGCAAGTGCCTTACCATGCAGAACATTTGTACACAACGTAGCCGACGCATAAGAACTGCCGCCGCCGCCGCCAGCTCCCAGCGAGCGCCCTGCAGGTTCGTAATAACGTCCGCCGCTGCCCCCTCCATAGTAACCGCCACCGCCGGATCCGGTCAATGATCTTCCCGCGCCTCCGGTCCCTAATACACCCGGAAAGCCATTCAGGTCATTACCGGTTCCGGCAGCTCCGCCGGCGCTTTGTGTGCCACCTTTTCCTCCGGTTCCCTGCGCGTTATAATCAATCCCGTTTCCACCGGTCAGCCCCCCGCCGTCACCACCGGCGGCATCCTCAAAGCCGGCACCGCCACCGCCGCCGGCAACCAGTACACGGTTACCCAACCCTGTACCATTAATTCGGATATCGGTTGCGCCACCACCACCTCCTCCTGTATACGTTAGTTCAGCGGTCCCTCCACCGTTGTAACCTCCGGTTTTTCCAACGCCTTTTCCACCAATATAGATGTGCATAACCTGTCCTGCCGTCACAGCAAGAGTAGCCGTAATTTTCCCACCTCTTGACCGATCAAAACCAACTGACCCTTCAGAACCACCGGCGCCATAAGCCACAACGGTTACGCTGGAAACACCACCGGGAACAGTCCAGGTCTGTGGCGATCCGGTGTATGTTAAATTCGTTGTTGTCTGTGCATATGCCTGCACATAAACGCTGCTCACCAGCACAAACAGAATAGCAATCCTTATACAGACGTTACTGCTTCTATAAGGATTGAGTAAATCTCCAACCTTTTTCATAAACCTCTTTACTAGTAAAATTTCATGTGTTAGTTATGTCAATATAAGGTAAGTCCAACGGTAATGAGCTGTTTCTCAATACCGTTGAACTCGCCTCCCTGCCATCCTATATTGCTACCATTATTACTTACACGCTTCGCCCGTCACTACATACGTCACCGTATCGGTCGAAACCCGCCCGCAGGCGTCGGTGTAGCTTGTATTCATGGTATACGTGCCGGGTTGCGTAACCTTCAGCGCATTTACCGTGTAGAAGCCGGACTTCCGGTACACGGAGCTGTAGACATAGCCATTTGGCCCTGTCATCGTAAACGCATTGCCAAACCCATACCCCTGTAACGAAACCGCGCAGTTGCCACCGCCCAACACGAGGTTCTGCGTAATGGAAACGGCATCGGCTACTACCGAGCTGTTACAAGTTACCGAAACGGTTGCCGTTGCGGTACCAATACAGCCGTTGCTGCTGCCCGTCACCGTATATACCGTTTCCTGCGTCGGAGAAACGCTGATTGCCGTCAGGTTTGATCCTGTACTCCAGGTGTAGCTGGCTGCCCCCGAAGCGGTCAGCGTTGCCGACTGCCCACCGGCGATGGTGGTTGTCGACGGATTGATCGTTACCACAGGTGCAGCATTCACCGTCAGGCTGAACGCCGTTGACGTTACGCTGTTGCAGCCTCCGGTAATCACCAGTGAGTATGAACCGGCATCGTTAACAGTAGCCGATGGCAGACTCAGTGTAGCCATTGTCTGTCCGTTTACCGGCGAACCACCTTTGTACCACTGATAGGTAGCGCCCGCACCGGTAACGCTCACGGGAACACTAACTGCTGTTCCGACGCAAACAACCGAAGCTGCCGCCGGCTGCGAGGTAATAGCAGCCACTTCACTAACGGTCAGGCTAAACGTCGAGCTTGTGAGGCTACCACAACCGCTGGTCTGAATAATCAACTGATAGTTGCCTGCATTAGCTGTTGCCGCCGTCAGGCTCAGCATAGTCGCCGTCTGACTGCTTACCGGACTGCCGTTTTTATACCACTGCTGACTAACAACATCGCCTGTCACGCTGACCGGTACACTCACCGCAACACCGACACACACCGCCGACGAAGCTACCGGCTGAGTGGTAATACTAACACCATTTACAACACTCACACTAACCACGACCGGCGTTGCCGCACAACCGCCCGCATCCTGACCGGTTACCGTGAATGACTTCTGGCCCGCGCCCGTCAACGTAACCGATAACGGAGAACCCGTGGCCGACGACGGCAACGTTACGCCCGTACTGTTGGTTGTCCAGCTGTAGCTGTTCGGGCTGGTGCCGCCGCTCAGGGTTGCTGTCAGCGGAAGAATTTCGCCCGTACATGCCAGTGTCTTCGAGGCCGCAGCCGTCAGCGTTAAGGCTACCGGTGAACCCTGAAACTCAAAGGCGCCCATATCAATCGTACCGGCCTTCCGGTTTAGCCCGGCCAGATCAGTCGTCGTCGTGTTGGCCGCATCTGTACCGGCATTGATGGCCGGTGAGCAGGCATTCAGCGAAAAGTCACCCGCTGCCGGATTCTTGAACAGCGGATTATTTGTTTTGTTGTTGCCACCATTACCAAAGCCAGTTGCTGCCGGGTCGCTGATACTGTTGGTCAGCGAAAGCGAAGCGGTTGCATCCACCGAGAAGCTGTTGGCCGGTGTAGCGTTGTTCCAGACAATGCTGTTTTTCAGGTCAAGTACACCCATTCCCAGCACCGATATCGCGCTACCCGTCGGGGCGCTGTTGCCGGAGATAGTTTGGTTAACCGCTGTGATCGCTGCATCGGTCAATATAGCCCCACCGCTTTCTGAAGCGGCATTACCAGTAAGCAGGTTATTCACAAACGTGAATTCATTACCCTCACTCACAATACCTCCGCCGCTTAGCGCACTATTCTGCGTGACAACGCAGTTTGTCATCTGTCCATTGCCGGACACATAAATGCCACCACCCAGTCCTTGCGGAGCGATGTTCTGCGAAATGGTTGAGCTTGCCAGATACGTACCGCCTGTGGCATAGAGTCCTCCCCCATCACTGGCAGAAGAAACGTTCTGATCGATCAGGCTGTTGGCCAACGTCAGGGTGCCGGGGCCACTTACATAAAGACCGCCTCCCTGGCCATTTACCGCTGTATTCTGGCTAATGGTCGTGCTGGTAATATTGCCGGTTGCGAGGGTCAGATACAAACCACCGCCCGGGCCATTTTGCCATACGGTATTCTGTTTAACAAGCGTATTCGCCATGGTGAGCGATGTCGGTGAGCCAATATAGATAGCTCCCCCCGGATTCGGACAGGTATTTCCGGTAAATACGCTGTTTTTAATGCACGTAATACCGCCGTTCAGATACAGGGCACCACCGGTTCCGCCCTGAACTACCACGTTGTCGGTGTAGTATGAATTATCGGTAACGAAGGTCGTTGACCCTGATGACGCCGCGATAGCGGCCCCTCCGTTAGGCGATGTATTCTGGCTCATGGTTGTGCTGGTAATGGTAGCAGTCAAAGGAGAAGCGACATACATTACACCACCGTTACCGTTTTGCGTAACCTGATTTTGCGAAAACAGACTATTGCTAATGACTAACCGCCCTGATATGTAGCCCGCAGAGATTACCCCTCCTGAAGCTGTAGCAGTATTCTGGATGGCTGAGCTGCTGGTAATGGTAGCATTCACACCGGTGCTAAAGTAAAATACCCCGCCATTGCTATAGTTAGCTATAACCCTGTTTTGTTTAAATACGCTGTTATTGGCAGAGAAAGTACCAAAGCCTGATGAGTAAACAACTCCTCCTGAGTAATTAGCGTTGTTCTGCTCCAGTCTGACCCCATCCATCACTAGATTTACATCGGACTGGGCGTATAAAAATCCGCCATTACCATTGGATGAACTGTTATTGTTCATATCACCATTCGTGACCGTCAACGCAGCTACGCCCTGAATGTAAAGCGCCCCCCCACTCGCATTCGCCGTATTCTGACTGATCGTACAACTGGTCAGTACTGCCGTCAGGCTACTTGCATAAACAGCAGCACCGTTACTGTTACGAGCGATATTTTGCGAAAGGTTGCTGTTTGAGAGCGTTAGGTTCATGGATCCGTCAGCCTTGAACACACCTCCGTTACTGTTTGCTACGTTCTGCCGGATCTGTGTGTTATTGATAACCGCATTTATAGTTGAGCTGGTATTAATTACCCCGCCATTACTACTTGTACAGTTATTGCCCGATAAATCACTGTCCGTGACCGTCAGACTGACAGCCCCTGACAAATTAGCAAACCCGCCACCGTAGCTGGATGAGTTCTGGCTGATACTGCAGCTGGTAATAACTGCTGTCAGGCCGCCACCAGTGCTATTGACCACTCCACCGCTGCTGCTCCCGGATACGTTTCCGATAAACGCGCTGTTGGCAAGCGTCAGATTGACTGCACTTGAGGCATCAAAGCATCCACCGTTGTATCTGGAACTATTCTGGTTGATACTGCTGCTGGTAATGGTTGCCGTTAGGCCGCCCGAAATTTTAAACACCCCACCATTACTGTTTACAGACGAGTTGGCCACTACTTTACTGCCTGTCATAACCAGATTAACGCTTCCGTTCACCCGGAAAGCCCCGCCTTCAGACGGAGCCGAGTTCTGCCCGATTGTACTGCTGGTAACCGAAACCGTAAGGCTACTACCGGTATAGACAGCACCGCCGTTACTGTTAATCGATCTGTTATCTGAAAGTGAGCTGTTGTCTAATACGAACGTTGCCGCATTGGTAAAATACAGCGCGCCGCCATTATTGTTTGCCGTATTCCGCGTAACATTCGTCCCTGTGATAAACAGGTTTCCGCCCTGCATATATACGGCTCCACCATGATTAGCGGCATTATCGGTCAGTGTTGCGTTGGCAAGTGTAAAGCTGGCACCAGTACTGTAAATACCACCCCCGCTTTGATTAACAGCATCGCCACGCGCTCCGGTTATCACAATTCCATCCAGCCGGGTGCCGGCAGCTGTTCCAATGATTTCTACAACCCGATAGCTATTGTCCGTAGACACCGACGTACCGATGTCACCCGAGAGCGTAGTACTGGCCGGCGTGCCGACCACAAATGTCTGGCGCGTGGCCGTATTTCCGGATACCACATACCCGCCATATACCTGCACACCCGACGCGATTGAAAAACTGGCCGTCTGGTCAGCGCCGGTCGTTGGTTTATACACGCCACTGCCGACCAAGAAGGTTGTGTTGGCACAGGCCGTTGATAAGGCTTGTGCAAGCTGTGTGCCGGGCAGGGCATTGTCCCAGCTGCTGCCGTTTTTGGTACCGGCACCGGCCGGGGTTACATAAGCGACCGTATTACAGAAAACCGGCGTAGAGACCGGGGCAACAATCGCAAACGACTGGCTATCACCGTAGTCATTGATGTTATAATAATTAAATACATCAAAAACCAGATTAAGAGATGAAGATGAACCCGCATCAAAGGTGGCGATAAAATAAGCCCCGCTTCCTCCTAAAACGGTATTACTCATCGGATCAGAGCTAGGCACCAAGGTTGCTTTTGACAGCGGATTCATATAATCCGTATCTGTAACGTCATAAATACTGATCCCATATACCTGTCCTGCCGTCCCCCCTGAAAAAGTAACTGTAACGCTTTGCCCTTCTGTATATACAGAAGACGAGGGTATAATTGAAACCGATAATGTGGGCAAAGGCGCATTCTTAACGACCGATTGCTTTTTTGGTCGTTGCACAATCTGTGCTTCTGCAGACTGCCATAACCCGACAGCCATCAATAAAGCAAAACAAATAAACCGAAAATAAAAGCGTGGCCTGACTCTTTGCCAAGTAAACCAATGGCCCGAAGAGCTACTTAAAGCAAGTAAAGATTGTGTGTTCATTTAAAGTTGGTTATAGTACATGTACGTTATAATAACAGGCTTACAAACGTCTTTTTGTTGACTAATCTGCTTACCGAATCAACTTCAAAGCTATCTAAAGCCATATGCAGCACCAAAAAGCATGTACATAAGTCCATTAAACCGCTTAGCCAGTACATAAACCCTGATTATATGTACGTGAAACAAAAAATGGGTGTGAAACAAAACACACACATACATATATAGTTTTTTGATATCAATTACCATTGATAAACGGTCAGTATTCTCTTTGTACCTTTGTCCTTTCCTATTCTGCAACAAACATGAAATTCATTGCTTTCTTTTCGGCGCTGCTGCTCGCCACGGCAACGCTGCCGGCCCTGACGCCGGCCATCACCGGACCGCAGGCTATGCAGCGCAAGGCGCCGGTGACCGGTGCCGACCAAACCGCCCAATACCTGCCTTACCTGAAAGGCAAACGCATAGGCATGCTCGTGAACCAGACGTCTATCATCGGCAATAAGCTGAGCGTCGACAGCCTGGTCAGCCTCGGGGTGAAGATCGTTAAGGTGTTCGGGCCCGAACACGGTTTCCGGGGTAATGCCAGCAACGGGGCTAAAGTCGATGATGCGGTCGATGCCAAAACGGGGATTCCGATTATTTCGCTCTACGGTAAACACCATAAGCCCAGCAAGGAAGACATGGCCGACCTGGACCTGATGATCTTCGATGTGCAGGACGTGGGTTGCCGGTTTTATACTTATATCAACACGCTGCAATACGTGATGGAAGCCTGCGCCGAAAACGGCAAGGAGCTGATGATTCTGGACCGCCCGAACCCTAACGGCTTCTGCGTCGACGGGCCGATTCTGGAAGATCACCTGCGGTCGGGTATCGGCCGGCACCGGATTCCGATTACGCACGGCATGACCATCGGTGAGTTTGCGCAGATGCTGAACGGCGAAGGCTGGCTGGCCAACAAAGCGCAGTGTAAGTTGAAAATTATTAAGGTCGCCAATTACACCCACGATACGCCGTATGTGCTGCCGGTACCGCCGTCGCCGAACCTGAACACGCCACAGTCAATTCTGCTCTACCCGAGCCTGTGCCCGTTCGAAGGCACGATTGTGAGTCAGGGACGGGGTACCCATTTCCCGTTCACCGTACTGGGCGCGCCGGCGCTGAAAGGCAAGTATGCGTTTTCGTTTAAGCCGGTATCCATTCCGGGCATGAGCGAAACGCCGCTGCACCAGAACAATGATTGCTACGGCCTCGACCTGCGGGAATACAACACCGGCACGTTTTACAAAACACGGCAGATCAACCTGAAATGGCTCATCGACCTGTATAATGCCTACCCCGAAAAGGAGAAATTTTTCGATATGAGCTTCAGCAAACAAATGGGTAACTTTGACAAGCTCGCGGGCACCGAAAACCTGAAAAAACAGATTATCGCCGGTACGCCGGAAGCCGACATCCGGAAAAGCTGGGAGCCGGGCCTGTCGAACTACAAGAAGATGCGGCAGAAATACCTGCTCTATAAATAATCAACGCGTTGGAATCCATTAACCGCCGGCGAGATACCCTGTTGCGATTGGTTGCCATTCCGGTGGCGGCCACTATTGTGTCGCACGTGGTATTTGGCCGGCGGTTTCCTTTTCAGCCCGGTTATTCCTTCCCGCTGCCGTATTTCCTGACAGTGGCGACGGTAATGTTTTGCTGCTGGGAAGTAAACTTCCGGCTTTTTCACTGGCTCGACCGGCGCATTCCGTTTTACGAAGGCGCGACCCGACGGCTACGCTGGCAAATCGGCCTTGGCGGTATACTCACCCTGCTGACGTTCTCAATCATCTTTCCGGCAGCAATCCGCTCTTACACCGGTCAGTGGCCGACGCCCGCCCTGCTGCTGACAGGGGCCGTTGTCTGCACCACCCTAGCCACTATCGTCAACGGGGCCTATGTCGGGCGCTATCTCTTCCGGCTCCTGCAAACGGAAAAGCGACAAGGACCCGCCACCACCGAAACACCCATCGTCACCGGTACGCAACGGTTACTGATTGACGCCGGTACCCGCACCCTGCAACTGCTTCCCGACGAAATTGCTTACTTTTATTCAGCTAACGGGCTGGTATTACTGCTCAAAACGGACGGGCAACAGGTAATAACGGCCTACAATGCCCTCACCCAAATCGGGCCGCACCTGCCGGAACCCTTTTTCTTCCAGCTCAACCGGCAGATCATTGCTCACCGGGCAGCGATTGCCAGCCTGCAGGACGATACCAACCGTAAGCTTCAGGTTGAGCTTCGGCCGGCCCTGCATAAAGATCAGGACACGGAGCCGGTTACCATCAGCCGGTACCGGAGTGCAGACCTGAAAAAATGGCTGGCAAGCCCGGTAACCGCCTGACCATTCAGCCCCTATTCCGGTACCATTCAGCTATCTTCCTGTAAGTCCATGATGTATCGTTGCGCGCAAGCCATTGTTTTGCCGGCATATCTTATAAACCAGCAACGACATGACACCTGACCTTTCAGCACTTTCGCAGCAGCCACCGGTATGGCTTGTGGTAAGTTTTGTCCTGATCACCATCATTTCACTCCTCTTTTTCTACCACCTTTTACGCAACACACGCCCGAAAAAGGCAGTATGGTTCACCAGTCTGGCCATTGGCTGGCTGACGCTCACCGGCACGCTGGCGGCCAATGATTTTTTCGTGAATCTGTCGGCTATCCCCCCGCGTCTCATACTGGTCGTTGTGCCGGTCTTTACCAGTCTGATTGCCCTGACCGTCACCCCTGCCGGTAAGCGGTTTCTGGATGCATTGCCACTCCGCTCCATCACGTATTTTCACCTTATCCGCATCCCCGTCGAACTGGTGTTGCTGGGACTGTTTTTAGACCGGCAAGTACCGCAAATGATGACCTTCGAGGGCCTGAATCCGGATATACTGTCGGGCCTGACCGCTCCCGTCATCGGCTGGCTGGTGTTCCGCAAACAGGTAGTGTCAAGGCGCGCACTGCTGGTCTGGAACCTGCTTGCCCTGCTCCTGTTGATCAACATTGTCACGATTGCCTTCCTGTCGGCTCCTACTGCCGTGCAGCAGTTCAATTTTGACCAGCCGAACGTCGGTATTCTGAAGTTCCCCTTTGTGTGGCTGCCGGGGTTTGTTGTACCCATGGTAGCCCTGTGTCATGTGGCCGCCATTCGCCAGCTGACACAAGGTCGTCCCGCAAACTAACCACCCATCCGGTACCGGTTGCGCGGATACGGCGGGTTACTTATTTTTGATCAAAACCAGACCAATGTTATGATCACGCTATCCGTACCGCCCCGCACATACCGCATGAAGTTTACGGGCTACCTGTTCACGTACCTGCTTTTCCTGACCGTAGCCGGCATGATCGTGCTGGCGTTGAGGCCGCTTTCTGCCCAACCGTTTCCCAACCTCGTACCGGCTCTCCGGTGGCTGGGCGTCTTGCTGCCGGCCTTGCTCCTGCTCCTGACCTTTCCGTTGTTTGTAACCGTATCAGTCAGGGTATCCGGCAATCAGTTGCTGGTCCGGAAAGGGTTCGGGCAACGTACCCAAATCCGGTTCGACGACATCCTGGGCTATAATGAACAGGCCGCCGGTGGCAAATCAACCCCTGACAAAAAACAGCTGACCATTTATACCCATGACGACTGGTTCAGCATTCTGGAAACTTACTACGCAGATTATAACCAGTTAAAAGAACTCCTGACGCAATTCGGGCAACCAGTCCCGTTCCGGCAGGGTCTTAATACGACCGAAACCAGGTTACTGCGCATCGCTGTGCTGGGCTATGTTGCGTTTATCGCCGGACTGGTGTGGCTGGGCTATGCGGCCTATACGCCGGCAACACAGAGCAACCGGACACACCAGCTACAGGCCACCGTCAATGAGGTCCGGATCGTGAAGTCGGGTAAAGGCAGGCCGCTGGGTGTCTCCTTCCGGCTGAACGAATTTCCCCGCTTTTCGTTTGGCGCCACAAAAAAAGAATTCGGCGATGAGGTACTTACCCTTCTCCGGCTGACGGGTCCGGGCCAGCCGGTTCTGCTGACCATCCGGGAAGAAGACTTTGCCAAAAAACTGGCCGGTACAGAGGCGTTGACATTTGGCGATAAGGTCGATGACTTTACACAAATTGACGTCTTCCGGATTGAGGCTGCCATAAACAATTCCCGTTTGGTGCTAAAGGCAAATACACCCCCTCACGCGGATACCCATACGCGGCCGGTTCTCTGGGTATTGGGAGCGGTTGCAGGCCTGCTAATTGCCTGGACATGTTGGGTCTGGATCGACCGTCACCAAATGCGACAAATCCTTCTCCGGATAAATCAATCCGCTTCGGGCAATTAGTTTTTCTGTACCTTCGCGCTACGAAACCATCCTTGATTAAGTGCCCATGCAGAAGAAAATCCGGCGCGAAGACGCGCTCGAATATCACGCAAAAGGCCGTCCGGGCAAACTGGAGGTCGTTCCTACCAAAGAGTACAATACACAGCGCGATCTGTCGCTGGCCTACTCACCAGGCGTAGCCGAACCTTGTCTTGCCATTGCCGACAACCTGGAAGACGTTTATAAATATACCGCCAAAGGCAACCTGGTCGCCGTAATCTCTAACGGTACGGCCGTGCTGGGTCTGGGCGATATTGGCCCCGAAGCCGGTAAACCGGTAATGGAAGGAAAAGGCCTGCTCTTCAAGATCTACGCCGACATCGACGTATTCGACATTGAGCTGAATACCAAAAACGTAGATGAGTTTGTCAGAACCGTTAAGATTCTGGAACCTACGTTTGGCGGCGTTAACCTCGAAGACATCAAAGCACCGGAGTGCTTTGAGATCGAAGAGCGCCTGAAAAAAGAACTGAACATTCCGATCATGCACGATGATCAGCATGGTACCGCCATTATTTCCGGTGCGGCCCTGCTGAACGCCCTCGAACTGGTCGGCAAGAAAATCGAAGAGGTTAAAATCGTGGTGAACGGTGCGGGAGCTTCGGCTATTTCGTGCTCGAAACTCTACGTAGCGCTGGGTGCCAACGTCGAAAACGTGGTCATGTGCGACAGCAAAGGCGTAATCCGCGCTGACCGTACCGACCTCGACGAACGGAAGAGCATCTTCGCGACCTCACGTGACCTGAACACGCTGGAAGAAGCGTTTGTGGGCGCCGATGTATTCATCGGTCTGTCGAAAGGCAACACCGTTAGTCAGGCAATGGTAAAAACCATGGCCAATGACCCGATTGTGTTTGCAATGGCCAACCCGACACCGGAAATCAGCTACGAAGAGGCGATTGAAGCCCGGCCGGACATTATCATGGCAACCGGCCGTTCGGATTACCCGAACCAAGTGAATAACGTACTGGGCTTCCCGTACATTTTCCGGGGTGCCCTCGACGTCCGTGCCACCGAAATCAACGAGCCGATGAAGCTGGCAGCTGTCCGTGCATTGGCCGAACTGGCGAAAAAACCGGTTCCCGACCTCGTGAACATGGCTTACGGCACCGACAACCTGATGTTCAGCCGGACCTACATCATTCCGAAACCGGTTGACCCGCGTCTGCTGCAAACCGTTGCCCCGGCCGTTGCCAAAGCAGCGATGGAATCCGGTGTTGCCAAAAATCCGATTACCGACTGGGAAGCCTACGAAGGTCAGCTGGCCCGCCGCCTCGGTCAGGACAACCGGATTTCGCGCGTGATCATTAACAAGGCAAAAACCAATCCGAAGCGGGTGGTATTTGCCGATGCCGAGAACCTGAAAGTACTGAAGGCCGCCCAGCAGGTGCGCGACGAAGGCATTGCGTACCCGATTCTGCTGGGTGAGCAGGAACTGATCCGCGACCTGATTGCACAGAACAACCTCGACCTGGGCGATACGCCGATCCTCGATCCCCGTTCACCGGAGCAGGAAGAACTGATTAACAAATTCGCGGACGGATTCTATCAGAAGCGTCAGCGGAAAGGTGTCAGCGCCCGCGAAGCCCGCAAACTGATGTATTACCGCAACTACTTCGGGGCGATGATGGTCGAAACCGGTGAGGCCGATGCGCTGATCTCCGGTCTGACCCGCAACTATCCGGACACCATCCGTCCGGCCCTGCAGGTGATCGGTAAGGAGCCCGGTGTCCAGAAAGTGGCCGGTATGTACATCATGCTGACCAAGCGCGGCCCGCTGTTCTTCTCGGATACAACGGTTAACTTTAACCCGACGGCGGAAGAAATTGTGGAAATCACGGAGATGACCGCCCGCGCCGTTGAACGCTTCAACATCAAGCCGCGTATTGCACTGGTAACGTACTCGAACTTCGGCTCAGCCAAGGGCGATGATGCCGAGAAGATGAATAAGGCCGTTGATCTGCTGCACAAAAAGCATCCGGACATGATTGTCGACGGCGAAATTCAGGCCCACTTAGCGTTCAATACCGAACTGCTGCGCCAGAACCATCCGTTCAGCAAGCTGGTCGAAGAAGGCGCCAACACGCTGATCTTCCCGAACCTGTCGGCCTCGAACATCGCCTACAACCTGATGTCGGAAGCAGCCGGTTTTGATGCCATCGGCCCGATTCTGCTGGGTCTGCGGAAGCCGGTTCACGTATTGCAGCTGGGCTCTTCAGAACGCGAAATCGTAAACATGGTGGCCATCGCCGTTGTAGAGGCACAAGGCAAATAAATTTTTAATGGATAATGGATAATGTAAACTGTATAATGGTGGCCCCGGCAAAGGCATTGTTCATTATACATTTTACATTATCCATTCACTTTTCGTTACATGGCACGCATATTAACAGGTATTCAAAGCAGTGGCCGCCCTCACTTAGGTAATCTTCTGGGGGCCATTGTGCCGGCTATTGAATTATCCCGTCAGGAGGGCAACGACTCGTTTCTGTTCATTGCCGATCTGCATTCCCTAACGACTCTCCGCGACGGCGAAACGCGCCGGGAGTTTACACGGGCCATTGCCGCTACCTGGCTGGCATTTGGCCTTGACACCGTCCGGACAACGTTCTGGCGGCAATCGCGGGTGCCGGAGCATACCGAACTGGCCTGGTACCTCAACTGCTTTACACCGATGCCGATGTTGCAGAACGCAACATCATTTAAGGATAAAGCCGAGCGTTCTCCGTCAGCCGTAAACACCGGTCTGTTTACCTATCCGGTCCTGCAGGCCGCCGACATTCTGTTGTACAATGCCAATCTGGTGCCGGTCGGCAAGGACCAGCGTCAGCATCTGGAAATTACCCGCGACATTGCCAGCGCCTTCAATAACCATTACAATCAGGAGGTTTTTGTGGTGCCGGAAGCCAGAATCGATGAACGGATCATGACTATTCCGGGCATCGACGGTCAGAAAATGAGCAAGTCGTACGGCAACTACATCGACATTTTCCAGCCGGCCAATGACCTGTATAAGGTCATCAAAAAGATTCTGTCGGATTCAACGCCGCTGGAAGAACCGAAAAACCCGGATACCGATATAACGTTCCAGTTGTACGCCCTGATCGCCACGCCGGAGCAAACGGAGGCCATGCGGCAGAAATACCTGGCGGGCGGCTATGGCTACGGCCACGCCAAGAAGGAGCTGTATGAACTGATCATTACCCGTTTTGCGACCGAACGTGAGCAGTTTAACTACTACTATAACGAGAACCCGGATGCCCTCGAACACGAGCTACGGGTCGGCGAAGAAAAAGCCCGCGCTATCGCTGCTCACACCATCGAACGCGTCCGGACCGTTCTGGGATACAACTGATTAAAGAGCGGCCGCCGCGCGGCGAAAGAACGAAAGAGTGAAAGAGCGAAAGGTTTACTGCAAAAAACAATCAATCAGGCTTCTTTTCCGGTGTTCATGGTCATAGTGTTAAAAATTCGCTCTTTTGCCGCGTAAGCGGCCACTCTTTCACTCTTTCGCTCTTTAAACTATGCTTCTCCCTTTTCGCCAGACTCATCTGTTTGCCCGGCACTGGGCGGTTGACCAGCCCAAAGCGGTTGTCGGTATTGTGCATGGCTTCGGAGAACACTCCGGGCGGTATGCCCACGTGGCGGCATTCCTGAACAGCCACGGCTATGCAGTAACGGCATACGACCTGCCCGGCCATGGTCAGACGCAAGGCAAACGCGGCCATGTTGACCGGTATGACACCCTGCTCGACAGCGTCCAGACCCTCCTCGACTTTACGCGGACCGAATACCCCGAACTGCCCGTCTTTCTGTTCGGGCATTCGATGGGTGGCAACATCCTGGCCAACTTTCTGATTCGTCGCCAGCCCCAGATCAAGGGCGCGGTTGTACAGGGGGCGTGGCTGAAAGTGCCTTATGAACTACCGAAGTTTGAAATCTGGCTGGCCAAAACAATGCGCAACATCCTGCCGTCGATCCAGGTTTCGTCGAAGCTCGACGTGTCGGCGGTTTCCCGTGATCCGGCCGTGGTAGCCGCTTATAAAGCCGACAAACTAAATCATAGCGTCATTACCCCCGGCTGGTTTTTCGGAGCCTATGAAGCGCAGCAATACGCCATCGACCATGCCGCCGACATTCAGGTCCCAACACTAATCATGCACGGTACAGCCGACAAAATTGCCGGTCCGGATGGGTCAAAAGCACTTTATAAAAACGGGAATAAGGCATTACTGACGTTTAAAACATGGGACGGCCTCTATCACGAAATCCACAATGAGCCGGAACAGCAAGCTGTTTTGGCCTACATGACCGGCTGGCTCGATACGCAACTGGCCCGATAAGTCCGTGTTTTCGTTTGGCTTGTTTACCTTTGCGCCACGATGATTGACGTGCTTCTCCGACTGGATACCGATCTTTTTCTGTTTTTGAACCGCCACTACGCCGGTTGGCTCGACCCTATCATGGTCTGGTTTACCGAACGGAATACGTGGATTCCCTTTTACCTGTTGCTGGCGGGATGGCTCATTTGGCAATTCCGGAAACAGGGCGGCTGGATCATCCTGACCATTGCCGCTGCCGTAGCCCTTGGCGATCAGCTTACGTCATCTATCTTAAAACCCCTGACGCTCCGGCCGCGCCCCTGCCATGTAGAGGCGCTGCAACCGCTGATTCATCCTGTGTTACCGTGCGGTGGTCTGTACGGTTTTGCGTCTTCACACGCGGCCAACACCTTTGCGATGGCGACAGTGCTGACGCTTTTAATAGCCCATCGCTACCCGTGGGTGAAGTATTTATATTTCTGGGCCATACTGGTTTCCTACAGCCGTATCTATGTCGGCGCGCACTACCCGCTCGACGTATTGGCCGGAGCCGGTATCGGTACGCTGGCTGCTTTCGGTTGTGTATGGGTATATAAGCGTTTTTCTGCTGCCACAAAGGCTCAAAGTACCTAAGCAGCACAAGGAAACAGTTGCCACGAAGACATACAGCATGAAGAAACGTAAAAGCTTAGTGCTTCTTCACGTCATGGTGCCTTCGTGGCGAAAAAACTACATCAGCACCGCCTGAAACACCTCATCCAGCCGCGTCACGGGCCGGACCGCGATTTTGTAGTTCTTCACGTCGATGCCTTTCAGGTTATACTTCGACACAAAAATCTGGTTGAAGCCCAGCTTTTCCGCCTCCGAAATCCGCGACTCAATCCGGTTAACGGCGCGGATTTCACCGCCCAGTCCGACCTCCGCCGCAAACGCCGCCGAGGCCGGAATAGCCACGTCCTCGTAGCTCGACACGATCGCCGCACACACCGCCAGGTCAATCGCCGGATCTTCGACTTTCAGCCCGCCGGCCACGTTCAGGAACACGTCCTGCTGCCCGAGCCGGAAACCACCCCGTTTTTCAAGCACGGCCAGCAGCATTTGCAGGCGCTTATTGTCGAAGCCCGTGCTGCTCCGCTGCGGCGTTCCGTAGTTGGCAATGCTGACCAGCGACTGAATCTCGATCATCAGCGGCCGGTTGCCTTCCATCATCGACCCAATGGCGATCCCGCTCAGGGCCTCCTCCCGCTGCGAAATCAGAATTTCGGACGGGTTAGTCACCTGCCGCAGCCCCGACCCCAGCATTTCGTAAATGCCCAGTTCGGATGTGCTGCCGAAACGGTTCTTGGTTGTCCGCAGGATACGATAAGTCGTATGACGGTCACCTTCAAACGTCAGTACGGTATCGACCATGTGCTCCAGCACTTTCGGCCCCGCCAGCGAACCTTCTTTAGTGATATGACCGATCATGAACACCGGCACCCCGCTGTCCTTGGCATATTTCATAAACTCGGCCGTACACTCCCGCACCTGCGACACACTCCCCGCCCCCGACTCAACCAGCGACGAATGCATAGTCTGGATCGAGTCAATAATCAATACTTCCGGTTCAAAGTGTTCAATCACGCGGAAAATGTTCTGCGTCGATGTTTCGGTCATGATGTGGCAATCACTGGCAGGTGCAGCCGGCAGCCGTTCCGCCCGCATTTTAATCTGCATCTCACTTTCCTCTCCCGACACATAAAGCACCCGTTGCTCGTTCAGACTAAGGGCAATCTGGAGCAACAGGGGTGATTTACCGATACCGGGTTCACCGCCAATCAACACCAGCGAGCCGGGGACAATACCACCACCCAGTACGCGGTTCAGTTCCCCGTCAGTAGTCAGCGTACGGGGTTGCTCCTCGTAGTTAATGGCATGGATGGCTTTGGGTTTTGCCGCCGTTTTGGTAATGCCGGTGGATGCCCGCCAGTTGCCTTTTTCGGGTTCATCTTTCTGAACCAGTTCTTCGACAAATGTATTCCATTCGCCGCACAAAGGGCAACGGCCAAGCCATTTGGGCGACTGATGCCCGCACTGCTGGCAGAAATAAGTGGTTTTGATTTTAGCCATTGTTAAGTGATTAGTTACCGCTAAAGAAGTTAGGTTTATTTTTTCAGAGGCTCGTTAAACCTTATCCGGCATCCTGTATCCAACAGGCGCCTTTCGGGTTTTGCTGGCCACCTAACCCGCATCTACCGGCAATTGAAAAACACCGTTTACTCAAAATAAGTTGGTTTCGCAGACCAGAGAATGGGGGTAAACGTTAAGTCAACAGTCATAGACGAAACAACAGAAAAAACATGAAGAAGAGCCTTCTTTTAGTATTAATAGCGATTTTACCTGCCGTTTCATTTGCACAGGGTGGTTTTCAGATTGGCATCAAAGGGGGTGTCAATTTATCGCAGCTTAAGTTTGGTGAGTTTGTTACAACCCGGCTGAATGCGAACGGGTCCCCGGCGGTCAGTGTAAACGGGCAGGTCATCCGGGATAATATCCGGCAAAGCCTGGATAGCCGCACAGGTACTTCGTTCGGGATTTATACCCGTTTCGGTAAAAACCTGTACATCCAGCCCGAACTGTTGTACTCGACAAAATCAGGGCAGTTCGACATTGTCCGGCCGGAAGGCACCCAAACGGTTAACGTAACCACAACCAGTTTCGACGTACCGATCCTGTTAGGCTTAAAAGGCGGTCCGCTCCGTGTGGTAGCCGGTCCGGTGGTGTCGTTTAAAGTCGGCGATAACCAGAACCTGCGCGATGCCCTGAAGCAATATACGTCCGGCAGCCTGAACGATGCCTGGGCGAAAGCGTACTATGGTTACCAGCTGGGCGTTGGCCTCGACCTTGGCCGCCTGGGGCTTGATGTGCGACGCGAAGGCAGTATTTCGAACATTGCCGCTATCGACCTCGGTCCTTCCGGGAGTTCAGCGCAGTTTTCGCAGAAGCTGAACTCATGGCAGATTACACTGGCTTACCGGATTTTTTAAAATTAGATGCTTGATGCTCTGGATGCTGGATACTCTACATCCAGCATCCGGAACATCAAGAAAAAAATAAACCGTTGCCCGACATCCTGAACGGAAAGGGCAACGGTTATTTGTTTCTATATAATTAACCCACTAAATATTCGTTTTTGGGGGCTGTTTGGATTTCACAAATCACAAAAAATTAGTTGTACGCTTCACGCTGATACGTGCTTAAACGCTGGCTGATTTCTTTAATGCGACGACGTGAAACCGTAATATCATGCCCATCAGTCAGCTGAATGGTACGATCAGTAGTAAACCGTGTTTTCACAACGTAGTTCAGGTTGATCATGAACGATTTGTGCACCCGTAAAAACATCGAACCATCCAGATTCCGCTCGAATTCTTTCAGCGTCTTTGAAATCAGATACCGCTTTTTATCCCGCGTAAATACAAACGTGTAGTTTCCTTCCCCTTGCAGGCAAGTGATGTCCTCAACCGCAATGGTAATCGTACGGTTCAGATAAGGTAGAGCAATGCGCTGCAGGCCACGTTGTGGGGTTGCAACGAAATTTGGAATGAGTCCAGAGGGTTGGGTATTTGTCAGAGCGTCCATTACTGCCAGAGGTTTTCGTTTGTATTTGCGTTGAGATTATCGACATGACAAAATTACCTTAAACAGACCGCTCTAAAAAAAAACACCTGATTGCTAAAAGGCTCCTACATCAGGTCAACCAATTAACAATCAGGCTATTACTAAAAATATCTTTGTGCTTTTCCAGTATATCCCCTCACCGAACTACGTAGAAATACCTGGTGAGATATAAGCAACTTTACGCAGATCCCAAAAGCGGTTTTACGTAAAGTACGGGGTATTTAGCTAACGGCAACCGGTTGCTGACGCATCCGGTCAACGAATACCTGTGCACGGCGGCGTGAGATTTTCACCTGTTGACCATCCGTAAGCTCCAGCTCACCTTCCTTTTTCACGTAATACTTACGGACAAAGTTCAGATTTACGATACATGATTTATGCACCCGAACAAAAGCCTGTCCATCCAGGAGTGTCTCGTATTCTTTCAACGTACGCGAAACCAGCATACGGGTACCATCTTTCAAAAAGAAATTGGTATAGTTACCACAACCTTCCAGCCGAACTATTTCATCAACCGAAACAGTACGTTTGCGGTCGTAGAACGGGATGAGTAATTTTTGTGTGCAGGAAGCATTTGTGTTTTTTTCCACGCTTTTTGGAAATGGCATTGACACTGCATCCAGGAAAGATTCTGCTGTCATCGAGTTCATAGCGTTTTTGAGATAGAATGGTTGAAAAGACGTTTCCTAACTTCGAGAAAATTAAAATAATTAACGTTGAGTCTGTTGCTGACGTGTTTCCGTCGGCGACGTTGATCTGTATTGTACAAAAAGCAATCCGTATACGTTTTTCCAGCTAATTATTTCTATCTCGTATATAGTATACGTTTAATTTCAGCGTGTTATGGTATTTTATTTTGCATTATCAGTTTTTTTCCGGCCATAAACGTGTATGGGGTCATGTTGAGTATTTTCACCAAAGTGTGTAATTTTCGCCCCAAATCTCCCCAACCGCCTATCCTCAGTAAAGTTTCGTATCTTTGCCACAACTATTGGCGACAAGACCGGTATGCTGGATAAGGTTAAAGAAATACATCAGGACATAGACCAGTTTCTGGTCAGTAATAAAGAACAGCTGGAGCAGTTCCGGCTCAGATTCATAAGCCGGAAAGGCGTCGTTACCGAACTTTTTGAGGGATTAAAAACAGTTCCGCAGGAAGACCGCCGGGCAGTAGGCCAGGAACTCAACGCCTTAAAGAACAAAGCGCAGGAACGTTTTCAGGCATTCTCCGAAGCGCTTGAAAACGAGGGAGCTGACGCACAAGGTCCTGCACAGGACTTATCGCTGCCGGTGTTCCCGAATCTGATGGGCACACAGCACCCGCTCTCACTGGTGCGCCAGCGCATTATCCAGATCTTTGAGCGCATCGGTTTTGACGTGTCAGACGGACCGGAGATCGAATCAGACTGGTATAACTTCGGGGCGCTGAACTTCCCGGATAATCACCCTGCCCGCGACATGCAGGATACCTTCTTTATCGAGAAGAAAAGCGAAGGATCTGATACAGATATGCTGCTGCGTACGCACACATCAAATGTTCAGATCCGGCTGATGGAACATAAAAAGCCGCCGATCCGGTCGATTATGCCCGGCCGCGTTTACCGCAATGAAACCATTTCGGCCCGCGCCCACTGCATGTTCCACCAGGTTGAAGGCCTTTACATTGACCGGAATGTGGGTTTCAAAGACCTTAAAGACACGCTGTATCATTTTGCCAAAGAGATGTTCGGCAAAGATACCAAGGTCCGCTACCGGCCATCGTTCTTCCCGTTTACGGAACCTAGCGCTGAAATTGACATTTCGTGCCAGATCTGTAAAGGTGTCGGCTGCAACATCTGCAAGCATTCGGGCTGGGTTGAAATCGCCGGATCCGGTATGGTTGACCCGCAGGTACTGGCCAATTGCGGCATTGATCCTGAGGAATATACCGGCTTTGCTTTCGGTATGGGAATCGAACGGATTACCCAGCTGAAATACGTAGTTAATGACCTGCGCCTGTACACCGAAAACGACGTCCGCTTCCTGCGGCAGTTTGAGGGACTATAATAAAGAATGAAAGAGCGAAAGAGTGAATGAGTGGCGTACTCTTCGCTTCTTTCGCTCTTTCATTCTTTCACTCATTCGCTCTTTATCTCATGTCTCCCATCCGGCTTTCCGATTTAGCGTTTACGATTGAAGCAGTGCTGGACGATGCATTTGCCGGACGGACGGTTTGGGTGATTGCCGAAACCAGCGACATTAAAAATTATCCCGACCGGCAGTACTGTTTCCTGACGCTGGTCGAACGCGATACGGGTGGCAAGCGCGACACCCTTGCCAAACTCGAAGCCACCATCTGGCGGCGGCAATACCACCTTATCCGGGCCTTCGAACAGGCAACCGGCGTGGCTTTTGCCCGGAATATCCAACTGCTCCTCCGTGTTGCCGTCAGCTACAACGCTGTGTACGGCCTTCGCCTTGATATTCAACAGATTGACCATTCCTATACGCTTGGTAACCTGGAACGGGAGCGACAGGCCATACTGGATGCACTCGTGAAGGATCATCCGGAACTGGTATGGCAACAGGATGGCCAGTATTTTACGGCGAATCAGCTGCTGCCCCGGCCACCTGTCTGGCAACGCATTGCCCTTATTTCGGCGCCCGGTTCAGACGGCCTCCGCGACTTCCGTCATGAACTGACCAACAATGCGTTCGGTTATCAGATTGAGATGGATGAATACCTGAGTCAGATTCAGGGACAAGGGGCAGAAAAAGCCATTGCGGCCCAGCTCGCCCGCATACAGGAAAACGCAACGGAGTACGATGCTGTTGTTATTGTCCGCGGGGGGGGATCACAGCTCGATTTCGGGTCGTTCGATACCTATCTGATGGGCGAAACGGTAGCCGGTTTCCCAATACCGGTACTGGCTGGCATAGGCCACGAACGGAATGTGAGCATTACCGATATGCTTTGCCACGCCAGCGTAAAAACCCCGACCAAAGCCGCTGCCTTCCTGATTGACCATAACCGTCAATTTGAGGAAAAATGTCTGCTTCTCCGCGACCGCCTGATTTCGGCTTCGCGGCAAACCATGCAGTCAACGGCCGATACGCTGAAAACTGCTATTGACCGGGTTGGCTAGGCCTTGTTTGGGTTTATGAAAAACCGGCGGACCGAAGTGACCGAGAAAACGGTTACGATCCGGCACCTGGATCCGGCCAATGTGTTGAAACGGGGTTTTGCCCTGGTAATTAAAGACGGAAAAATCGTTACCAAAGGAGCAGATTTGCATCCAAACGATACTGTACAGCTCCGGATGGCTGACGAAACAGTCACGGTGACGGTACAGGAAAACCAGTTGATAAAATAGAAAGTTAGTCGACTACTCCATCAAGCATAGAAAAATCTGATTGAAGATGACTTATCAGGAAGCTTATAACCAGCTACAGGCCATTGTCGAAGAAGTTGAAACAGAATCTGTTCCGCTCGACGAGCTTCCGGAGCGTATCCGGCTAGCCACAGACCTGATTGCCTTCTGCCAAAGCCGCCTGCGTGCAGTAGAAGTTGAGTATCTTGATGCCTTAGAGCGAATTAGTAAACGATAAAGTTTTATTTTTGCGGTTAATTTAGTTGCAATAGGCCATAAAGATTGGCTAATTTTAAACGGATTCGGGTTTTACGGGTTGTGAGCACCAGAAAATGTGGGATAACACCTGAATCAACCAATCATCTGCTCGCTCTATATGGATTTTTTTGCCGTCATTAACGGAATATTTACAACCGAAGTTACGAACAAGATAGCCTTGTACGTGGACGAGCCCACTGAAAAAACGCAAAAAGCCGTTCAGGGGTTAGTATACACGGTATTCGGTGGACTGATGAAACGAACTACATCAGAAATTGGTGTAAATCAACTATATAACTATTTACAGAAGCACAATCAGGCGGTAAGCATATCTGACAATCTGGTTAGTACACTCAAGGATCCGTCTCAGATCAATGCCTGCATTCAGAACGGAAACGACGCTATCAGTCACCTGCTGCCTGCTCTGAAAAGTTCAATTGCCAGTATGATCTCGTCGTATGCCGGCATCCGGAATTCATCGGCGATCTCACTGCTCGGCATTACCTCTACTATAGTACTGGATGTACTGGGTAAACAGGTAAAAGAGCAAAAGATGGATGCCGACCGGCTGGCTGGCTTTCTGTTTGATCAGCGGGAAAGTTTTGTACAGAAAACGCCGGAAGCGCTCTTACCTCAGCTGGCCGAAAAGCTCAGTCTTCAGCAGATTGTGGCTGGCCTGGCAGCTCCGGCTAAACGCATTCCGGAAACCCCGGTACCAATTAAGGTAGCTCCTGCCCCGAGCCCGATCGCTAACGTATTTGACAGTGACCGCAACGGGGACAGTACCGACAGCCCGATCGGCAAAATTGCCGTTGGTGTGCTGATAGCGGCTTTACTGGGCGTCGGCGGTTATTTTGTCTACCAGAATTCGAAGAGCAATTCGACCGATACCGAGACCTCACAGGTTGTCGATGCGACTGATTCGACAAGCGGCAGCACCAGTCCTACCGATACCGTAGCGCGTTCGCTGGATGTACCCGTTGATACAACCCGGCGCACGACACCGGCCGCAGCGACAACAACGGCTGTTGCCGCAACGTCGGTTGCCGGCAAAACAGCCACGCCCGCACCGGCACCGGTTACCCCGGCAGCGCCTGTTACCGGCGGCGGAGCCCTCTCTACCCAGTTGAAAACGTACCTGAGCGATGCAGCAGCCCCGAAAGGCCGTTCATTCCCGCTGACAGGTATTACGTTCCAGCCAGGCTCGCTAAGTCTGGCATCAGGCTCAGAAGCAACGATAAACGAACTCGTTACGATCATGAAAACCTACCCTACCGCTCAGATTCAGCTATTAGGGTATGCAAATGATGCAAAAGGCGGGCTGACCAACAAAAGCCTGTCGTTCCGTCGGGTAAATCAGATCAAACAACAGTTGATTACGGCCGGCATTGATTATGTCCGGATTGACGCTGTTGGTCGTGGCACCGGAGCGCCTGCCAAAAAACCGGGCGATACGACATCCGTAGTAAAGCCCGGCATCAGCAAGCCTAAAATTGACCTCCGCGTCGTTATTAAGTAATCCGTTCCGAAGGATTGGTTGCAGAAAACAACTATCGTTTTTACCAGTTGATTTAGTATATACAACTAAATAGCTCAACGAAACGAACAGGATCATGCAACGAACATCCATCTGGCGGATGGCAACCGCCGCTTTTGTGCTGGGTAGCATCATCTATACCAGCCGCTCCGGCGCTAAGGCGGGGCAACGCAAAAAAGAACAAGCTAAGTTTAACGATAATGTCCTGCCCGAGTATGAGGAAGTTTTTGAGAAAAACCTCCTCGTACCCGATGGCTGGGTATTTGGTGTCGTCTGGCCAACGATTTATGCCGGAACAACGGCGCTGAGCGTGTATCAGGCTTTGCCGGAGCAAATCAACAACCCACGTTTCAGCCGTTCGATGCCGTGGCTACTCCTGAACTATGCCTGTAACACGCTGTTCGGGCGCTTCTTCTCGGATCCGAAAGCCGAAAGCATTATAGCATCCAATGTCATTACCCAGCTGAATCTGCCGGCAGGGCTGGCGCTGCACAACAGCATGGAAATCGGACAGACGGAAGTAGATGGTCCGGAGAAATACCTGCGGTGGCCGGTTAGTTTGTATGCAGGCTGGCTGACAGCCGCTACCGTGGCCGGTACGCCGAATATCTTCCTTGAAGCAGGCTGGTGGACACCAAACGAAAAACGGGATGTACCGATTGCGACCGGCATTCTGGCCGCCACGGGTGCACTGGGCTATGCCGTCGCCCGCAAGCTGAACGACCCTGTATACATGATCCCGTTTGTGGCCGCCTTTGCCGGAATCGCTACCCGTCAGAAAGATAAGCACGAATCAATCGCTTCGGTAGCGGCAACACTTGCATTGGTATACAGCGCTGTTCTGGCCAAATGGTTACCAAAAGGCCATTTCAGACCGGTAGGGCCTGCCGAACCAACACCCGTACAGATAATTGTTCCTGATAATCAACCGTCAGAGCAAGAAACCTTCCACGACCAACTCGTCAACGTTGTGTAAATAGTAACCACAAAGGCGCTAAGGCAATAAGGTACACAAAGAAACTTCGTGCTTCTTATTTTCCTGGTGCCTTTGTGGTTCCCCAATTTACCTTTTCCTAAAAAATCCTAATTAAAACAACGAATTAGCGTAAAAACGCCGATTGTCTGCCATATTGCATTTCAGTAACAACAATACGTAATGATATATGGCAGAAACACTTACCTCTCCTGTAGCCGCCGGGGATTCTCCTCCGTTCAACATTCCCAAAATCCGGATCGAAACCGTTGATGCACTGCGTGGATTTGCACTGTTCGGCATCCTGCTGGTTCATGCCGCTGAATGGTTTTCGGCGGGTCCCCTACCCTCGTTTGTATTTCAGACACACAGTCAGGGCATTGCCAACAACATTGTGCAGATGATTGTCGGTATTTTTTTCAGCGGCAAGTTTTACACGTTTTTTTCCTTTCTGTTCGGGCTGAGCTTTGCCCTGATGCTGACACGGAATGTCGGTTCAAACCGTTCCTTTTACCTTCGGTTTGCCTGGCGGCTGGTTATTCTGGGCGTAATCGGCTTTCTGCATCACCTGCAGTGGCGGGGCGATATTCTGAGTATTTACGCCATGCTTGGCTTTGTAATGCTCCTGTTCAGTCAGGCATCGCAGAAAGTGGTGCTGACGGTCGGGCTGCTGCTGGTACTGAACACCCCGATCCGGGTCATGAACATCTATGACTTTTTCTGGCCGAAGCCGGCTCCGGCAAAAACAGCGCAACAACCGCCGGCCCCGCCGGAAGAAGAAGCGAACCTGCTGTACAAAGAGCTGAAAGAAGGCAGTTATCCGGAGGTGATCCGGTCGAACTACCGGGGGTTTAAAACCAAAATGGACTTTCAGTTCAGCAGTGGCCGTATTTACGTGACGCTGGGCTTTTTTCTGTTGGGTCTGTATGCCGGCCGCCGCCGTCTTTTTCAGCAACTCACCGCTGAACGGTCTTTTTTCCGGAAGCTTACCCGCGCAACCGGCTTCGGTGTATTGGGACTGACAGCCATTGGCATCCTGCTGATGGTACTTTTTGGTTCAGCCCAGCAACCGCCGAAGTGGGCAGAATTAACGTTCTGGTTTTTGATGGATACCCAAAGTGCAGCGCTGACGATCTTTTACATTGCCGGCCTGACGTTACTTTTCCAGCGGGCGTGGTGGCAGGGAATTGTCAGTCCGCTGGCCTCAGTCGGCAAAATGGCCTTAACAAGCTATATCCTGCAAACGGTATTCGGTACACTGATCTTTATGGGGTACGGACTCGGCCTACTCGGTGAAATTGATGTGTGGCAGGCCGCGTTACTGGCATTTCCGATCTTTATTCTCCAGATTTTGTTTAGTCGCTGGTGGCTGTCGCGTTTCCGTTACGGTCCGTTTGAATGGTTGTGGCGCTCGCTGACCTATGGGCAGGCGCAACCCATGATCCGATCATTTTCCGCATGACATTTGATATCGTTGCGCCGGTATATGACCAGCTTGCCGGCCTTGTGTTCGGGCAAACCCTGAAAAAGGCCCAGACGGCTTTTCTGAATCAGATTCCGGCCGGTGCCTCCATCCTGCTTATTGGTGGAGGCACCGGCTGGTTGCTGGATGCCGTCTTAACGACCAGCACACCCCAGCGGGTCGTATACCTGGAAGCCTCCCGCAACATGCTGGCCATTGCTCGTGAACGGGTACGCAACCATTCCCTTGAGGGCAGAGTGTATTTTCAGCATGGTACTGAGGCTGACCTTGATACGCACGAACGCTTCGACGTTGTTCTGATCCCGTTTGTGGTCGATTTATTCGCTGAGCCGTTGTTGCGGGATGTCTTTTTCCCCCGAATTTACCACGCTCTGGCTCCTCACGGGTTTTGTATCATTACCGATTTCACCCCGCCGACAACGTGGTGGCAGCAAGGACTGAGTACCGGTATGTACCTGTTCTTTAAAGTAATGGCCAATGTGCGGCCTTGGGCCTTACCCGACTGGCCCAAGCTGCTGAAACAGGATATGGGCTTTGTGTTACGCAGGCAGAAAACGTACTGGCAGCGCTTTATTGTCAGCCACTTATACCAGCGCACTCAGTAGCTTCACCAGTGCCGGAAAGGCCCGCAGTGATTGCCACTCCTCATCGCCCAGGTTCAGCCAGGGGCCATCCTGACGGGGCTTCTGGTAAACAGCTTCATCGGGATCAAACTCCACGGCATAAATCTCCCCCATGATCTTTTGCAGATCAGTCCACGGCAACGTCTGACTGCGGGAACGCTTGTTCTGCGTTGACTGCGCCTTAACGATCCGTTCGGCAAACAGGGCTGTCAGCCGAAGCTCGGTATCGCCTTCGCGCCGCCGGTCAATGAACGTCAGCTCAAACGGCAGCTCTTTTTTGGCTGACTCATACGTCGCCTGAATCAGCTCCTGTGCCAGATACTGCCAGTCCTCAACGTTTTCCGGCATCCCCTTCTGCGTTTTACCGTCGGGACGTTCAATGGTTATCTCCCAGAAATCATCATCCTCATCCAGTTCATCTTCGCTGACATCTTCCAGCTTTGTGGCGTCGACCAGTTTTGTAACGGCCTGCTGCCACAGGAGCGGCAACCGTCCCGACCAGCTGAAATCATCATCGGGCGAGAATCCTTCTGCAATCAGCTCATCCTCATCAATATCCTCACGGTCAGGATATGAAATCGAGAAATCAACCTGTAGAAAATCCTTAAATGCCGGACGGGCGGTCAGTGTATAAAAGTTGGCATAAGGCGCGGGCAGCGACCGTGCCGTCTGGAATCGAATCTGTATGTTTTTGAAAGGCATGCCTGTTCCGTTAATCTATTTTCCGGGTGCCAAATTACTCTTTATCTGCGTTTGATGCGTCAGTTATTCTTCAGCATCCACAACAATACCCCGTTGGAAGGCGCATAGGGCACCGTACTGACCGGCGTATTCAGTTGAGACACAAGATTATTTTTAGGCATCAGATACCCGTTTGCCTTAAAGACGCGCAGGTTGTCCGAAATCCAGTTCAGCTTAATCTGGTCGGCCAGGGCGCTTTCACCATACTGCCGGAGTCCGCGGATGGCGAGCCATTGCAGTCCCGCCCATGCATAGGGCGCATCCCACGGCTGCCCCGAAACGGTCAGGCTCGTAACCAGCCCGCCCGGTTTCAGGAAATCGCGTTTCAACGCGGCGGCTACCTGCTGCGCCTGCTCACGCGTGGCCGCCCGGAAAGCCAGCGGATACACCGCCGCCAGTGAACTGACCGGCGTTGACTTCTGGGTAGTCAGATCGTAGTCGCAGAAAAACGCGCGGCGCGGATTCCAGCAATACCGCTGAATGGCATTGTACCGCTGACGAGCCAGTTCGAGGTACTGCTGCGCCAGTTTCTTATTGCCTTTGAGGCGGTACGCATCCGAAAGCGTTACTTCCAGATGAAACAGCAGGCAGTTCAGATCCACCGGAATTACGTTTGTGGTCTGAATCGAGCGGGGCGTTTTACCGTCTTTCAGCCAGCGGCTGCTCCCTTCCCAGCCCGATTCGGCAGCGGCCCGGATGTCGCGGTAGATTTCCGCTTCCGGGCGTCCTTTTTTGAAAAGCCCTGCCCGCTGCCTGGCCACCGCCACATCTTCCCTGTAGGCTTCGGGGCGTGGTGTGTCGCGGTCATCGAAGTACCGGTTCAGGTAGATTGTCGACGATAACCGGACGACGCGCCGGTCAGCCTGTCCGTTCTGCGCCAGTTTTTCCTTACCCGCCATCCAGTAATCGTACTCCTTCTGTAAAGCAGGCAGGTAGTTGATCAGCGACCGGCGCCCCTGTACTTCCGTCAGTAAATTTACCATCAAGGCATACACCGGTGGCTGCGACCGGCTCAGGTAATAGGTCCGGTTTCCGGCCGGGACGTAGCCGTAGCGGTTGATAAGGTAGCTGAAATTATCGGCCATATTCCGCACCATGGCGACCTGCGTAACGCCCGCCGCATGCAAACCCATCATGGTGAAAACACTCTGCCAGTATCCCAAATCCTCGCCCCCGGCGTCGAGGGCCATATACGGTTTCAGCAGCGGAATCAGCGTACTCTGACCCTGTTGCTTTGCCGGAACCGGCTGGCGTACAAAGAATTTCCACTGGTCCT
This sequence comes from uncultured Arsenicibacter sp., assembly GCF_945952095.1. Lineage (GTDB taxonomy): Bacteria > Bacteroidota > Bacteroidia > Cytophagales > Spirosomataceae > Arsenicibacter. Next base: position 38,447 of record NZ_CAMFHL010000006.1, on the reverse strand, counting down.
CCAGCGATTTCTGCACCGACGCGTCGGGGTCACGGGTGAGCGGCACCGATGCCTGGACGGGCACAATAAAGTTCTGGTCAACAAACGATTTCAGGTCGAAATTGCGTTGCTGTCGCTTCTGCTCGTAGTTCGATACAATGGTCGCTACCGGAAAACGGGGTGTACACGCCGGAAATGTTTTCGAATCGGCGAACACACCTTTTAACTGCACGTCCTCCAGCAGCTTGCTGTATTGCCGTTCAATATCAAGCTGCGCAAAGCCTTTCTGCACTGTTAAGGCTACTAAAAAAAGAATTCTGACAAAGCGAATGGTCATCGAGTAGTAATTTGCGTTGAGTAACTTACCCATCCGGGGCCAGTCTGTTGCCGGATAACTACCCCGAACAACGTTTTAAAACGATTAACCATGAAATTTCTCCTTACTTTCTTATTAAGCGTCAGCGTACACTTACTTTACGCCCAGTCGTCCGACGAAAAAGCCCTGATTGCTACCGAAAAAGAGCGGTTCAACGCTCAGATCACCCGCGACCCGAATGTGCTCGACAAAGTTCTCGCCGATGATCTGATTTACACCCATTCCAACGGTCTGGTCGATTCCAAGCAGTCGTTTATCCAGTCGATCAAAGAAGCGAAGATGGTGTATGAGCAGATTAATGTGGAAGAGCAGAAGGTCCGGATTTATGGCAAGATTGCGGTGGTGAACGGGGTTTGTACGATTAAGGCCATCAACAATGGCCAGCCCATGAACCTTAAGCTGCGCTATACTGATGCGTACAAACGCAACGGCAAGCAATGGCAGCTGATTACGTGGCAGTCCCTGCGGCTTTAGGGCGACCACAACTTCAGCTTCCTGCGCAAAAAAGGGCGACCACGTGGGGTCGCCCGTACATAATCATAAATCACAAATAAGCCAGGATACATTATTCGGCCAGAAGCAGGGCGCGGAGCTCGGTGGCGTCCTGTGCTTTCATGCGGCCAGCCAGCACCAGCCGCAGCTGGCGGCGGCGCAGGGCACTGTCGTACCGGTCTTTTTCCTCCGGCGTTTCGGCAATTACAGCGGGCACCTCAATCGGCCGGCCACTCTGGTCAACGGCAACGAAGGTGTAATAGGCACTGTTGGTGCTCACCCGGATACCCGCCGGAATATCTTCGGCCCATACGTCAATAAACACCTCCATCGAGGAGTTGAATGCCCGCGTCACCTGCGCTTTCATCGTAACAATGTTGCCCAACCGGATCGGCTCGGCAAACGACACGTTATCGACCGAGGCGGTAACAACAATGCGGTTCGAGTGTTTCTGAGCAGCAATGGCCGCGGCAATGTCCATCCAGTGGAGCAGTCGCCCGCCCATCAGGTTATTGAGTGTATTGGTATCATTCGGCAGAACCATCTCCGTCATGATGGTCTTCGACTCGTGAGCGTATTTAGGCTGCGGCATTCGTAAGTTGATGATTTGGCTGCAAATATACGCCTTTCCGGCTACTCACCTAAGCAGAAGGGGCCTGACTGCATTGCAGTCAGGCCCCTTCCTATATCAGCATACAGCAGGCAGTTATGCATCCTTACGTACCGAACTGGCACCGGATGTGTTAGCACTGACCGACGCACTGCCCCGATAGCGTACCGAGCTGGCGCCGCTGGCATCAATACTCAGTTTCTCGCTGGCATTAACGCGTACGCCGCTGGCACCCGATACCTCCAACTGCACTTTTTTCGACTGTAAATCAAAGGCTTTCACCGTGGTTGCGCCCGAAATATCGCCTGTTATCTGATCGGCACGGCCAATCAGATTAACGGTAGACGCTCCTGAAAAATCCACCTCAATCTTGTCGGCATCCAGTTCGATGGTCGATGTCGAGGCACCGGAAACCTCAACTGACATGTTGCCCTGGTTTTTAAAACCCCGTACATCCGACGTTGACGCTCCGGAGAAATCAATGCCTTGCAGCGCCGGCATGGTGATTTCGAACGTTACCCGTTTGCGGTTACGGTTCCATTTCGAGCCATAGTGAATATCGAGCGTTTTGCCTTTCACCTGTGCATCCAGTTCATCCAGATCCTGCTTGCGGCCGGTGGCCTTCACGCTGTAGCTGCTGCCCTGTTTTACATGGATAACAAAAGCACTGCCCATATCCAGCCGGTCGAAGCCGTTGACAGAGAATGTGCGTGTTTCTTCATCCTGCACGGTTTTATTCGTAAATGAAGCGCTGGCCAAACCGGCAGCAACTGTCAGCCCAAGGCCGAATGCGACGAAACGAGATCGTAAATTTTTCATGTTCTTAGTACCGTTTTGCGTAAAGATGCAGGAATTTACAGTCACGTTGCATGGGCCTTAAAGATTTATCCGCTTTCCGGTTCTGGCCGATTCGTAGATGGCCCGCACCAGCCGGATGTCGCGCAATCCCTCCTCACCCGGCACCAGCATCGGCTTGTTGTCCATAATGGCGCGGGCATCGTCGTCCATCTGCCGGATTTGCTGCCCCGGCTGATCATACGGGTGATTGATGATGCCGAGCGGACTGCTGCCTTTCACGCCCGCATAAGCCGAATACGGCTCCATTTTAATATCACCCTTGTCGCAGCTTATGGTCAGAAAATTGGAATTTTCGCCGAAGCTGGTTTTGATGTCGGCCAGCACCCCGCCCTTAAATTCGAGTTGAGCCGTGGTCGTTTCGTCGAGGCCGTTTTTATAGATTTCCGGCCGGGTGGTCGAGGTAGTTGCCGACACGATAGCAATTGGCTCCATGCCCGTACCGATCCGTGCGCCCTGGATAGCGTACACGCCCATGTCGTAGAGCACGCCTCCGCCCATTTCCCGCTTTTGTTTCCAGTGGTCGGTGCGGTTATCGCGGTAGGCCGCCGTGCAGGCTACTTTCTTCACATTACCGAGCTGTTTTTCGCGGATAATTTTGCGGTATTCCTGCGTGTTGGGCTCATGGTGCAGCCGGTAGCCTATGGCCAGCTTCCGTTTATTTTTGCGGGCGGCGTCAATCATGGCCTGACACTCTTCAGGCGTCATCGCCATTGGTTTTTCGCACCACACGTGTTTTCCGGCATTAGCTGCCCGCACAACATACTCCTTGTGCATCGACGGCGGCAGCACCACATACACCACGTCGATATCCGGATTATTCACGATCTGATCGAACGTGTCGTAGTTGTAAATGTTCTTATCAGGAATGTTAAACTTCTTTTTCCAGGCCTCTGCCTTTGCCGGTGTACCGGTCACGATACCGGCCAGGTAACAGTTTTTGGTCTGTTGCAGGGCCGGTGCCAGCAGGTCGGTGCTGTAATAGCCCAGGCCGACGAGGGCAATACCCAGGCGTTCTTTTTTGGGTGCCGTTGCCGACAGCAGGACGTTGGGCGAAAACAAGGCCGTCGCCGTGCCCATCAGCGAGGTCTGGAGGAAAATCCGACGTGAAAACATACGATATAAAAGGGTTTAGCATGTTGGGTTAACAGGTACCTAAATTACTATTCTCCCCGCACATACGGTAACCAATAGTCGTTTAGTTCTGCCCCCGTTAGTGCTTATATGCAAAAGAACGGGATGGATACCCTTGTTGACAGGACGCTGACCGGAATTTTGCGTTTACCGGCAGCTTGTTTCTACGGTTGATACACCAGCTTTTTTCTCTACACCAAAAAATATTTTTCCGCCCTCAGGCAACCTTCGTACACACTTTTGTATTTCTATCGCAGAAACAACCGGTAACGTATGCTCTCACAACTCATCGAACAATGCCAGCGCGGGAATACGTTCGCCCAACGGCGCTTGTACGACCTGTATGAGAGCCGGCTATACCGGATTAGTTTGCGGTATGTCCAGAACGAGCCGGTGGCCGAAGAGGTGATGATGAACGCTTTTTTAAAGATGTTCCGCAGCCTGGACTCGTTTACCTATCGCGACGAAAACAGCTTCGACGCCTGGCTGCGGCGCATCGTTGTGAATGAAGCTCTGCAACACCTGCGTGCCACCCGTAGTCTCCCGGTTTTCCGCGACGATGACAGTGTAACCGCCAGCGTTCCGGACCAGGCATTACCGGACGGCGGACTCGAAGCGGAACAAATCTATGCCCTTATCCGGGCGTTACCGACAGGCTACCGTACGGTTTTCAATCTGTACGCCATTGAAGGCTACACGCATCAGGAAATTGCACAACAGCTGAATATTTCAGAAAACACGTCAAAATCCCAGCTGAGCAAAGCCCGCGCGCTCCTGCAAAACTGGTTATCCGTACAAGGCTATGAACAATATGTCCGGCGAACATCTTGACCGCAACATCCGGCAGGCCGTGGATTCGGTTTCGCATACCCTGCCGCCAGATACGTCTTATACGCCGGGGCGGGGATGGGATCGCATCCGTACGGAGCTGTCGGCGGCTCCGCCAAAACCAGCCCCTGACCTCCGGCGGTTATGGGTGCGGGTCGCCGCCATCGTTCTGATCGTGCTTGGTGCGGGCATAACAGGCTTGTACTGGCTACCCGTACAGAACGGCCCAACCACTTATTCCTCCGCAGACCGCCATGCCCCGCCGGTTTCGCCGAAGGTTGACGCACCGGGCGTCTTACAGACTAAACCCGATGAACCAGGCGTGCAACGCCTCACTATCCAGCCGCTACCAACGCTGACCACTAAACCGGCAACAATACCTGATACCCTGACACAAAACGGAATCGCGGCTACGGAGACCCGCCCGCAACTGACGGCAAGCGGGGAAACCGCCCCTGAAAAACCGGATACCGTGTCTGAAAAACCGGTCGTTCAGCCTGTTTTAACAGCTGGTACATCCCCTAAACCTATGGCGAAAAAGCGTCGGTTCGAGGTTATTCACGAGAATGAGCTGCCGCTCGTCGAAGAAGCCCACCGGATCCGCTATGGCGTCGGTGAAAAGCCGGAACGACTCGTACGGATCGGTTCCGGAGCATTCGATGCGTATCCGTCCAGTCAAACACCCCCAACGCTTACAGTTCCTTTAAACCGAAAAAATCCCTGATTACCATGCGCTTACTTTTGCTTTTATCCTTGCTCCTGCCGGGCATTGCCGGAACAGCTATGGCCCAGCGTTTCGATTCGCACATTACCCGGGCGAATAACAAAAAATATTTTGATGGTACGAGTCGAATCGAAATAGACCTCGGCCAGCGAAATGCACTCATCATTGGCTTCCACCAGTTAAGCCAGGCAGAAGCCCATAAAAATATCGACAGTGTTTTGCGCCTCCTGCTGCCGGATTATCAGAAAATTGCCGACACCACACAGGACCCGCTGCAATCCGCCTTTATCCAGTACCGGCTCGGCGATATCAGCCGCACGATTGAGTCACGGACAACGCCGGCTGCGTCTGCTACATTCCGGTTCATGACAGGCAAGGATGCGCCTTCGCTCGTCAGAACCCGTCAGGATACTGTCCACATTGTCTGGTCGGCAAGCCCGGTAAAGCAGCCTTACTACGACTTTAACATTTACCTGTTACTCAATACAGTAAGCGACATTGAGGGTATTTTACGGCAAGGGGGTGTAAACCAGAAAGTGCAGGAGACCATCAGGCTGGCCAGGCAATAGAAAGGTCATGGCCTGACAAATCCCCGCATGTCGTTCGATCTGCAATACAAAGAAGAAAGTGGTGTAGCCAGACACCATGTTATTAATCCGGGCTCTAAGCATCAGCCGTTTCTGAGCTTTCAGCCGGGCATCGGTGTTGGGCTGATCCGGAATCAGTTAGTTCCCTCCTTTAACCTGGACGTGCAACTGATTCCAAGCCGGCTGCATACGGTTGGGTACTCGGTTGGGTATTCGTCAAACTTCTTTTTTGCCAATGCTGCCGATAGCCGCATTCAAACCCTCCGGAATGATTTTCTGAACGTTGGGCTGGCCTTTTACAGCTATAATCAGGGACGCCCGACAACTGCGTTTACCCGTCAGATTGCGGCTTTCTATATTGGGTTTCCGGTTCACCGCAGCGGACCTTACTTCCAGGCAAATACCATTAAGCTGAGCGGCACCTTATTCCACAAAGGGTTTATCAAAATACAGCCGGAAATGTACATGAATGGCTTTTTCAAAAATGTCTATCCGGGCCTGAAAATCGGGTTTGGGTTGTAAGCTTGTAATGTTCGGACTCAAATAAATATACCACATAGACACATAGGGCACATAAGAGTAAAAAATCTTTGTTTTTCTATGTGGCTATGTGGTATTGTACCATTCCCCCCCGCTACCTAAAACCGCCAGACCGGCAGCGCCTCGCCCTGCGCAAAGTCTGATCGGTCGGCAGGCAGTTCGAGAAAGGCGCCGGCATCCATCAGATTGGCAAAATCGCCGGAACCACTGCCCGGCAACGGCTCTGCGGTTAGTTTCCCGTCGGCGGCAACGGCCAGGCTAACCGGCAGAAAGAACGTCAGTGGCGGTTTAAAGGTGAAGTCACGGGCCAGGGCCGCAGTCAATGCCGGTGCCGCAGGTAAGCCAACCGAAGCCCGCAGGTGCGGCACAATGTAGCGGTACACACACATGGTGGTCGATACCGGATTGCCCGGCAAGGCGAATACGACCTGCTGATCGCCGGCCGTTGACCCAAACCAAAGCGGTTTACCCGGCCGCTGGGCAACCTGATGGAAATGCCGCTGCACGCCCAGGGCCGTCAGCACGTCGGGCACAAAATCGGCTTTGCCGGCCGACACGCCGCCACTCAGAATCAATAGGTCATTCTCCGCCAGCAGTTTACCCAGTTCATCCGTCAGCGTCTGCCGGTCGTCGTGAATATGGTGGAGCGATGCCTGAATGCCCATTCCCGCCAGTACTGCACGGATCATCCACGTATTGGATTGCCGGATCTGGTGCGGCAACGGCGTTTCACCGACCCCCACCAGTTCATCCCCCGTAGAAATCAGGGCAACCCGCGGCAAACGGGTAGTTTCTACTGTTGCTTTCCCGACCGTTGCCGCCACGGCAATGTGGGCGGGCTGCATTAACTGTCCCACCTGAATCAACCCATCGCCCGACCGGCGGTCAACGCCCTGCCGGTGAATATTCTGGCCCGCCGTAAGGTTATCAACCTGAATCGTCGCCTGTCCGCCGGCAGTTTTGATGTCTTCGTACCGGATCACGGTATCGGCGCCGACCGGCAGCATGGCTCCCGTCATCACCTCCCAGCAGGCGTCAGGGTGTTGCAGGGTTTGCTGCGGCTGACCGGCAAACTGCGTTCCTTCGATCCGGAAGGTGCGCTGTCCGGCGGCAAAAGCCTCATACCGGAAAGCGATTCCGTCCATCGTCACGCGGTCAAACGGCGGAAAATCACGGTCGGCCGTGACGGGTTCGCGCAGTATCCGGCCGGTGGCCATGTCCAGCGGCGTAGTTTCGGCCGGCAACCGGAGCAGGTGCGCCTGAATGATGGCCGTAGCGTCAATTACAGAAATCATAGTATGTTTGTGCGCGTTCTTACGCAGGTTACGTTTCCTGACGATTTTATTCGCAAAGGTATATGAAAGATTTCTCGCATCTCGACGCACAGGGTAATCCATCGATGGTTGATGTCGGCCAGAAGGCTGTCACGAAACGCACCGCCCGTGCCCGCAGCATTGTGGTGTTGCCCGAAGAGGTGATGACACACCTCGACAGCAACGATATTCAGACAAAGAAAGGCCCTGTTTTTCAGACCGCTATCATTGCCGGCACCATGGCTGCCAAACGGACAGACGAGCTGATTCCGCTCTGCCATTCGCTGGGTCTCGACAACTGCCGGATTACTATCACCACCGACGGCCACGACGCCATTGTCGACTGTACGGTCTCGACCGAGGGCAAAACCGGCGTTGAGATGGAGGCGCTGGTGGGCGCATCGGTAGCCGCCCTGACCATCTACGACATGTGTAAGGCATTCTCCCACGACATCGTCATCAAATCAACGCAGCTTATGGAAAAATCCGGCGGGAAGCGGGATTTTAACCGGGAAGCCTGAAAGCAGATTCGCCCTTATTCGGTCTTCAGTATTTTGGCCGGATTAGCCTGTGCGGCGGCCCATGAAAAATACCCGACAACGCCTGATGCAAAACTGAGCACCAGAAGCAGTAAAACACCCATTGACGAATAACTCAGCCCGTCATTGAACGTCATATAGCTGTTCATATACAAACCGGTAGCGACGCCGATTGGGGTAGCAATCAGCGTCGCTGCAGCCAATAGTTTGATGAAATCAGCGGACATCAGTTTTATTATGTCAGCCGTTGTCGCCCCGATTGATTTCCGGATACTGATTTCTTTCCGGCGTTTTTCAAGACTATAGGTCAGAATACCGGTTAACCCTAACATAGCGATAACAAAAATAACCATACTCTGCATCCCCAGAAACTGCATGAAATCGTACGGGTAATAACGCTCATACATATCCGTATCAAACCACGACATATTAATATCCTGATGCGGATTATATTTTCCCCATATTTCCTTAATCTGTGCTTCGAGTATTTTCCGGTCACTAACAGGATTTGTTTTTAAACACATCACATTAAATAATGAAGGATTATACTGGAAAACAACCGGTTCCGGCTCCCGTTCATAATCATAATGGCAAAAATCCGCAACAACCCCGATTATGGTTGCAGTAAGGGTATCATTCACCACAATCATTTTACCGATAGCTTCCGGGGCCGTGCCTAAACCAAGTTTTTCAACCGCTTTCTGATTCACCAGAATTAAGGGAGATGCTTTCTCAGCATGGCTGGCGGTCAGGTTATTTCCGGCTACAAATGTCAGCCCCATAGTGCTGATAAAATGATTATCTGCTGCATAGTACCAGGCTTTATTTCCCGTTTCACTATTGCTGTTTTTCACACTGGTTTGCGCCGGTTTATTACCGAATGTGCGCGAAGTATAACCTGTATGCTGCACATCTTTCAGTGAATTTATATCCTTTTCAAACGGTTTATACTGGTCCGTATGAAGCGATATAGTAAGGATATTTTCACGCCGGTAATTTTCATTGTCATTCGCCATGTAGCTCAGTTGATGGTAGGCGTGCCCGATAAAAAACAGATAGGCAAGCGCAACTGTAAACTGAAAAACAATCAGTGATTTACGGAAGCCTATTTTGCCTAGGCCAACGGGCAAAACAGCACCTTTCAATACCTTCACAGGTTGAAAGGAAGAAAGAATCAGACTTGGTGAAGCCCCCGCAATGACACCTGTCAGCAGGTTAAACAGAACGAACAGCAGAATAAGATAGCCGGTATGGTCAATGTCCCAGGTCAGCCATGACACATGAATATACCGTTTTATTACCCATAGCAGCAACAGACCGATTCCAAGCGCTATGTATGAAACCAATACAGATTCGGTTAAGAACTGAAACACCAGCTGCATCCGTGTGGCTCCGGCAACTTTTCTGACCCCTACTTCACGGCTCCGGTTCATCGATCTGGCCAGTGTAAGGTTAATGTAATTCAGCGAAGCGAGTAAAAGTATGATCAGCTGAAAGCCGAAATTGATGTAAATACTTCTGATATCCTGGACATACGGATCGTTTTTCAATATACCCTTAGCCGGTGAAACAGCAGCCAGAGGCTGTGCTTTAAAAAGCAGTTTATTCCCCGCTGATGATGCGGTCAATGTATTGATCCGGGCTGAGATAACGGCCAGTTGTTCATCTGCTTTTGCAACCGCCATCCCTTCGGGGATTTTCAGGAACGTATGTGCGTTCAGTAATGACCAGTCTGCACTACTCTGTTTTAATGCCGGATAATTGGCAATTGGCACAAAAACGTCTGTTCTGAACTGCGTTTTCTGCTGATTGAACGGTTTTAGAACGCCCACTACTTTAAAACTCCCGTACGTCGGATGATCCAGTAGCTGGCCAATGGGATTTATATCGTTAAAATACCATTGCGCGGTTTCATCTGATAAAACAATTGTGTTTGGCTCAAGGGCATAGGAGCCTTTTGCCAGCGGGAAATTAAAGATCTCAAAAAAGGATTTATCGCAGTAAATTACCTTTATGTCTTTTGTTTTTATACTGCTGCTTAACGTCCACCCCTGCTCCCTGATTAACGTTGTTGCCTTTCCGACACCGGTCAGGTTTTCCCTGATGTAATCAGCCAGTCGCACAGGGCTTGATGCCCAGTTTGTAAGACCACCATCCTTGGTTTTTTCATCCGTAATTACCCGCACAATCCGGCCGCTGTCCCTGTGAAAATTATCGTATTCGTAATAATTAACAATCTGGATCAAAGCCATTAATGCAGAGGGAATAGCCAGCCCTAAACCAATGATATTGATAAAGGAAAACAGCTTATATTTCAGCAGATTTCGCCAGGCAATTTTTACGTAATTGTACAGCATAGAGATATTACATTAGAATGTGTTGAATAACTAAATTCCGGATTACTGAAAAGATAGGCGTCCCGGCTTTGTATCCGGCTGATTATGTGATGTCTGGCACAAATCGCGTATAACCGGCGGGGCTTTTTCCCTGTCATCCGCCAATCTCCGAAACACACCTGCCGGTTATGAGTTGTATGGTAATACCATTAAACTAACTCGGATGACAACCCGGAGACGACTATTACTGGCGTTGGGTTCCTGTGTGGCCGGCTTCGCAGCACAGGCCCAGACAGCCCCAAAAGCAGTAGACGTACCTGAATTTACGCGGCAGCGGATGCAGCACCAGCGCATCATTGGCCTGACGCTCGGCGGTTATGCCCTGGCCAACATTGCGGCCAGCGGAATTGCTGCTTCCCAAACGACGGGCGAAACCAAATACTTCCACCGCATGGGCGTTTACTGGAACCTTGTTAACCTCGGTATCGCTGGTTTCGGGCTGTTGGGAGCGCGCAGACAGGCGGGGACGGAATCACTGGCAGAGGCCGTTACAGAACACGAAAAAATGAAACAAATCCTGCTGCTCAACGCCGGTCTTGATGTTGCCTACCTGATGGGCGGAGCCTACCTCATCGAACGGGCCAACCGCCCGGCCGAAATCTCCCGCCGCGATCAGTTGCGCGGTTTCGGTAAGGCTGTAATTGTGCAGGGCGGCTTTCTGCTGGCGTTTGATGTCGTAAACTTTCTGATTTTCAAAAACAGGGATAAGCAGCAAACCCAGTTAATTCAGGCAACTGAACACGGTGTGGGTGTTGTTCTGCCGATACGCTAATTAATGGCATACCGGCTCAGGGCACTCATTTCGGCGCGGACTCTAGCTGTCCATTCGGGTTGCCGGGTGGCATCGGCATAAATGTCGCGGTCGTATTCGTCCTGATAGCGCTCGTATTCCTTGATGAGCTCCCAGTACAGTTTTTCGCCGTAAAGGTTCCACGAGCGCATGTCCCTGATTTTACCCTCATAGGCCTTCCTGAGTTTGCGGGCAAACAGTTCGGCAATGTCGAAATGCAGTTGTTCGTGTTGGAGAACGAGGTCGTTTTTACCCTCAGCGCGCACCCACGAAAATTCGGCATTAAAATAGGTATAGACCTCGGGATCAACGCGGATTTTCCATCCCGGCTTTACTTTCGGCAGTACGACAATTGAGCAGCGGGTTTCGGCCAGGGCAGTAGATGCTTCGCGGATCCGGCCCTTAAAATTCTTCCACTGCAAATGGCGGTCGGGGTGCCAGCTGATTTCCTTTTCGTAAGGTGCGAGGTCTTTAAACCGCAGCGCAACGGCGCGGATCCGGTGGCAGGTACTGAACACATTCGGGTACTTATGCTCATAGATTTTCAAGGCATTAGCCCCCAGAATACGGGCCTGATTACGGGCCAGATTCTTTACATCGTCGAAGCTGCACCCCAGCGACAAACTGCCTTCCAAAACATTTACTTCGCCGATGCGTTCGGCTGATGTGGAATCATAAGTCTCATTTTCATCAAACACAACGACCAGATCATGTTCGGCCAGGGGCGGGTACAGTTTGTTGACAGACGTGCTGATTTGTGGCGCACACGCCTGCAAACTTCCCATGAGAAAAAGCCAAACTACCCGTTTCATCGTATTTTTGCGGCATGATACGTTGTCCGCGTCAAAACTAAGCATTATGACCAATACTCATTCAACAGACGAATACTTTTTAAAACAGGCCATTGTACGCCGGCATACAGGTTGGCAACGGTAGGTCAACACGCGTTCATGCACTCAATCGCTCTTTCACCCTCTCACTCTTTTGCTCTTTACTCATGTCCTCTCATCATATTGTCCGCGAAAAACAGGAACCTGCCCTGCTGATTGCTAACGGGGAAGCCTGCGATCCGGAATTACTGGGCCAGCTGCTCGAATGGAGCCCGTTTGTCGTTGTGCTCGACCACGCGATCTGGCGGGTGTTCGAACTTGGCATTAAAGTCGATGTGCTGCTCGGCGACTTCGACCGCGACGTTGATCTGGACATGGTACGTGAACGCCAGTATCCGATTGAGATTGTCCATACGCCCGACCAGAACAAAACCGATCTCGAAAAAGGGATTGACCTGCTGATTGAGCGCGGCTTTCCGGCCGTAAATATCATTTGGGCAACCGGTCGCCGGGCCGATCATTCGATCACCAATATGACCAACATCGTCCGGTATAAACACCAGATCAAAATGGTCCTGTTCGACGATTATTCGCGCATTTTCCCGCTGGTCGGTACGTTTGAGAAATGGTACGAAAAAGGCACTCCCATTTCCCTGATTCCGGTCGGAGTGGTTGATGGCATTGAAACAAGCGGCCTGCTGTATAACCTGCACAATGAACAGCTGACACTCGGCTACCGGACCGGCAACAGCAATGAAGCCGCGCAGGACGGGTTTGTACGGATTTCAGCCCGCGAAGGTGATTTACTGATTATGGAGTGCTGGGACTGAACCGGCGTGCGTTGCGGCCACACCTGTGCCCAGCTGCATATGACCAGCAACAGCCAGCAGGGCACGATTACCCGTTGCCGGACCGGTTGCTGGGCCAGCCAGTTCATAAATGCCATCAGAAGTAAAAACGTCATCGGGGCCATCGTACGGGTATCCGGCCCCTGGAATGGACTAACCAGCCGAATGGCCCACAGGCAAATGACATAGCCAATGCCGGTCAGCAGAAAGTAACGGGCTACGAACGACGGTTCTGCCGGTGAATCGGCCGGTATCCGTTGCCAGATTCGCCAACCGGCCAGACAAAGGCTGACCTGCACCAAAACACCGGATAAAGGCAGGATGAGGCCCTGCGAAGGTGTCCAGTCGCGGACCAGCAACAGTTCATTTAGCAGTGACTTCCCTAAAAGGCTCATCAGCTCCGGCAGCGACTCAACGGGCAGCAAGCGTTCCCCGCCGTATGGAGAACCGGTCAGCGCATTGTTCAGCCAGAAATAGCCCGCACACACAGCCAGTCCGGTACCGGCTACCAGCCAGTCAATCATTGGCCGGACGCGGGATTTTTCAATCCTGTTCAACACTGGTAGCATGAGCCAGACGAACAAGCCCACATACCGGATCAGAAACAGCGTCATCCCAAGGCAGATTAACCGGACAACCGCATAACCATCAGCCGATGCGCGATACCGGCTATACGCCCATACCATTCCACGAGCAGCACCAGAAACACCGTTTCGGACCAGGTATAGGCGGCCATCCGCAGACACTGTCCCATCAGAAAAACGGAAGTCATCAGGGTTGCCGTCAGGCGACTCACGCGCTTTGACCATAACCAGCCGAAAGCCACAACCGCCAGCCCGTTTACCAGTTTTGACGCCCACAGACCGGAAATGCCAGTCAGTGTAGAAACGGCAGCAATCAGACCAGGATAGCCTACCGGAAAGGTGCTGTCCCACCCATACCGGAACATTGCCATACGCAGGTATACCCACGAATCGGGTGACGTAAAGTGATTGGGATTAATCAGGCAGAGCAGGATCAGCCAGAGCAGTATGAGGGCAATAACCGGAATCAACAGGTTATCAACGCAATAACGCCTCAAGTTCCTGTTTCGTTAAGCCGGTCATGTCGGCAATTTCGGCTGTCGTAAATCCCTTAGTCAGAAGCTTTTGTGCCAGCACACGCTTTGCCTCCAGAAGGCCTTCTTCAAAACCTTTCTGTTCGGCATCGTTCAGCAGCGTTTTTTCCGTACTGACACTATCCCAGTATTTATCGTAGCTGAATAGTTCATCCTTTGTAAAACCGGATTCTTGTAAATAACCGACGGCTTCCCGTAACTCGGCTACCTCCAGTAAATCCGGAGAAACCGTTTCGCTGTTGTCTTCAATTTCGGTCAGATACCGCAACCAAAGTACCTGTAGTTTCTTATCACGGATATGCTGTGCCCTGAACTTCGGCAGTTCTACAAAAATAAACTGAAGCCCTTCGAGCGTACGCTCCGGATACTGCGTATGAACGATCTGGTAATGGTGATAAAAAGCAGGAAGCTCTTTTTCAAATACCTCATTCACAAGACTTAACGCATAGACCGGATGCAAGCCACGGTATTCTTTGCCCTTATCCAGCTGCTGTACATACGCTTTTGAGGCATTGAACAGTACCCGACTCTTAAAGCTATCGGTCCATAACAGCTGCATTTCCACAATAAACTGACGCCCTTTATTATCCCGGCAACGGACATCTACAATAGAATGTTTGAGCAACGGCACCGGCGGTACCATTTCCGGAGACAGGTATTCAAGGGATTCAATCCACTCACCTTCCGGCAGGGGCAGTAAGGCATTCAGAAAACTGCGCAGCAGATGCGGATGGGTGCCGAAGACTTTTTTAAACGTCAGATCGTTTTTTGGATCAAGGTAACGCATGTTTTTTTACAGTTTAGTTAACGGGTAACCGGCATCATTCCAGCATCAGCCGCCCGGAAAATACCCGGCTCCCGGTCCTGATCTGATACAAATATACGCCGGCAGGCAATGGGTCTCCCGAAAAATTCGTCCGGTTCCAATAGTATTCATTTTTGCCGATGTGTAGCTTGGGGTTTAGCTGATTAACCAACCGGCCGGTCAGATCAGTGATCCGGATAACCATGTCATCAGGGGCAACAGACCCGCTGACTGTCAGCCGGAAACAGGTTTGCCGCCCGACGGGATTCGGCCCGACCTGCACCGACCAGCTCTCCGGACCGGACACTACCCTGAACTGCACCTGATAGGGCGTTGCCCGGTTGCCGGCCACATCGCGGGCATGGACCTCAAAGCGATAGGTACCGTCTGCCCAGGGTGTCTCAGGCCGATACGTCATGGTAAACACATCTTCTGCCGAAACGGTCCATCGGGAATTGCGCAGCGAAAGCCGCCGGAATGGGTTAGTTCCCTCTGACGGGTCAGCCTGTACATACAGGTGCAGATTCGTCGTATCGGTGCGCACCGGCCACTCATGGACACCCACAACCTGAATGGTGATCTCCGGTTGCGGGGATACCAGCCCGTCATCCTCCAGCCGCCGGCCATCGAACGCTACCTCAAGCAGCGGCGGCACCTCATCCGTAACCGAATCGGGGCCGGACGGGGCAGGATCAGAACGAAACAGCCGGACGGCGGGATCAGCCTGCAACAGGTATTGCTGGGCATTGGCACGGTCGAAAAACGAGTTGTTGCGCGCCAGATAGCGGCGGATGGTTTCCAGATGCTGCACACCAACCGGCCGAGCCGAAAATACGCTGTCGGTCAGCACCTCGTAAAACGTAGATGAAAACAGGTTCAGATACGGCGAAAATCCGTTATGCGTATGGGCCAGAAAGCCAATGCCGCCCCGGTCCGGTGCCAGCACCCAATCTGTGCCGTAGGTCGGCTGCCCGAAAAACACATTACCGGCCGCACAGCCGTTGACCAGCAAAAACGGATAACGACCCTGATTCTGGTACCCCAGCCGGTCGTTACTGACGAACCCCAAATCAACATCGGCAACATCCAGACTCGAATGCCCGAACAACGAAATCAGCCGGACACCACGGTTGACCACATCAACAACCGGCAGTTGTTCCACCGGCGCGTCGGTTTGCTTACTCATGGTCTGCACCGTCAGGCTCAGCGCCGACGATGCCAGCAGCGACTCATAGGTCTCAACGTAGTGCCGGAACCGGCGCAGTTCCTCACGTGTTCGTCCGCCGCTCAGGTGCAGCACCCGCTTTTGCCAGCGTGCAGGCGGCTCCGCTTCATACGCTTTTACTTTTTCCAGATAAGCGACTACCTGTTCCGGACGGTCTACCGGCAACCGGCCGACCTGCATAGCATACTCCGGCGTCTCCGTTTCCGACACATTGACCAGTTCCGTATCGGAGCCCGGCCAGCCCGCATTCGGAATCAGGTCGGTCCGGGCGGCATTCGCCAGTTTCCGCACCCGCTGCGGATCAGCGGACTGTCCGATCAGCAACAGCATCGGCAAACGACCACCCGACGCCATGTACCGGACAAACCGGCGGATGGCCAGCGGACTCCGTTCACCGAAATTGAACTGATCAAATACCTCACCGATGGAAATTGTCAGCGTATCGTAGCGGCCACCTGCGATGGAAGCCCGATAGGCGGCATATGCCTGCACGGCATCGGCATGGCCGGTCGTTGGCGCACGCAACACCGGATGGCTGATGATAAGGTAATTGGCCAACGCCGGATCGATTTGCCGGAACTGCACCGGTAGCAGCGCTGAAACGGATTGTACGGACAAAGCCACCGTTGGCTGCTGATCGTAAAACACCCGCACATACGACAGCGATACCGCATCGCCGGTCTCCGTGACGGCAAAAGCAGTTGGCAACGCGGTTTGGCCACGGACATCATCCTGTTGCAGAACCACCCGCAGCCTTGCCGGTGCGTAATCCTGCCACGTAAGACTACCAACCAGCCGGTCGGCCACAAAGACCTGCACCCGATGCGTTCCGGCTTTCCGACCCGCAAACTGCCATTCGGCCTCCGCCGGTGATGCATCCAGCCACACCGGTTGCGTCAGCCGAACCGTCTGCTCTGCCCGCTTGCCGCCAGCTACCACAGACCCCGTCCAACCCTCGCCCGCATCGTAGTGGCTCATGATCACGCCGTTGTTGTAGCCTGCCCCCAACGGATAGATCATGCCGGCGGGGTAATCGGTTGTCAGTACGGTCCGACTTTCAGCGCGGGTATATGCAGGGGTCGATTGAGTGAGCGGTTCCCGTTTACCGGAAAGAGTATCCAGCCGCCACGTCAGAAAATAGGTGGTCGAGTCCGAATAGAGGCTGTAGAAGGGGTGTGGCTGAGCGGTGTGCGGCCGGTAAAGAGCAGAATCCGGCAGGCCATCGTTTACCTGTCCGGTAAATTCGATGTAGTCGTCCGGATCGAAGCTGTTGTCCTCATCACCGCCAACCCGGACGGGAGTTTCCTGCCCCCGCCAGAACAGCTGAAACTGCCGGGGTAAAAGCGTGGTAACGGGCACCCCGGCGCGTTGCAGCGCCGTAAACGATATCCGGTAGCGGGCCGGAGCGGCCACCGGTATTTTCAGGTAGGTCTGTTGCGGATTAATCCACTCATTACCGTACTGCATTGCCTGTCCGGTCACCGGCAGGCCGGTCAGACTGAGCAAAATAACAAAAAGCCACGTCCTCATGATTCATCAGAAAACGGCGACAGGGTTTATGACAGGCAGCATTACCGGATGCGGTTTACCTGTTTTATGAGCAGATATATCAATCTATCCTGCAATCCTGTCACTATACCCTTTCAGCCGGTGAATCGTTGAGACGTGGCTTTGGTTCAGGTAGCTACTACCTGTTGCTAAAAACTAGTCGACAGCCAGCCAACCAGCAACGCAAAAGCGGTGATGATCAGCAGCCCGATGACAAATTTCTTCAGAATACCCAGTGACGGATCTTCCCGTTTTGCACTCATGACGTTTTATCGTTTCCGGTTCCTAAATGACGGTCCAGCAAATCGGGGCGGCGGGCGCGCGTCCGGGCCAGGGCCTGTTCATACCGCCACTCATCAATTTTGGCTTCGTGACCCGACAACAGAATATCGGGAATTTTCCAGCCTTCAAACTCGGCCGGACGGGTATACACCGGCGGAGCCAGCAGGTGGTCCTGAAACGAATCTGTCAGGGCCGATGTCTCATCGTTCAGCACGCCGGGCAAGAGCCGGATGATGGAGTCGGACAGCACGGCGGCCGGCAGTTCGCCTCCGGACAACACAAAATCGCCGATGCTGATTTCCTTCGTGATAAAATGCTCACGCACGCGCTCATCGACGCCCTTGTAGTGGCCGCAGAGAATAATCAGGTTCTGCATCAGCGATAACTGATTCGAAGTACGCTGTTCCAGCCGCTCCCCATCGGGGGTCATGTAGATGATTTCGTCGTAAGTCCGTTCGGCCTGCAGCGACCGGATGCAGCGTGCAATCGGTTCAATCTGCATGACCATTCCCGCGCCCCCGCCAAACATATAATCGTCGACGCGGTGGTGCTTGTCGGTCGAGTAATCGCGCAGGTCATGCACAACTACCTCAACGTGTCCGGCCTGCTGTGCCCGCTGCAGAATGGAGTGAGCAAAATAGCTGTCCAGCAACCGTGGCAGACAGGTAATGATGTCAATCCTCATCATACGCCTCATCGCCGTCCGGCGTGTCTGGTTTATCAGGTGCATCAGACAGGTAAACGTCCAGCAAGCCGTCGGGCAGCGTCACGTTCAGCGTTTTATTGACGCGGTCGATCGTATGGACGATATCGCTGTTAATCGGGATCAGCACATCTTTTCCCTGATAGTTCATTTCGATCAGGTCCTGCGTATCCATGTTGTACACCGTCGATACCGTGCCCAGCTCCCCTTCATTGGTATCGATAATCCGGAAACCAACGATTTCGTGGAAGTAAAAGCGGGTATTATCCTCAATGGGCTCAAGGTTATCGAGCGGCAGATACAGATCGGCCTTAATCAGGCGGCTTGCCTGTTCAATGGTGTCGATGCCTTCGATGGCCACAATGGCGCGGCTGCCTTTCACAATTGCAATCGACTCAATAAAATAGGGCAGCAGATCGCCTTTGACCTCGATCAGTACTGATTCCAGTTCGTCGTAAACGTTCGGATCGTCTACGTCCAGAAAAAAGACCAGCTCACCGTTTACACCGTGGGTTTTGGTGATATGGCCCAGCAAATAACAATCATCTTTTGTCATGTCCGGTTGTTAGTTGACGCATGCCGGCGGCTGTTTCGGACCGCCCGTCCATGCCAGATGATAAATAGTATGTTTATTGACCACATAGCCACATAGAGAAACAAAGAAGTTTTCTTTGCTTATGTGACCTATGTGGCTATGTGGTACATGATGATTAGCTTTAATTAACGTCCGGTCTGATATATGCTATTTCTGAAACATACATCAAAGTCGTAAAAGCCAACCATGAGCAATTGCTTAAAACAGAAAAAAAGCCTGCTCACAGGAACAGGCTTTTGTGATAACAGGACAAGCCAGCGATTATTCTGCTGACTCAGCTGATTCTTCAGTTGTTTCGCCTTCAGCAGCCGGAGCTTCTTCAACAACAACATTTTTCTTAGCCAGGGCAGCAGCACGATCGGCGCTAACCTTACGCTCAGCCTCCAGACGATCCTGACGGGCCTTCGCTTCGCTTTGTTGTTTTGACTCGGCAACACCGGCAACCTGACCATCTTTGCTCTGTTTCCAGGCATTGAATTTCTCGTCGGCCTGCTCCTGCGTGATAGCGCCTTTGTTAACGCCCACCTGCAGGTGCTTGCGCAGCAACACACCTTCGTGCGACATAATCGAACGGGCAGTGTCTGTTGGCTGAGCACCAACCATTAGCCAGTAAACGGCACGGTCAGACTTTAATACTACTGTAGCGGGATCTGTATTCGGGTTGTATGTACCCAGTTTCTCCAGAAACTTACCATCGCGACCTGCAGCTGAAGGTGCAACCACGATGTCATACATCGCTCTTTTCTTGCGTCCACGACGCGCTAAACGAATTTTAACAGCCATTTTGCTTGTTGGTTTTTGTGGAGGAACCCGTCCTCCTCGTAAAACGTGGGCGCAAAGGTACAAAAAAACAGCGTATGATGTACAGTTTCAGGCGTTTTATTTGCCTTTTTTCTGCTGCATCATACGCTGTTTAAAAACCTGAACCGCCGGCACGTATAAGCCGGGTTCTGTCTTCCGGCTTTCGTCGGAATTCCTGTCATTTATCTGGGATGACCGTCACCGGCCACCTCGTTCGACCTACCCGCACCGGCATCCTCCGGAAACCGGCGAACAGAGACGAGCAGCCTCTGATCCGGTGCTTATTTGGTCTTTCAGCCCATAAGGTTTACCCTGCCCCGTCAGTCGCCTGCCGGGCGGTGGGCTCTTACTCCACCATTTCACCCTTACCCCTTGCAGGGCGGTATCATTTCTGTGGCACTGTCTGTCGACCGGTCGTTTCCAACCGTCCTCCTTCCCGTTAGGAAGTATGGTGCTCTGTGCTGCCCGGACTTTCCTCACCGGCGAACCGGCGCGACAGGACCGCTCCGGCGGTCAGGCCCGGCAAAGGTACGGCTTTCGCTTGCCACCGCCAAACCCCTACTGCAATCCGTCGACTTTGACATCGACACGGCCTTTGGCATAAACCACCGCCAGCAGCGCGGATGAGGTCAGATACACCTGATCGGGCCGTATTTCGTCAATCCGGCCGTTCAGCACCACGCCTTTGGCAATCTGATTATTCTGTAGTTTGAGCTGCAGCATTTTCTGCATGTCGTCAATCTGTGATCCGACCGGAATAGTCAGGTTTTTTTCGAGCGTTTTGGCAAACGTACCCTGCAACAGCCAGCTGGCGGCCCGCTGCAACAGGCTTTTCGTCTCCAGGTCATAAACCAGCTCTTTCAGCGATACCGATTTCGTGGCCGGATCGTAGTAAGGCCGGCCGCGCAGGTAAATATCCCCTGTCACACTCCCTTTCAGCCCCGCCTTGATAATCAGGTTTTCGTTCTGGCCATACAGGTCAATGTCGGTAATGGTAATACTGTAGGCACCGTCTTTAAACGAAAACGACTTGCCGACAAACTCCTGCCCTGCCAGTTTAGCCGCTTCTTCATAGCTCGCTTCACTGAGCAGACCAATCCGGAAATCGTCTTTTACCTGCGGTACCACCACCAGATTCGGCAGTGTCACGGCGGGTTTTACGTCCGGTCTGGCCCCGACGTTGGTCAGTGTATAGCCTTCAATTCCGATGGTTGACCGGATAACGTTGTTTTCAAACCGCAGCGGGGTAATCAGAATGCGCTTCGGCACCACCATCAGCCAGGTCCGGTATTGCTCCGAAATCAGGTACGGCTCGCGGATCAGGTTCCAGGCTTTCAGTACCTGTGATTTGAGATCAATCTGTTTCCGTACCTGCTGATCCAGCGCCTGGGTAACCGTGCCCATATTCTTGTCGATCATTTTGCCGACCAGGCTCGTCACCGGCACGTTAAAGCCTGCCAGCTTGATGGTCGGTTTAGTGATCCACTCGTAGCCATCGGCTTTGGTCTGGGTCGAAACCGCCCAGTCGGGGTCGATAGAGAAGCGTGTCGAAAAGCGCAGGTCCATCTCAAACTGGGTTTCCTGCGTCTGCATGAAACCCAGCACTTTTACCCCGGCTTTGGCCCAGATTTTAAGCGGTACGGTGAAATGGAACAGGCTGTCAGCCCCGCCCGTAGCCGTCACCAGAATCGGTTGCCGTTTCCAGACCTTGACCATGAAGTTATCCTGATTGTTATCCTCGAAGGTATTGTCTTCGTAAATCAGGCCATTGATCTGGGCGTTAATCTGCTGCTGCACGTCCTTCATCGAAATAGACACAGGGACGTTTACGGTCGACAGATATTTTTCGTCACGGACTTCCATAGCGGTTCGGGAGTAGGTTTCTTTCGGGGCTTTCGGGTCAAGCCTTGTGCCGGTCTTCGACTGGCAAGATACCAGAAAACCCAACAGCAGCATGATTGGGAGTAATACCCTGTACATTTTATTACGGTTCTATTTGTTGTTTTTAACCACAGAGGTCACGGAGTATTGACACAGAGAACACGGAGTTCTCTTTCGCTCTTTCACTCTCCAGCCGCAGAGCGGCCACTCTTTCACTCTTTACTTGATGGATACCTTCGTCGCGCCGTAGCCGAATTTCTGCTTCTGGGCATCTTCGAAGAATCGGATGTGCGGATGACGGCCCAGCCGCCGGTGAATTTCGGTGCGGAGGGTACCGCTGCCCACTCCGTGAATAAACGTAATTTCGTTCATTCCGGTTGCAATGGCATCTTCCAGCGACTTTTCAAAGGTAGTCAGTTGCAACTCCAGCAGTTCGGCGTTTGAGCGGTTGCCCTGACCTTTCGGCAGCAACGCTTCAACATGCAGGTCAATCACCGCTGAGGGACGCTCAAAGCTGAGGGACGCCGCCGGTTCACCTTTCGGCTTCAGCATTTCGGCTTTCAGTTGCTCGGGTTTCACCGTCACCGGACGCGCCGTCTGCACGTTCTGCGGAGCCGTTTCCTTGTCATCATCCAGCTGATACAGATGGCCGGACTGGTTCAGGACCGGTACGGTTGATTTGCTGGTATGGAACGTCTGCGCGCGGCACTTCACCCGTTTCACCAGCGGAGCCCTGAACGCATTCCGGCCCGCCCGCGACCAGATGACCTGCACCAGAAACGTCGGCCAGTCGTCGAATGTCGAAAACGAGTACATCTCGTTCAGCTTCACCTGCGTTTTGCCGCGCAGAATCCCGTTGTGCAATCCGTTGACCATGCTGCCCCGTTCTTCGGCAACCGCAAACGGCAGGTCCCAGTCGGTGTTGTTGACCAGGTGCAGCGCAAACTCGCGGTCGTTCTGGGCCACAAACGCCAGATACACCCCGTTGTTCGACACAATATTCGAGCTTGTTACCTGTTTCTGCGGCGTGATGCCCGCCGGTTTCACGAGGCGCTCGGTTTCCATCGGTGAGACCACCACAATCTCCGACCGCATGACCGGAATCCGGAATCCGTCTTCAATTTCAATTTCGACCTGGTTACCGGACAGAAAACGGGTAATTACCCCCTGCTCTTTGGCCCGCAGCATCCGTATTTTATCACCAATGTTCATCGTCTTCTTCGGTTTTGAGTGCACAAAACTATAGCCATTTAACCGATTTCCGGCCTTACGGTTTGTTTTGAACCATCCGGGCTACTTCGCCGGCTGGTCCAGCTCACTGAAAATGGCGTCGATAGCAGCGGCTAGGTAGACCAGCGGCGCGTTCCAGTTAATGGCAATTTCGTTGGAGGCATACGAGCACGAATCGTCCACAAACGTTTCGTCGGCGGGGGCGTTTTCGGCGTAGCCTTTACACTTATCCTGCTTCGGGGCATTGCCGTTCGGGCCGCCCGACAACAAACCAGGCACCGGTGCTACAATACCATCGGCCACCGACGGGCGATGGTGCGGGTTCATCACCGGTTTATCGCCGAAGCCCGTCACCAGTGAGTAGCCGACCGCATTCCGGCCCAGGAGATAATCCAGATTGGTCAGTGCGGCATCGCGGTATTTGGTGTCGCCCGTCAGCCGGTAGGCCTGTACCAGCGCTATGCCCTGATTGGCGGCCACGGCACTGCTGCCCCAGATGTAGTCGCGGGCCGTTTTGCCCATCACGGTGCCATAAGCCTGTTTGTCAACATCAGCCAGTAGGGCATCGGCCATGTCGGTCAGCCGCTGTTTCAGGGCGGGCAGGGTGGCCTTACCGGTTTTGGTCAGTGTTTTTGCGTGGCGCATGAGGGTGTAATAGCCGAGCGTCCGCACCTGATTCCAGGACGGCAACGGCGTTTTATCGTCCGGAAAGAGATTGACGGCGGTGAAATAGGCATCGTCCCGCGTTGTCACGTATAACTCGGCAGCGGCCCAGATCCATTCATCGGCGGCGTCCTTATCTTCATAGCCGCCCGTCATTACATCCGGATCAAACGCCTGATTCATCGCCTGCTGGCTATAGAGTGCTGTCGGGTTTTTACGGGCCCACTCCCATGCCTGCACGGCCGCTGTCCGGCAGGAGTCGGCCAGTTTCGGGAACTGCCGTCTGTAAGGTTGCAGCACCCGTGCCGCCTGCGCCATTACGGCCGCAAAATCGAGGGTAGCCGTAATGCTTTTCTGAATGACATACCGGTCTTTGATTGCCTTGTCGGGCATAATCATGCCGTCGAACGCCGGATTGGTCAGTTTGTGGTACACGCCCCCATCGGCGGGGTCCTGCATGGTCAGCATCCAGCGCAGGTTCCAGAGCGCTTCATCCAGCACGTCGGGGACGGCATTGCCCGATTCCGGAATACCGGCGTCGGCTGTGGGCACATAGGCCGGAAAATCTTCGATGAGCGACAACAGGGTTCCCATCGTGATCCCGCTATTGACGATGTATTTGTTGTAATCACCCGCATCGTACCAGCCCCGTGGCGACGAAATAACCGTTCCGGCCGGTCGCTGAGTTGTGGCTGCCGACGGATGCACCAGCACCCGCGTATCCGGATGTCCGGCCGGCCGGCTCCATTGCCCGGCATATTGCGCCGGCAAGTCTGTCGACATCCGCTGGTAGTAAAACCCTTTCAGGGCACCGGCCGCCACCGGCTTCAACACACTTTCCTGAATCTCAAACGGGTACGAATAGCCGAGTTCCGGAATCACCAGCACATAGGAGCCGGTGCGGGTCACAGGCGTAAAATCGGCCAGCCGGGTTGTTTTGCCCGAAATCGCATTGGTGCGCGGCTCGCTCAGTTTACCGGTAAATACGGCGCGGCTGCGGCTCGAACGGTTGCTGTCAGCGGTCATCACCTGAAACGTTCCGGCCCCGGCACCGACGGCCACCGCCACCTTGGGCGCATTCGGGTAAAAACCGACCTGATTTAAACGGATGGCCTCCGACAACGACTGGGCATTGGCCAGCGAGGCGAGGCTTACTAAGAAGGTTAAGGAGGATAGTGTATGTTTCATAAGTCTTTTGCCGGAAAGTTGTCAATTCTTTTCCTCCCCCTAACCCCCTCCCGAGGGGGAAATTGGGTCCGGTTTCCCCCTCGGGAGGGGGTTAGGGGGAGGAACAAAAAAGTACTAAACATCTCAATAATACACAAAAAAGCGGGGATACGGACTTAGATACCGTACCCCCGCCGTGATTTCCATGCAGGATTACTTAACGACCTTCAGCGTACCCTGCATCAGCGATGCGTGACCAGGAAACGTGCAGACATACTGGTAATTTCCCGGCTCCGACGGTGCGATGAAATAGATCGCTTCGTTCGACTCCGGCTGGAGAATATTCGTGTGGAACAACACATTCGCGTTGTTCGGTACATAATTCATCTTAGGACCGTTCAGGTTCAGTTTCAGCGCGGCCTCACCAACCGTGTTGGCCATACCCGGCTTCACGACGACGCAGTTGTGCAGCATGTCGTCGTTGTTCTGGAACACCCACTTGATGCGGCTGCCGGCTTTCACCTCAACCTGCTCCTGCTCAAACTTCAGGCCCGGCAAGGTGCTGATCGTTATCACCTGATCGGGGCCATTGGCCCAGTCAGCCGGTTGCGTCGTAACACGCTTGGCGCTGGTAGCCGCCGGTGTTTTGGCGGCGCCTTTCTTATCAGTAGCTGGTGCCGTTTCCTTTGTTGAAGCCATCGCGCCCATGTCGTGATGCATGTGCTGGGTTTTGGCCGGAGCGGCAATGGTCAGCTTCGTACCAGGCGCAATAGCGTTCAGGGTATAGTACCCCGTGTTGTGCAGCAGCGACAGCCCGGCCGCCGACTTCACCCCTTCCAGTTTCAGCTGGTGGATATAGCCTTCCCGCAGGGTTGTATCGACCACAATCCGCGCTTTCAGACCGTCGTCCGACACGACCACGCCACGGATCGGCAGCGCTTTCGCATCTTCAATCGGACTGCCGTAGGTACTGTGGTACTTGTAGGTAAAGCTGCTCATGTCGTATGACGCGATGTTTTCGGCCGTTTTCTTGTCGACCGGCAGCGTAAACTCTACTTCAAAACCATCCGGCATCGAGCGGATCGCCTTCATTTCAAACGGTACCTTACCGGTCCAGACCAGGCGCTGCACGCCAAACGGTGCCTTTCCGGTGGCCGCCCAGCCACGGCTGGTCATGCCGACAAACATTGAGCCGTCTAAGCCCCAACGCATCCGCAGAATCCCCGACATAAAGCCTTCGCGGAACGGGAAGCAGGCGCCCTGGTATTTACCGCCGACTTTTTCGAGGAATACCCGCATTACCTTGCTATGGCCCTGATCACCGACAAACAGCTGGCCCTCAAACGGACCAAACTTGCTGCTGGTGGTATCTTCCAGAATATCGGATGTCGAAATACCCATCAGCGTATGCGGGAACCAAACGGCCGGCACCTTCAGATTCGGCACCGTTTTGGCTACTTCGTGCATCGGCTTGCCGGTGCTCGGCACGTCCTCTACTTTCAGTTTCAGCGGGGAGCCCGGTTCAGATGACCACCGCAGACCGGCCGGGTTACCGGCAAAATCGCCCGACTCCAGCTGCGTCATACGGCCCGAACCAACCCAGTCGCCCTGGTTTTCGGCGTAGAAAATGCTGCCGTCGCGCAGTTGGTTGAAGCCTGCCGGCGAACGGAGACCTGTCGCAAATGGCTTAACCTGCCCGTTTTTATCGACCTGCAGCATCCAGCCGCGCCATTTTGCCAGACTCGCCCCGCGGCCAATCCAGCCGAGGTTCAGTGTCAGCAACATATCGCCGTTGGGCTGAAACACCGGTCCGTAGCTGTATTCGTGGTAGTTGCCCGACAATGGCCATTTTACCACCGACTGGTATTCGTCGGCCTCGCCGTTGTTATCGGTATCGAGCAGGCGGGTTACCTCGCCCCGCTGGGTGGCATAGAGCGAACCGTTATGCCAGGCCATCCCCAGCGGCTCGTGCAGACCAAACGCAAAGCGGCTGTACTGCGGCTGACGGGTGCCCTGCATGTACGGGTTGGCAATCATCCAGACTTCGCCGCGCCGTGTACAAACGCTCAGGCGACCATCCGGCAGAACGGCCATACCACCCACTTCCAGGCTGACGCCTTCGGGAACGGGCAGGGTTACGATGTGATAATAATCGTCTTCGGTCAGCGGCCGCGACGACTGTGCCATCGCCGTGACGCCGCATGCTACTGCTAATCCTAATGCACTTATGAAGCGTTTCATTCCGAATTTATGTCAACCTTCCTATTACCAAACAATTGAATAACTTACACTGGCCGAACCGTCCTTGCCCGATACCGGCAGCAACAGTTCCTGCTTACCGCCCGACGACCGGATAACCGGTTTGGCTTTGGCATCTAACCGCACGTAATACTGGCTGTCGCCGATACGGTACAGGCCCTTGCTCACCTCTTCAACCGACGCGGCGGCGGCCATGCGGCAGTATACCGGCTGGCTGACACCCGACAGAGTCAGGGTACGGACCAGCCCCTTGCCATCGGCATCCGGGCGGATCGCATCGGCCACCTTACCGCCGAAGAACGCATATTCCGTGGTCGGATTGCCGTCGGCGTCCAGCTTCCAGCCTTTGTAATCAAATCCTTTTTCCGGCAGGCTATCGGGCCAGGTCTGCTGCGCATTGGCCAATACAGCCAGCGAACTCTGGCCGGTTACCGGTACGGTCACGCCCATCGGGAACAGCAACTGCGGCTCGCCGCGCTCGTACCACATTTCGGTAACGTCGGCAAACTTGCCCCGCCATACCTGCAACAGCGCGTCTTTGTTCAGATCAATGGTGTAATTCAGGCCCGACGGCGTGCCTACCGACAGGCAATGGGTGCGTTTACCTTTTTCACCGGGCATCTGTACAAACGACCGCACCAGCTGAGGCTTATCCTTCGCCAGTACCGCAATGGTTCCGACGGGGTCAGGCTCCGGCAGCGAGGCCCGCGTATGCAAGGGCTGGAATTTTGTATCCGGCGCGGCAATGAACATACCAAGCCCCGGACGCGGCCACGACCGGCCAAAGAACAGGGTAAAAGCGTGTTTACCGGCACTCAGGTTGATTTTTCCCGTATTCATACGGCCCAGATCAAGGTAGGTGTTCGGCACGATTTCCTTGCCGTCGATTTCCAGACCGGCATACCCGCCGTTTTGCAGCGCCAAAGTATACACACCCGCTTTTTCCACTTCCAGATTACCCGTAAACACGATGCCGTGCCAGCGCGGCTGACCATACGACACCTCATACGTTACGGTCGATACCGTGTCTTCTTTCACCAGCTTCAGGTTTGCCAGCTCGCTCATCGACTTGGTTTCAGTTTTCGCTTCATACAGCTTATACCGCACATTCGACAGCTTAGCCACCTTACGGTCCGAAATCAGCTGGTAGCCCACCGGCCGGACCGCAATCGTGCCGCCGGTTACGTTGAGGGTTACCGTACCCGCCGAAGCACCCTGCGCGCCGGACACGACCACGTTTTCATGAATCAGAATACCGTTCAGCGTTACCTTATCCAGCACCGCGCTGCCCGGCTTCCCGCTTTGCAGCGTTACCTCCAGCCGTTGCCAGATGCCCGGTGCTTCACAGGCATTCTGCGCCGGTAAATCGACCGGTGTGCCCATGACCGTCCCGAACGTATTGCCGTTCACACCCGGCTTCGTCCAGCTGTCGGCCACCCGGATACCGGTGTTGCCCAGCATCAGCACGCCATCAGCTCCCGGCGACAACATTACGTCCAGCACCAGCCGGACATCCTTCGCATTCGACAGCAGGGTAACCGGTGCACCCGGCTTCCCGACAATTATTCCGCTTCCCGATTTGGTCTTTACGTCGGCCTGATACGGCGACATCAGAACAGACCCTGCCTGCGACCATCCCGCAGGTAATGACGAGAACGAACCCGAGGGAACCGGGCTCAGCGACTCATCGACACCCTGCCCCAGGGCAGACCAGCCACTCAGGCAACAAACAAGGGCACTGCTATATGAAAACCAGCGCTTTACGTTTACCATGTATGTCAATTTATTTATTGAGCGAATTAGTGATTTACCGATAAAAGGCATTTACGTGTTAATTTGACATTTTTCCGCTTACTTTTCTCCGCCTCCTGTCCCATCTTTGCCGGATTAATCGACAAAACAAAGCAAATCTTTGCGATTGTGGGCGGTTCCGGGCGATTTTATTTTCCGGATTATGTACAATTGATACAAGGTTCAGTCCCTGATCCCTGCCCGACCGCATCGTCATGCAACAATCCGGATTTCAGCCGCCGGTTTTCTTTTTCAGCGATGATAAAACACTGCTTTCTGACGCTCTTCCTCTGCACATCCGGTTTGGTTCAGACCGGCTTTGGCCAGCAAACTAATTCAATCGGCATGTCGCTGGTTCCGCTGCCCGCCGGTACCTTTTACATGGGTTCGGAGCGGGAGGGTAAAGACGCCGACGAGTCGCCCGTGCACCGCGTCCGCATCAGCCGGCCGCTGCTGATGGGGGCCACCGAGGTCACCAACCGGCAGTATGAAGCCTTTGATCCGGCCCACAAGGCGCTACGGGGTAAATACGGCTTTTCGAAAGACGATGACGAGGCGGTGATTTTTGTCTCTTATAACGACGCCACGGCATTCTGTGCATGGCTTTCCAAAAAAGAAGGTAAGCCCTACCGCCTGCCCACCGAAGCCGAATGGGAATATGCCTGCCGCGCCGGCACCATCAGCGACTTTTCGACCGGCAACGGCCTGCCTGCGGTGTATCAGAAAAGCCAGCAGACCGACCGCGATGCGGTAGTGGTTTCGCTGAAAACTGGTCAGACACCGGCCAACCCGTGGGGACTGCACGATATGCACGGCAACGTGGAGGAATGGTGCCAGGACTGGTACGGCCCCTATGTGCCCGGCGAGCAAACCGACCCGGCCGGACGCGCAGGCGGACTCTACCGCATCACGCGCGGCGGCAGCCACGGCACACCGGTGACGTTCCTGCGGTCGGCCAACCGGATGGCGATGTTGCCCGAAGATAAAAGCTGGCTGACCGGCTTCCGCGTGGTACAGGCCCCGCCGGTGACGGCCAAACCCTTGCCGGTTCTGCCTGCCACTGCCGTTTTTCAGGGTGTTTCGCAGCAAAAGCAGCTCTGGAAGCCCGTTCCGGCCAACCAGCCGGTTTTCCGCGAGCCGCAGCGGTACGTCCGCAAACCCGACTGCCAGGATAATATACCGTTCTACAGCCACAACCATCAGCCGGCCATCACCTGGTGTCCCAACGGCGATCTGCTGACAATCTGGTTTTCGACCGATGCCGAATCGGGGCGCGAAATGACCGTTCTCGGCAGCCGGTTGCGCAGAGGAGCGACGGCATGGGATCAGCCGTCGGAGTTTTTCAAGGTTCCCGACCGCAACATGACCGGCTCGTCGCTGTTCCACGACGGCGCGGGGACGCTTTACCACATGAACGGCGTGGAAACCGACGGCGACTGGCAGAATCTGGCCATGGCGCTGCGGACCAGCCGCGATAACGGCGCCACCTGGTCGGCACCGGTGCTGGTGAGTCCGGAGCACACCAAACGCCATCAGGTGATTGCCGGTATGTTTAAAACCAAAGAAGGCTGGCTGGTGCAGGCTGCCGACGCCGAGCCAGGCCCAACAGGCGGGACGGCCATTCACCTCAGCAAAGACGGCGGCAAGACGTGGACCATGCCCTCGGCAGGACAACCGGCACCGGCGTTTACGGCGGGCGGTTCGGGCGCGCTCATTGCCGGCATTCATGCCGGAGTGGTGCAGCTGAGCGATGGCCGGCTGCTGGCGCTGGGCCGCAAAGACGACATTCCCGGCCCCGACAGTGTGGGCCTGCGCATGCCGGTCAGTATCTCGGGCGACATGGGTAACACCTGGACATATGCCGCCTCCGAACTGCCGCCGGTCTGGAGCGGGCAGCGGCTGGCCCTCATCCGCCTCAACGAAGGGCCACTGCTGGCGGTATCCTTCACCCACCACCCCGACGAACGCGACGGCGCAAAAGCCGGCATGTATTTCCGCAAACGCGACGGCTCTGTGTTTAAAGGTTACGGCATGTATGCAGCCTTATCGTTCGACGAGGGAAAGACCTGGCCGGTTAAAAAGCTGCTGATCGACGGCAAGGAACGCTATCTCAACGGCGGGGCCTGGACGGGTGCCTTTCAGACCGACCGGACGCACGCCGAGCCGAAGGGTTACCTGGCCATCACGCAGACACCCGACAACATCATTCACCTTCTCAGCAGCAGCCTGCATTATCAGTTCAACCTGAGCTGGATTAAAGAGTGAACGAGCGGGAGAGCGAACGAGTGATTGTCGCGCGATGAAAGAGGGGGAGGCTGCTCCGTTAAAGTATCTTAACGGAGTGTCAACAGGCGATGCATGCCCTTAACTTGGTGAGCAATAAACAACAACTACCTTGCTCATGCACCTCTTCCGTTTACTCCTTTGCCTGCTTCTGACGTATCCCGGATTTGCCGGGCAACTCCATGCCGGGCAATTCCATGCCGGGCACCATCAAGATACCTTACAGGATTACCGCTTTTACCATCAGCAGATTGCCGGGGCACAGGAAGCTATCGTTAACCGGCAGTATGATCAGGCGCTGACCCGGTACGAAACCGTATTCAGCCGGTACAGCTTTAGTTTCCTGCGGGATTATCAGGTAGCCACTCAACTGGCCCTGCAAACCGGTCAGCGCGACAAGGCGTTTACCTACCTTAGAAAAGGTATTGCCGGTGGCTGGACGTGGAAGTCAGTTACGCGTAATGCCTTTCTGAAACCGTTAACCGCCGATCCGCAGTGGAAGCAGCTCCGGGACGATTATCCCGCACTACGGGCGGCATACACCGCAAAACTCAACCTTCCGGTCCGGGAAAAGGTCCGGAAGATGTTTGGCAAAGACCAGCGCAAAGCCCTGGGCGCGTTATTGACCGTTGGCCCGAAAGCACAGGAACGTTATGCCATAAAACGATTTGCGCCCCACAGCCAGCGTCAGCTCGCCGCGTTGAGAAACATCATGCTGACCGTTGGCTATCCGGGCGAGCAACGAATCGGCACCGACCTGTGGGCGTCTGTTATCCTGAGCCACCATAACTCCATCAGCCAGGCCCACGCGCAACAGGATACCCTCTACTCTGCCCTCAAGCCTTATTTGTGGCAGGCCGTGATGTCCGGACAGATGTCGCCCTATGCCTATGCCAAAATTGACGAGTGGTACGTAGCCATCAAAAGCGGCCACACCGGTAAACACACGGCTTTTCTGGCCGACAAATTAACCAGTCAGGAGCTCAACGAGGCCAATCAGCTCCGGCAAGCCCTTGGCCTGAGCACTGTCGAAACCATCAACGGACTGCTCGACCTACAGCAGCAAACCGGCATGAAGTTTTATCTGCCGCTGCATTTTTTTACCCGGACAAGGATCACAGATTAACTCAACGGCGCTTGTAAACTACTGTATTTTGCCTACATTTAGCCCTGTCCATTAATTTATCCCACAAATCCATGAAACACCTGATCCTGACCGTCAGCCTGCTGTTTTCCCTGCCATTTGCCGTACTGGCCCAACGCAACAACCCGTGGCTGGACTCCACCCAAATCAACCGGTCGGACACACCGCTTTGTCTGGCAAACGGCATCATTGTCAAGGTGACTGAAATCAATCCTGATTTTGTTACGTCCGTCAATGTCGTTAAAGATAAGGCTACGCTTCAACAGCTCGGTCCTCTGGCCGATCATGGCTGCATCCTTATCGGAGCCGATCAGCAGTTCGATGTGATCACACCCCGCGAATACCGAGCGAAGAAAACGCTACCGGCTACGGTGCAGACCGTCGTGTACATGCTCAACGGCGTTATGGTACCGGATTCGGTACGCATCTCAAAGGCGGCTATCCGGAAAGCTGAGATGCTCCTAAGCACCGGACGGGAAGGTGTACCGGCAGATACGGCCTGCCTGAGTATCTGGACCCTGACAGACGACGAACGAAAAACACCCAAACCTGCACCCGATAAACCCGCAGGCGGTATCCGTATCCGCGGCAGCGCGGCAGGGGAATAAAACGACATTACATGCACCTTATGAAATCTGTCTTCTGCCTGCTTCTGTCCGTTCTTTTTGTGTCGTTTGCGGCATGCGGCAGCACCCGGTTCAACCATATACTGCCTGTTGGCAATACCGTCTGGGCTTTAACCGAAACCGGCAGCATCATTGTCTTTGAGAGCCGGAACGGGAAAGTAATCAACACGCCTGCCCTCACAGACACGGACATTATCCTGTTGACAAAAGACAGTTACGGAAATCCGGTTACCGCTAACAAACGAAAGGAAATAAAGCGGTACATACCGGTCCGCCGGGTCTGGGAGCTAATCGGAACGTATGACCTTCCTCCTTTGGGCGTTGTCGTGGATAGCCGGGGTGGTTGCTTTACAATTACCGAAAAAGGCATTCAGGATGTGGCATCAAAGCAGGTTTATTTCGATACACACTCCATAAACAGACAGATTACCTTGCGCGACAAATGGTTTGGCATCAACTGCTTTTATATTGATAAGCAGGATGTTATCTGGATCGGCTTTGATTATGGCGAGTGGGGCGGTAACCTGTTTGCGTTTCAGACACCCACCCGGACCTTCTCAACGCTTTCGCTTATCGATGTTAACCTTGAGCTTATGTCGATAAAGCAATTTACCGGCAATGACTCGTCTGTATACATAATCACCCGCAAGGACCATATGGAAACCGGCAGCACCATTATTAAAGCAGATCAGTTAAAGCTGTCCACACTCTTCAGTAGTCAACCCTACTGGAGCGACCCCACAGGTCCGCGGCGTAGTCAGATACGCATACAGGGGGAAGGGATTGAGGCCGCGTCCTTCAATCCATTTACTAACCAGCTTTATTTTTATACGTCCCACGGCCTTTTTCGCAGCCAAACGAATAAAGACCTGTCCACGCTTGACGGCTGGGAAAATCTGATGCCTGAGCGGGCCCGGAAGCAGACAGCGAATGCAGCGGCCAGGCCTGTTGCGCTACAGTTGATTTCGCTGGAGATGACCGGCAAAAACCGGTTTATTTTTCTGACACACAACCATTTGGCTGGTTGGTCTGACGGCAAAACAATACACTACTTTATCGCAGAGGATTAACCGGTATACGCATTTACCCGGCCAGCCAGGAACTATACAGTTTACCTGCTCCGGCGCGAAACTTGTGTTGTTGGTACCAGGCTAACCAATGCGTTCAAAAACGTCCTGAATCAGCATTACGAATAAACGGAATAAGCCCATTCATAAACGCCTGTTGATCGCCGCACATGGATACGTGCCTCTTCAAACGACGAAAAGGCTGCCCGATATGCTCAGACAGCCTTTTCGCTACTTCCCTTTACTAAAGCTTTTTCAGTTCTGCCAGAACAGCCTCGCCAACGCCGTGTGCCGATTGCGGATTTTGTCCCGTCACAACGCGCTGATCGACGGTTACATGCGGTTGCCATAAACCGGATTTTTCAAATTTTGCCCCGCGTTCAATCAGTGTTGACTCTAAACTGAACGGAACCACTTTGTCCAGCTTTATCGCAATTTCCTCTTCGTTTGTGAAGGCATTTATTTTTTTGCCGTCAACCAGATACCTGCCGTTGTTCAGTTTGATATTTACCAGCCCGGCTGGTCCGTGGCAAACGGCACTGACGATACCGTTATTTTCATAAATGGCCTGTGCAATAGCCGCAAGCGCTGTATTGTCGGCAAAATCCCACATCGTACCGTGGCCACCTGCATACAAAATAGCTGCATACTCCGCAGGATTCACTTCCGACGGCGTCAGGGTATGCTGCATCTTCGCCTGATATTTTTTATCTGCAAGGAACTTCTGGTTGACCGGATCGTCAGCATTAGCCCCGTAGTAAGGCGGATTTCCCCCTTTAGGGCTTACAAAATCAATCTCATATCTGGCCTCGCTCAGTACATGCCATGGATGCGTTACTTCTCCCAGATAATAGCCTGTCGGCTCTCCGGTTTCACCTAATTTATCGTGGCTCGTAACCACAAATAAAACTTTCTTATTCATTTTCTTTATTGCGTTAACTTGTGCGGCCGCTTGATTCAGTCCGGAAAAAATGGTGCAACCTGCCATAACCATCATTCCGGTAAAAACGCGCTTAAATGCTTTGCGTATCGTCATCTGTGTTTGATTTTGACACGACAAAGGTCCGCACATCAGCGCTGCCGGCACAGGAAGCAGATCACAAATTTGGTGTGATGTATGTCACACTAAGCAGAAAGCCGGCTGAGCGTTTCTCTGGAAACCCCCAGGTAAGCAGCAATTAACGTTTTGGGCATTCGCTGGAATAGGGTCGGGTATTGTTGCAGAAACTGGTCATAACGCTCTTTTGCGCTGCTGTTTAACAGCGACAAAATCCTGCGCTGTAAGGCTACGTAGCCGGCATTTGATTTTTTCCTGAAGAAATGCTCGATCTTATGCATATCTGCGCACAGCTTTTCCCGGTTATAAAGCGACAGACAAAGCACCTCGGTAGGCTCAATACAATCAATCGTTAAAGTAGCTTTCGTTTGATTAAAATAGGCCTGATAATCAGTAATCCACCAGTCTTCCGCGGCAAACTGCAGGATGTGTTCTTTCCCGTCCTGATTCACAAAACAGGCTTTGAGCAGTCCATGTACCACAAAAAAATCATTCGGTACCAGGTCATCTTCCTGCACAAGGAACTGGTGTTTTTTTAATTTTTTACTGGTGAAATGCGACAGTATATAGTCAAATTCGGAATCCGTTACCGGGGTGATTTTTTCCAGTTGTTTTCTCAGTATTTCGCTCATTATGAAGAGGCACGAAAGCGCTTTAACAGGACATATAACCTACAGGTTCGTAAAAAGTTCATATCAGCTTTCGGATGGCGTTTTCTGGCTTTTACTGCTCAAAAACAGTCTTTTTACTGCCATTAGGGGCAATTATGGGTATTGGGCTTTGATTTACTATGCTGATGAATCCGGTCAGGTCCTTACGGAGCGAGTAGCGGGCCGCCCGGCTACGCCCAACAGAGGCCTGCGTGTCAGTATGTGCACAAGCTACATGCTGACAGGCAGGCTTACCGGCAACCGGCCTGATCCAGTTTAATACTATTTCTCGCCCGCAGCGTTGCATTGATGCTCACGCTGGGTGCTGATAAAATGACGGGCGCTGTCCACAACGCCGGTATGGTTGACACGATCAGCCGCTGAGCAGCTACAAATTTACCGCTCAATACCTTGCCGGCATCAATGACATACTCTGCCGGACAACCGCCATCCTGCCGTTCATAGGCACCCAGATCGACGATGCCGTTCACTGTCCTGTATCCGCCGGTTATATCGGTATCGGTTCCGAACGGGATGGCAGACACTCCCGCATTGATCGCGGGCGACGTCTTCTGCAAGCCAAGGTTGAGGGTAGCCCGTGCGGTATCCTGAAATACCGGGTTGGCCGTCAGTGTATTTGACGGCGTAAACTGAGCCGGACTTCCCGGAACGTATACATCAGCGGCCGAACCGGAATACCTGTATACCAGATTATTATTGACAACAAGCCGGGTTGTTGTGTACCCGAAGACCGATACCCCGTAATGTGCGTTTGAACGGGGTATAATGATATTATTGACAATCAGGCAGCTGTCTGCATTCTGCAACGTTATTTCCGACCGGAACTGCCCGAACGTACCGTCAGCCATAACGGTATTATTGATCATGTACGATGCCCTGACGCGTGATGAAGCCTGATTACTGCCAAAGACAATCCCATGATTGTCGTTATCATAAACCGCATTATTCATCAGCACAATGCCCCTTGTTTCTTTTGATGCGGTTTCGCAGCCGACCGACATACCATTTCCGTTCCGGTAACTTTTATTCCCCGTAATGCTGATATTTTTTCCCCCGTCGATATAAATCCCTGCCGGTGCATAGTCATTTGAGAAGCGACGGTTATTATACACGATACAACCGGAAATCTGACCATTTCTGGCCTGATTCACTGCTTCCGGAACACCGGCGTCAACAGCCCAGGCATAGTATCCGGCAGCCACAATACCAATGTTCTTCGTGTTATAAACCGTGCATTTATCAATCAGAAAGCCATCAATATTCCCGACCAGCGTCAAGGCTTCGCTGTTACCGGTTATCAGATCGTAAAGTACTGTATTGATGACGTTTACCGCACGGTAGCCGGTAGCGGTCCGGCCGTTTATCAGAATTCCGTGTGCCTGACCGTTGGGGCTTACGCTGAACGGAGAGGCATCAGGAACCGTTGTCCAGCCAATATTCCTGACCGTACAATTTCTGATGGTTACGTTTCTGCCCTCGCCATAGACGTGTATACCTTTGGCTTCCTGAAAATAATTATTCCGGAAAATGATCCCGGCCACTTCGAGATAGCTTTTATTGAACACGGTCAATAACGCGCCGCTTCCCGTACCGGTGCCGTCGATGACGGGACTTTCCGCAGTATAATTCATCAGCACAATGGGCTGTCCGGCCAGGCCGGAGGTTTTCCAGACCAGCTTTTCGGTATATGTCCCGTTTCTGACAAACAGCGTGTCGCCGGGCAAGGCCTTGTCTAAGGCAGCCTGAACGGTTAAGAGAGGCGCGGTTATCGCCGTTCCGGTATTGGCGTTTGAACCGTTTTTCGCCACATAATACGCAACGGCATAAAGCTTGTTGACGGAAGCAAACAGCAGATTCAGTGCCGGAATGGTCAGAACAGCAAGCAGGCGGATAGTGGTGCAGCGTAGAGGCAGGCGCATAGTTTCTCAGATTACAGGTGTCAGATACC
The DNA here is from genome assembly GCF_945952095.1 of uncultured Arsenicibacter sp. Classification (GTDB taxonomy): domain Bacteria; phylum Bacteroidota; class Bacteroidia; order Cytophagales; family Spirosomataceae; genus Arsenicibacter. Next base: position 743 of record NZ_CAMFHL010000006.1, on the reverse strand, counting down.
ACGATAACCTGATAAAGTTAATGGTTATTCCGAAGTTACCCTGTTTTCCTGCCCGCAATTACGCGAACGGGAAAACAGGGCCGGAAGCCTTTGCTCGCCGCAACAGGCCAAACTAAGAAATAGCATCGCTTACGGGCAGCTGCGCCCGACCGTCACCGACCGGCTGACCGGTGCACTGGTGCCACATTCGTTGCGATAGGTTGCTGTCAGCGTGTAGACACCCGGCTTCATTACCCCCGTCACCTTCAGGTCGTAGGTACCGCCGAGACGGAATATGTTGCTGAAGACATACGCTACCGGCAAATTGCTGCCCGGGCCGGTGAATACAAATGACGTACCCACGCCCTGTCCGGTCAGTTGCACCGGACAACCCGACTCATCAGCCCGCAGACTCAGGATCTGTGCCGGGGGCGGCTGCAATCCGCCAACTACCACACTGCCGCTGGCCGTTGTGCTGCAACTACCTATGGTACAGGTTGCTGTAATCACCGAGGTGCTGCTGCCAACTGTCAGGTTCAATGCCGTTCCGGTACTCCCTGTCGACCAGCGTACGGTTCCGCCCGGACAATTACTTGCCATCAGTGTTACAACCTGTCCCTGACAGGCACTGGCCGAGCTGACGGCAAACCCCGTGATGGCCGTATTCTGGCTGATTGTCACACTATTGCTGACAACCGTGCAGCCATTCGCGTTGCTGACCGTCACCGAATACGTACCCGCCGAGCTGACCACCAGCGTATTGG
>NZ_CAMFHL010000005.1 GCF_945952095.1 uncultured Arsenicibacter sp. | reverse complement strand
GGTCAGCAACGCATTCCGTGATAATTCCAGCAGATCAAGCGCGCGCTGGCAATATTCTTCAGGTTGGGGCGCCTGCTGTGAAAGCTCATAACAGAGCATGAAGGCCGGTTCCAGAAGCTCGGCCGTAAAGGTGCTCAGAAAATTCTTTGATTCGGATAGTGAGGTTGACCGGCGTAGCGAGGCTGTGATACGAATGGCATTTTCGTAGTTGGATAAGGCCGTTTTACTGTTTTCAAACCGCAGGAATTTGTCCTGCATCGGCATGGCCAGCAGCAGATGAGCCTCATTGAGTAAGGCTTTCAGATAGGCCTGGGGCAGGTAAGGAGTTAGGCCAGACTGGTCTGAATTCTTGAGACCATACGCTTCGCGGATTGCCAGGGCTGCCATACGTTCGGCGTCGGCCCAGAGTTTTTGCCGCTTATAAATTTCACTTAACCGGCAGTAGGCTTCAACACGCTGATGCGAGAGGGCCGGGTTTAATTTTTTCGAAAAGGTAATCAGCTGTTTGCCGGCTGCCAGTGCGGCCGGCAATTGTTTTTTCTGCCAGTAGAGTTCGGAGGCGTTTTCGAGCAGCCGGACTTCCAGATCCATGTCCGGTGGTCCGCCGGACTGTTGCCGTGACAGGTCATAAAGCTGTCTGGCTCTATCAATACTCACTTCTGCCGGACCCATTTGCTGCTGCCGTAACTGGCCCTCGGCCAGATTACAATAAACAATCGCCTGATAAAGAGGATACCCTTTATAGACCTCAATAGCCTTGAGGAAAAAGGAGTCCGCAACGGCAAAGTTTTTTATTTCCCGGTAGCATTTTCCGAGCGTATTGTGCAGCCCGGCAATTTGTAAATTATTTACGGAAACTTTCGGAACGATTTGCAGTGCCTGCTTGCTTAAATTTATGGCTTCTGCGTAAGCCATCATCTGGTAATTTAAGTAAGCATAATTAATATAATAATCCTGAACATAAATAGGTATTTCCTTGTAAAGGGTGCGTTGCTTTTCGAGTAATTCAGCACTTTGTTTAAAATAATGCTGGGCTGAATCGAGCTGCCAGCCGGATTGATGATAAATGCCGAAAGCAGACAGGATACCAAAACGCGCGGCTGCCGTTTTGTTGGGCATCAGCTGATAATAGTGCCACGAGCGCCTGGTCATTTCCAGCGAGTTGTTATACTGGGCCATATCTGTATAGGTGGCCGCAATATTTGTACAAATCAGTACGCACAAATCATACGCCTGAATCCTCTCTGCCTGTGTAAGCAGCTGATGGTTAACCTTTAAATTCTCCGCATATTGCTGTTTAATGTAAAGCTTCGAGGCACTGCTGATAGCTAGTCTAATTTGTCTGCACTCCGGCGATTCTGCGCGGCAGATGCATAAAATCAAACTACATAACAGGAGCAGAGATATTTTTTTAATAAAAGCAGTCATACACACTCGACCAACACTCACCTAACAAATAAGCCATAACCGTCATAACAAAGTTATGGCTTATTTGCAGTAATACGGTAATCTTTGGTGTACATACTTTCAGGGGATTAACGAGGGCGTCCGCCGCCGATATGGCTGGTATCGCCGGCAACTTCAACAGTGAGGGGTTCAGGTTGAGACTGGTTTTGTTCGCAGGCTGAGGCAGCAGCGACAAGGAGCATGAGGATGAGTACTTTTTTCATGTGGTTTGATGCGTTTTAACTAGCTTTAAATCTGTGAAATACATGTATTAACGAGGGCGTCCGCCGCCTATATGGCTGGTATCTCCGGGCGATTCTACAGTGACCGGATCAACAGAGGTTTGTGTTTGTTCGCACGCTGTAGCAGCAGCAACCAGGAAGAGGAGTACGAGAAATTTTTTCATGATTTTTTTGTGTTTATGTGTTTAGTTATGTACCCGGAAAAGGGATTAACGAGGGCGTCCGCCGCCTATATGGCTGGTATCTCCGGGCGACTCTACAGTGACCGGATCAACAGAGGTTTGTGTTTGTTCGCAGGCTGAAACAGTAGCAGCAATCAGAAGCAGGAATACGAATGTCTTTTTCATGGTTATATTTGTTTAAAAAAAGTTTGTAGTTTGATTGACAGGAGATTAGCGAGGACGTCCGCCGCCGATATGACTGGTATCACCGCTGGCTTCATTGGTTACCGGGTCAACAGAGGTTTGTGTTTGTTCGCAGGCTGAAACAGTAGCAGCAATCAGAAGCAGGAATACGAATGTCTTTTTCATGGTTATATTTGTTTAAAAAAAAGTTTGTGGTTTGATTGACAGGAGATTAGCGGGGACGTCCGCCGCCGATATGACTGGTGTCACCGCTGGCTTCGTTGGTTACCGGGTCAACAGAGGTTTGTGTTTGTTCGCAGGCTGAAACAGTAGCTGCAACCAGAAGCAGGAGTACGAATATTTTTTTCATGGGGTTATTGCGTTGAAATGAGTTTATATTGTGAAAAAAAAGGGATTAGCGGGGACGTCCGCCGCCGATATGACTGGTATCACCGCTGGCTTCATTAGTGACCGGATCAACAGAGGTTTGTGTTTGTTCGCAAGCAGAAGCAGCAGCAACTAAAAACAGGAGTACGAGTAATTTTTTCATGGTTATTTATTTGTTTTATGGTTTTATATCAGTTCATGGCGGGCATATATTGTTGTCTGTTTTTGTTACTGTCATTCCGAATTCTTATGCAAGTTTACAGGGTCTCATTAGCTTAATTTTTTCCAAAAACTTCCAATAATCCCTAACTTGCTTTTTCCCTAAAGACAGTAATTCCTTTCAGCATTATTGTATGCCTTTTTCTGCTAATCCAAAGACACTGAAGCCGTCGAAAAAAACAGAGCAAAGTTTGACCGGAGAAACTTTGGAGGAGCGCTTGATACGTGTACGGAAACTGTTGGAAAACTGCTTACTTCCGGATGAATCCAGTGAGGTATATAATCTTCATACACTGCGTTTTCAGTTTGCCGAGGGGCTGCGGATTTTTCAGGAAGCGTCGCGGAATCCGCAGACAAACAAGCGTGACAGCTGGACAATAATCCGTGATAATCTGGCGACACCGGATTACGTACATGACGGTTTCTCAACTACATATCTGAATGAGGTAATCCGGATTAAGGGCGATCCCCAGCCGGACCGGAAGTATATCCGGCCTAAACAGATCACACTGGCCCTTTATTTTATCAGCCATTATGCGGCCTTGTGCCGGTTTGACATTCGCTCGGAGCGGGGCATGCTGCTGTTTTACAACGGCGACGATATTATTCACCGCTGCGAGCTGCCTAAAGACGGAAGGCGGTATTACCTGCTTTATTTCTGGCGGCAACAGGATACACAGGAAGCCATCAGCTACGGACTATTGACACGGGAAGGCAATGACTGGGAGTCAGCAAGATTGATTTTCAGTGATTTACCCTATGAAGATGATGTGTTTACGGCAACGGAAAGCCAGCTATCAAACAACCAGGTACATATCCGGATGCGCAACGGGCAGGAAGCCGCAGAGGGGTCCGAGGCAGCGCGCGTGCCAAATTTCCTGCAGTTATCGCTGAACACCTTTCATGACCAGCAACTGATTATACTCGGTATCGCCAGTGGTAGCCAGCGGCGGACCGGTGATGCCATGGCCGGTGTTGTCGTACTGGTGCGGTATGAGACCCATGCCGAGGCAATGCTTGAACTGGATGCCTATAAACAGGAAGCAAAGCAGCCACCCGTTGAAATTCAGTACTTTCTGACACACCAGCGGCTGGATGTGGCCCCGGGCGAGTTTCAGTCACTGGCCGAACTGCCCGGCGCGCGGGATGTCCGCCGGCTACAGAACCTGACCGGAATCTACCAGACGTATTTTGTGCATCCGGAGCGTGGAAAACATCAGATTATCTGTAACACTATCGATATCCGGCCATCCGGTGAGGTGGTATGCCTGTATGGTGACCCCGACAATGTCAGCGTGATGACCGGGGTTGTGCGGTATACTGAAGATGTACTGTGGCTGGAACTTGACTATCTGCCCGGGATTCAGGCCTACCGGATACGGTATCTGCTGTATACCAGACCCGAACGGCTTAATCAGCGGAAGTGCCTGCTGGGTATCTATTCCGGGCTAAACAAGGGATTATCGGTTCCGACGACCGGTCGGTTGATTCTGGAAGAAAACCCGAAGGCGGTTGTGGGCACATTGCCGGTAAGGGACTTTCACCGTAATGGCTATTTTGCTGATTATTACCGCTTTCTGACCGGTAATCACGAAGCAGAACTGAACCGTTCATTGACGGATAGTTTTCTGAAAGATATCGTTGTTGATACCGACGATCCATTGAACGAGCAGGGAATTGCCCGGTTTAAGGGATATTACGATTGTTATGTCTGTGACCGGCAGGGCGAAGAAGATATGTATAAAATCTACCGGTATGTGCTGCACATTCAGGCTGACGGGCAGCTGACGTTTGCCCGGGCGAATGAACATTTCAGCGGCCGCGCGGAATTACACCGGCAAATGAGCTATCTTCAGATCCAGCTGGAGCCCGGCGAAGGCAACTCTGCCCTGGGAACCATGCTGTTTTCGTTGAACTTTGCTTCATCAAAAATCAGACGCCGGAGCGATATTCAGCACTTGTTCGGGGTGATGGCGCGGCTGGATAACCGCCGTACCGAAGCGATGGCCGTTATTCTGCACCGTGCCGATGATGCCGAGTACCGGCAACTGGACATTAGCATGGTACAGGAGGAGTTTGTGCGTCATCTGGATGAAGGGCATCCGGACAATAATGAGTTTGATTTTGACCATTATGACAGGAAACTTCTGGGAGGGCTTAGTTTCCTGATGGGACAGATGTATCGCCTGATCCGCCTGCCCCGTACGCCTAACCGGGCTTTCCGGCCACGGAAGGACGAATGCCGCCGCGTAAGTTTTTACGCTGCCTGTTTTCTGATGAACCAGTTGCGGGGGCAATTCAAAAAGGAAATACACAAGAAACGGACGTTGCAACATCCGCATCAGCTGTATCAGTTCAGGGAGCAGATTCTCCGGATTAAGGAATACCTCAAGGAGTCTTGCCGGCACGGGTTCGGGGCTGAACTGTTTGCCGGTTATGCCATTCATTCGCCCGAACAGAAAAAGGCATTACGAAACGAACTGCTGAAACTGCATATACCGGCAAAACAGCTGGATGAGCTTGAAAAGGAGCTTATTGGCTTACTCGAAGACCGGAAACTGCTCATCGGTGCCGTTAAAAAGTGGCGGGAGATGGTGGTTCCGGAAGAATACGAACACGACGTCTCCGGCATTACGGAACTGGCCGAAAGCCTTTGGCCTTACATCCGGACAAATACTAGCCTAACTTCGCCACCACTTGTTTCATAGCTTCCATCCGGCGTTTCTTCTGTAAAATAACGGGTGCCGCGACCCGCTCGCGGCAATCAAAAATGCCGCACCGCTCGCAGGCTTCATTCACCTCACGATGCGACAGGTTGGGGTCATTCAGAAAATTGACTTTCGACCGCAAGGTATCATTTACCGCAAAACACATCGAAACGCTCATGTTCTGGCGGGCCGCTCCCGGCTGTAACCGCAACTGGTAAGGATGAGCCACCGAGATAATCAGATAGGCCTGCCCCGAATCGGCGTATGTTGACACCTGCGCCCGGCAAAGCGCCCCGTCGAATTGCTTTTGTTCCTGAACGGCCGACAGCTCTTCCAGAATCGTGAGTGCTACCCAGCGGCGGCAGAAATGCCCGTCGACAATGCCGCGCGGCCCCTTCGTTCGTGACAGGTGCATTTCCTTCGTCAGGTGAAAATTTGTTTGTCCGGCGGTATGATTAAAGCGGTAGAAAAACAGCTGATCAATCCCGAAATATTTGGGCAGTACATTGCTGAGCCGGTAAAAGAAACGCTCTGGAGTCGAGCGGAAATCCTTGATGATTGTCAGCAGGTTATCTTCATTCCAGACCGTACTGGAAAACAGCTCGTTCAGGCGCCGGACGAGCTTGTCGCGCCGGATCAGAATGGCCCCCGCGAAATAGGATGCCTTATAATTGTTCAGGATCTGTTCGAACGAATCTGCCTCTACATACGAATAGGTCTGCGGACGGTTTTTCAATCCCAGATAGAGGAAACCAATTTCACGCGCGAGAACAAACAACCGCTGCTCAACCGAGAGGTTTTCGTTCATATGGAGCGTTTTCGTCTCGGGGCGGTATACCGAACGAAGTGATGCCAGTTCAGGTAAGGCTGACGGATTAAATGTCTGAATCTTAACTTCGTATCGTGTCTTAAGCAGGTTGATTAACAGGGCTTCCGAGATGCCGGTGCCAGCCGCGTCGAACTCGGCCAGGAACCGGTCAGCATCAGACTCCATATCTTCGAAATGGTTATCGTGCAGTTCCTGGTACGAACGCAGCATCGCTAAATACAGTCGCTCAACACTCATGTTATAGCTGAGGGCAATGTCCATGAATGTACGGATCATGGCACTGACTTTAGCGGGTGCTTCGGCCAGAAGCTCCAGTAAGTCGGCCGGATCGATGCCGAACAGCTCCAGCGGTATTTCGGTCAGAAACTTCGACTTCAGCAAGTCGGAGATCGGTTCGAGTTTTTTGCTGAGTTTCAGCGAAACCATGCTGTCATAATCGACCTGCATGGCATTCGCAAGGGCCGCTATTTTATCCGCTTTCGGATATTTACGTCCTTTCTCAATTTCAGTAATATAGGAGATCGACAAGCCGGCTTTTTGCGCCAGTTCGCTGACGGAAATGCCTTTGTCGATACGCAGCTGACGAAGCTTCAGACCAAATAGTAGTCGGATATGATCGGTGGGAAGGCTCACAGAATCACGATTAAAATTGTCATACCAGTATCTGGTCTGACAAAGATACACATCTATATCGCTACTTTTTGTACATCTTAAACACCGGAAAAGGAAAATGTCTGTTAATCAGGCACACGCAGGCATGAGTCAAAATACGCAAACTGAAAAATAAACCCGGTAACATATGCCGGAAAACAAAACAAAGTGTTTAACAAAACAGTTAAAATGTTTACGTATTCTTAAACAAATAATGTTAAAGCGGGCGCAGTTTTATATTACGATACCATACTGTGCTGCCCCAGTCCTGAAGCCCGATCCGGCCCTTAAATTGCCGTTTACTGATAGGCGCATTTTTCAGACCGCTATTGGCAATCCGGTTCTTCCAGTCGTCGCTGCTGAGGTCATGTTCCTGAATAGTAAAGCCGTTCATTTTTACGGTCAGCTTATTGTTTTGCAAAACCACATGTACCTGATTCCACTCACCGGCCGGATTCACTTCTCTGAGCCGGGCATTTGCAACACCAAAAAAATCACCGGCCCTGTGTGTGTTCTCTTTGGCCCCTTCATAGATAGCGTCATCGAGGACTTGTAACTCAAGACCTGTATCATGCATATTTACATTATCAGCATTTTCTGTAACGAAAAAAAAGATTCCGCTATTGGCCAGTCTGCTGACTTTCCAATCAGCTTTAAATTCAAAATTGCCGGAAAAAACAGCATCCGTTACGATATCACCCCCATTAACCGCTTTGTTGCCTGCGCGGTTGGGAACGTTAAGTTTCAGGGCATTCCCGTCAATAATCCAGGCAGAACCCGTTTCTTTTTTTCCGTAAGAATGCCATCCGTTTTTGTCTTTTCCGTTAAAAAGTAAAATCCATCCGTCTTTCTTTTCTGAACTGCTTAATGTATTGATTGATTGTGCATTAACTGCTATTGAGAAGAGCAGGACGGCAGATAATAAGTGTATGATTCTGGTCATAATAAGAGGGAGTATGTCTGGTGGTTAAAGCAAAACTTTTAATGATTCTTACTCAATTCACAATACTTTTTTCAGGATTATGTATGAACTATCATGTAAGAGCCTGTTTATTTATGCGTTAATATAAGAAATACAGGCTACTTGCTTATCCGGGACAGAACCGAAATAAAAGTTCAGGGTATATACGTAGATTGAAAAAATAGTTAGCGTGTATAAGACTGAAAAAAATAGTAAAAATGAAAAAAACAGGAGTACCATAAACTAGATTAGTAAATAAATGTATTGAACTACAAAAAATGTTAGCATTTTTGTAGCTGAAAGACTAAAGCTTATTTAACATAAAGCCGTCACTAACAATGAAAGAAAAAGAACTTCGCTTTTTTTCTGTAGAAGAGAACAGCAAACCAAGTCCTAAAAAAGAAGCAAAAGAAGTTGAACTGACCGGAACAATTTCTGCTTTTGGAAAATTAGTGTTTCCGTCAAAAACTGTTGAGCAGTTAGATGTGAACCCGGAAACAGCATCATTCAAAATTGCTACCCAGGCCGGAAAGCGAAAAATTAAATCACTGTTTTTAATTCCTGTCGCTGAAGGTGGTTCTGATACATTCAAAATGGAGCAAACAGGCCGTGGATACTGTATTCCGCTTGCACTGATTCTTCAGAATAATGGTGTAGACTTTTCGAAGTCAAAGTTCACCTTTACGGTTAAACCGTTTGAATATGGTGATACAAACGGCTTCGAACTCCAGATTGAAGATCAGGCTCCGAAGCCGGAATATACCGGTAAACCGCGTGGCCGTAAAAAGAAGGTTGTAGAAGCTGCTGAATAGCCTGTCAGCCCTGTAATTTCTGTAAGAAGCGATCCCTGCCCAAGCAGAGATCGCTTTTTTTGTTTAAAAATATTTGCCTGACAAACAGCTGCTTAAACGCCTTTTTTAGTGGACTTGTGAAAATTTTTCTCTGATTTATACTACAAATCCGCGGTTGCGCTACACTATCCTGATAGAACTGAACCTAAATGAAGTCCTATCAAGATTACATTCACTTCCAGACGGAAGATTTTCTGGCCGATCTGTTGTTTAAGGAATGGCTGGCTGCTCCCACACCCGAAATGAACGCTTACTGGCGGGGACTACTCCGGACGCACCCGCATCTGGAAGGTTCCTTTATGCAGGCCCGGCTGATTGGTCTGGGGATGGCATCGTCATGGACATCGTTCTCCGAAGAATATGTGGACCGCCTCTTCAGCCGCGTACAGCAGGCTGCTCCTGCGGATACCGGCCGCGTGCTCGGGTGGCTCAGCCGGCGTACCTGGCAGGTGGCCGCTTCGGTAACAGCCCTACTGATTGCCGGCGCCTGGGCAGTCCGCTTTTTCCTGATGGCCCAGACAATTCACACCGGTTATGGTGAGCTGAAAGATGTTAAGCTCTACGATGGCTCACTGGTTATCCTGAATGCCAACAGTACGATGAACCTGCCGTCGCGTTTTGCGTGGCGGACCAAACGCGAAGTCTGGCTGAACGGGGAGGCTTATTTTACGGTCCGGAAGCAGCCCGCCGGTGATGGCCATACCTACCGGAAATTTACGGTGCATACCCACCGCGTTGATGTAACGGTACTGGGTACGCGCTTCAATATCTACACCCGGCCGCAGAAAACACAGGTATTGCTCGATGAGGGCCGCGTCGAACTTGACCGCCGCGGACATGAACCGCCGGTGCTGATGCGGCCCGGGCAGTTTGTCGAATACGGGGGGCAGCAGAAGAACAATGCCGTTATTAAAACCATTCCGGCTGCTCAGAGCCGTCAGGTGAATGCCTGGAAACGTAATCTCCTCATCTTTAATGATCCCGGTATGACTGAACTCGCCCGCCGGTTCAGTGAGATTTATGGGGTGTCGCTTATTCTCGAGGGCGACGCTTTTGCCGATCAGCAGTTTACGGGCGAACTGCCGGTTAGTGACCTTGAGAAATCACTTTTAATCTTATCAAAAACCTTTGATATGCAGGCTGTTAAAGACGGCCAGCGTGTCTATTTTACCAACAATACAGAAGTTCCTTAACATGCAGATCTATGAAAAAATCCTTACGTAAAATTCGCCTCAGTGTATTGGGCTTATTAGTGACGGGGGCAGTCTCGGGGGCATCGGCCCAGATTCTGGCATCGGCTAGTCAACCGGCGACACGGCAGATAGGGAATGCACCGGCTGCTGCCCGGACCAGCCTGCGGACGCTCCTGTCCCGTCTCGAATCGGCTTATAATGTCCGGTTCAATTACAAGGCCGGTCTGGTACGTGATGTACTGGTTGAACCGGTACAGGTGAGTGAATTCAAGGGGCAGCTCGACCGCAAGCTGAACGATATGTTACAGGCCTATGACCTGCAATGTCAGGCAATTGATGACAAAGCGTATGTCATTCGCCGCCGCACTAAAGCTATTGACAGTGTTGCTCCGAAAACAGGCAGCGTGAACGGCTTGCCGGAACCATCATCGGTTGCTGCGTCTGAAAAAGAAGTGGCCGGTGCCGATATTACGATCTCTGGTGTGGTAAAGGATGCCGATAATAACCAGCCGCTGCCGGGTGTCAACGTAGTCGTTAAAGGGGCCGTGCGTGGTACAACCACCGATGGACAGGGCAAATACACCTTGTCGGTGCCGTCGTCGGGCGCCGTACTGGTATTTTCGTTTGTCGGGTATTTCCCGCAGGAAGTCGCCGTTGGCAATCAGACCGCCATCAGTATTTCGCTCAAAGCCGACGTAAAGGCACTGAGCGAGGTAGTCGTTGTGGGCTATGGTACCCAGAAAAAGGTAAACCTGACGGGTTCTGTTGCGTCGGTAAACATTGACGATAAAATTTCCGGCCGTACATTGTCCAACGTATCGTCGGGTTTGTCGGGGCTCGTGCCGGGTCTGACGGTGCAGCAAAACAGCGGGATGGCCGGCCGCAACGGCGCTAACCTGCTGATCCGTGGTGTTGGTACGGTAAATAACGCCGGGCCGCTGATCGTTGTGGATGGTATGCCCGACGTGGACATCAACCGGATCGACATCAACGACGTTGAAACAATTTCGGTGCTGAAAGATGCCGCGTCGGCGTCGGTCTACGGGTCGCGGGCGGCTAACGGGGTTATCCTGATTACCACCAAAACCGGCGCTAAATCCCAGAAGGCCAGTATCAATTACACCGGCACGTACGGAATGTCGCAGCCGACAAACTTCTACAACTACTTCGACGACTATGCCCGTTCGCTGACGATGCACCTGCGGGCGTCGGCTGCCGGTAACTCCTCGACCACCTACCGCTATGGTACGGTAGAAGAATGGATGTCGAAAAGTATGGTTGATCCGCTGCGTTATCCGAACACCAACTGGTGGGACGTTATCCTGCGCGACCACGGCCGTGTGCAGACCCACAACCTGTCGGCGGCGGGCAGCAGCGATAAGGCTAATTTCTACCTGTCGGCCGGTTTGTATGATGAGCTGGGTATCCTGATCAACCACAATTACAAGCGGTATAACATGCGTTTTAACCTTGATTATAAGATCCGTGACAACGTTAAGGTCGGAACGCGGATTGATGGTCAGTGGTCGAAGCAGGAGTTTGCCCGGCAGGATGGTCTGATCAACTACGAAGGCACAGACGGCTACGATATCCGGTATGCCGTTGCCGGTATTACGCCGTATGATCCGGTATCGGGTAAATATGGTGGTATTATGGCCTACGGGGAAGATGCCTTTGCGCGGAACATGCTGTCGATGATGAACGTAAACCACAACCTCATGGACCGTCAGGAGTTCAACGGCACCTTGTACGGAGAGTGGGAGGCACTGCCGGGCCTGAAGGTTCGGGGCGATTACAGCCTGCGCTACTACAACCAGTTCCAGAAAAGCTATTCCGACCCGACCGACGAATGGAATTTCCAGACCGATGCCCTCGCACGTACGCTCGTAGCCGCCAGCGCCGGTATTACGAACTCCACCCTACAGGGATATAAGACGCTGCTTCAGGGACGGATTACCTATGATAAGGAAATTTTCCCTGGTCATCAGCTCAATGTACTGGCTGCCTATAACGAAGAATACTGGTTTGCCCGCAACATGTCTGCCAGCCGTAACGACCGGATTTACCCGAACCTGACGGAGATCAACGCTGCCCTGACCAATATTCAGGGAACGGGCGGTGGCTCAGAGGCGGAAGGCCTGCGTTCGGTAATCGGGCGGTTGAACTACGTAATCAAGGATAAATACCTGTTCGAAGCCAACGCCCGTTACGATGGGTCGTCGAAATTCCTGCCGGGCTACCAGTTTGGTTTCTTCCCGTCGGCGTCGCTAGGCTGGCGGTTTACCGAAGAGCCGTTCTGGCAGAATCTGAATACGACCATTCTGTCGTCGGGGAAACTGCGGGCGTCGCTGGGTAAACTGGGTAACAACTCCGGGGTAGGCCGGTATGAGCAGCGGGATATTTTCTCGCTGACCAACTACATCCTGAACGGCAAAATTGCCAAGGGCTTTAGCGCGAGCAAAATCATCAACGAAGACTTCTCATGGGAGCAAACCAACGTAACCAACTTTGGTCTGGACCTGGGCTTCTTTGGAGGCAAGCTGACGGCCGAAATTGATGCGTATCAGAAGTATACTAAAGGCATGATCCGGCCGTCGTCGCTGTCGACCCTGCTGGCGGGCTACAGCGCTCCCCGTCTGAATATCGGCGAAATGCGCAACCGTGGTATCGAAGTAAATCTGGGCTACCGCTCGCGGATTCGGGGTATCAACGTCGGGGCCAACCTGAACGTATCATACAACAAAAACCGGCTTCTAAAATGGAATCAGTTCCTGAGCAAAGACTGGGTGTATCTGAACATGCCGTACCACTTTACCTACACGCTTCAGTCAAAAGGCATTGCCCAAAGCTGGGAAGATATTGCCAACGCACCGTTCCACGGGCAGTACTTCGCGCCGGGTGATGTGCTGTATGAAGACGTTAACGGCGACGGGCAGATCAACAACGAAGACCGCAAGGCAATGCCGCAGTTTAACCGCGACCAGCCGCTGATGATCTATGGCCTGAACCTGTTTGCCAACTGGAAAGGCTTTGATGTCAGCTTCCTGTTCCAAGCGGCAACGGGCCGCCGCGATTTCTGGCTGGAACCATTTAACCAGGTCAACATCCCGTCGGCACGGAACGCCTTCAATGACTTCTTGTGGTATGATACCTGGACACTCGACAACCGCCAGGCCTCGCTGCCGCGGCTGGTAAGTGGTTCGGGTGGTAATAATCAGGCCGAATCGACCTTCTGGCTGGATGATTTCAGCTACCTGCGTCTGAAAAACATCCAGTTTGGCTATAACGTACCGGCGCGGTATTCGAAAATCTTCGGTATGAGTAAAGTACGGGTATATGCGACTTCAGAAAACTTGTTCACCCTGACCAAATACCGCGGGGTGGATCCGGAGAAAAGTACGATGACCGGCGGCTCAAACAACGATGATATTTTTCCGCTGCTCAAAACCTACTCGTTTGGTCTGAACATTGGCCTCTAATCGCCTCAAAACTATGAAACTGATACATAAGTCACTGATTAACACCTTTCTGCTGCGTGGTCTGAGCCTGCTGATGGCCGGAACCCTGTTGCTGGCAGGCTGTACAAAAGACCTGCTCGATCAGGTACCTACCACCGAGCTGTCGGCCGACTTGTTCTGGAAAACCACCGACGACGCTGTTTTTGCTGTAAACGGGGTATACGATGCGGCCCGTACCACCTTTGGCCGGGACTATTATTTTGACGGCGCCGGTGAGTTTGTGCATACGCGGGGCACGAGTAATAACCTGGGTTCCTTTAGCCCTAGTGCGCTGGGTAGCAGCTTCGATTTTCACTGGACAAACTGCTACCGGATCGTTAACCGGGCCAACTATGTACTGGAAAACATCAGTAAGCTGCAACCCAATCTGAAAACGCAGACCGAAAAAGACCTCGTTGCGCGGCTGGTCGGGGAAACCCGTTTTCTGCGGGCGCTGGCCTATTTCCGGCTAATCGACTTCTGGGGTGATGTGCCGTATTTCGGCCGCCGCCTGAACGGAAACGACGAAGCGTATTCACTGAGCCGTACGCCGAGAGCAGCCGTTAAGGACTCTATCCTGGCCGACCTGAGCTTTGCCGCCAACGTGCTGCCGGAAAAGTATACGGGCGATAACCTCGGTCGTGCGTCGAAATATGCCGCCTGGGGATTTGCCGGCAAGGTAAACCTGTACTGGGCCAGCTGGATGAAAAACGAAGGCAAAGGCAGTGATGCCACTGCGGCCTATACCGCCGCTGCTGCCGAGTTCAAAAAGATCATCGACAAAAACATTCCGTTGTTCCGTGGCGGGGAGCCGGGACCGGCCAACGACCCGAACTACTTCTACCTGTTTCAATACTTCAACGAGTACGATCCGGAAATTATCTTTTCGGTACAATTCGGCGGGCCTCAGTTAGGACAGGGCGAAGAAATGATGCGTGACTTCGGTACACGGAATACCGGAAACGCCCAGTGCTGGGTAGCGCCGACATTCCGCCTGGCCAACCGCTATCAGCTGGTATCGACCGGTGATTTTGCAAACCCGCTGGTACTGAACTCAAACGCAAGCGGTGCCAACAGCTCCAGCAACCCGAATTCGTACACCGGCCGGGATTACCGGATGCGTGCCACAATGCTATGGGATGGTCAGAAAATGTTGGCGCTTTCGACCGACGGCCTGAATGTGCTCGACAGCATTCCGTTCCGGTTCGGCAGCCGCGACGGGGTGCAGTTCATTAACTATGACGGTGCTCCGGCAGGGTATATTTTCCGGAAATGGGTACGGCAAACCGGTGGCATCGGCCGGAGCGACGGACCGCAGGATTTCTACATGATGCGGTTACCGGATGTATGGCTGATGTATGCCGAGGCGGTAAACGAAGTGAATAACGGACCTACGGCGGAACTGTTTACACTCCTGAACCGTATCCGCCGCCGGGGCAATCTGCCGGCACTGGCACCGGCTAAATTTGCCACAAAGGCAGATTTCTTTAAGGCAATTGAGCAGGAACGGATCGTTGAGCTGGTTGGCGAAGGACACCGCTTCTTTGACATCCGCCGCTGGAAAAAAGCTGAGGAAATCTGGCCGATGCCGGGTGGGCAGGTGCTGTTCGACAGCCGTGGCGTACGGGTACGCGACGAGTTTGTCAATGCGCCGGAACGCAACTACCAACGCTTTTATATTTTCCGGATTCCGACCGGCGAGATCGAAGTAAATCCGAAAATTATTCAGAATACGGCCTGGTTATAGTCATCTCATTAGCCGACAACGCATTTTACATCATGAAAAAAGGAATTATCTATATCGTTTTTGCCATTGCCGGACTGCTGGTGTTCGGTGGTTGCACCAAAGAGCCGGTCGACGATGCGGGACTGCTCATTACGGGCCGTTCGCAGTGTTACATGAGCTTCTTTGATCTCCTGGGGTCTGATAACCGCACGGTGTTGGTGAGCGGCACGACTCAGATTGATACCCTTGCCCAGACCATCACGGCTGTAGCAAAGTTTGGTACAAATATGACGCGGGTAAAACCGTATTCGAGCGTAGTGACTGATGCAACCGTGGAGCCTAAAATGGGTGTCTGGGTTGATTTCTCGCAGCCGATGCTGTACACTGTTGTGTCCGGTAACCGGAAAATCCGTAAGCAATACACCATCACTGTAACCGTACAGAAATAACTGACCTGGCCATGAACAAAAACTTAACATACCTGGCCGTGGCAGTCATGAGCTGTCTGGGGCTGGCTGCCTGCGAAAAGACAACGGTCGATGTGCTGCAGCCGCTGAAAAACGATTTACTCAAGAAAACCACCGGACCGGCTGTGATCGGTACCCGCGTTGAGTTTGCCTATGCCATCGGAGCCAACGACGGTACGGTGCAGAACGTAAAGGCCGAGGCATCGATTGCGGGTGCCACCGGAACCGGCTTCAGCGGATTTTCGTGGTATACCGACCGCGCAACGGGTGTCGATAAACCTTTGCAGACGGCGACCGATACCGTTACAAACGGCGTGTTATCTACGGCTAAGATTCTGGATGTGAGTAATAAGGCCGTTACGCTGCGCTATTTCTATAGTGTGCCGGAAGCCGCCCGCGGACAGGTGGTCAGCATCAAATTCAGTGGTACCTCATCGGCTGGTAAGGAAGTGACCTTTACCACGCCCGGCTATCAGGTCAGCAAAATGGATATGGTGCGGTCGATTGTGCTGGAGGATGCGAAAAAGTCGTATTTCTCCATTGCCGATATGAAAGCTTACACGAAGGAAGAAGTTGAGCAGAGGAACCTGTCGGGCAAGATTGACTTCGTGTACATCTACCGGCCGACGATTTCGACGTACGCCTTCGGGCACGCGATGGTGTCACTGGCGAATAAGTCGTACATCACTGACCTGAATTTACCGGCGGCCTGGACAAAGGCCGCCACGAAGCTGGACAAACGGGTAGATATCCGCGATGCACAGCTGCGGGGCAGTGGCTTCGATTCGTACATCGACGACATTGATCTGGAGAAAACGACGTTTACCAATGCTGCCGATTTTGCCTACGGCCTCGCTGCTGACCAGGGGGCTTTTGTGACTTCGGCCGATGGTACCTATACCGCCTATATCTTCGTCAATGCCGTGAATAACACAGCCAAGACGATGACCGTCAGCATGAAGCGGCTGAAGGTAAAGTAGCGATTTAACCGGATTCTGAATGAGTAATGTAAAATGAATCGTGAGCAGCCTGTCCGGCTGCCTGCATTTTACATTACTCATTTTACATTGTTTATTGATGTACCATGCTTCGTTTCCTTCTCTTTCTGGTTACCTGTCCGTTTTTTCTGACCGCCGCTGCGCAAACGCCTCATCCGCATATTTTGGTCAAGGCAGGGGATAAAACTGCCGTTCTGGAAAAAATAAGGACGCAGCCCTGGGCTCAAAAAGCGTTTGACGAGCTGCTCAAACACGTTGATCCCTACGTGGACCGCCATCAAACTGACCCCGACTGGATATTGAGCCGGTACCTGATGAACCGTGTGCCTGGTAAACGCTATACCCGTTTTTATTCGGATGCCGATGGAACAGCCCTTGTCCGCTACGCAGGTGATGCCCCCGTACCTACCGTACGGGTGTCTCCGCACAAACGCCCGCCAATTGCCAAAGACGGCTACCGGTTCCGGACACCCCGTATCGACGAGTTAATCCCTAACGACACCTCAATGACCATGCGGCTCCAGAGTACGGGGCCTGGCAAAACGTGGGCCGTCGTTGATCCGCAACATATGGTCGAGGTCATTAACGGCAGCATCAACCAACTGGTGCTTGAGGCGTCCATTGCCTATTGGCTGACCGATAAGCCTGCCTACGCGCGGTTTGCCGCTGATGTCTTGAATCAGTGGGCGCGCGGGGCCGCACACCAGTATCCGATTGAAGGGCCGTGCCGGACGGGCTATTTGTCCATTCAAACACTCGGCGACGGTAGCTACGAACCCATGCTGCTGGCCTATGATTTTCTGTACGATTACCTGCGCCGCGAGCGGTATGAAACAAGTTATTACGAACCGGTATTCGACCGCTTTGCACACACTATGGCGTTTCGCGGACTCTGGAATAACAACTGGTTTGCCGCTGAAACACCGGTGCTGGTTTTTTCGGCCTTGTCGCTCGAAAACCGGCAGCAACAGCAGTATTACCTCGACTTTATGACGCGCCGGGATACCATTGCCGGTAATTGCGGACAGCTGTCGTTGCCTACGGCCATGGAAAAGTGGTTTACGCCGGATGGCCACTGGAAAGAGCCCGGCGGCTATCACAATTTTCCGGTCAGCAGCCTGCTTATTGCCGGTATGGCGCTCGAAAACGCCGGTATCCCGGTATTTCAGCAGTATCCGGCCCTGTTTCAGGCTTCGTATGTGATGCTCAAATACGCGTTTCCGAATTACACGGTGTCGTCATTCGGTGATACCGGCCGGCCAACACAAAGTGCAGAGTGTCTGGAAATCGGGGTGGCCATGGCCCGGAAGTACAACAGTCCCATGCTGCCATCGCTGCTGGCGGCAATGGAGGTTGTGCAGAAAAAACAGGGATACGACCGGAGCGAATCGGGTTATATGGGCCTGCTGTGCTTTTTACCCCGTATTCCGGAAGCCGCCGGGCAACAGTACCAGTGGCCCCGCAGCGGCGAGCTTGATTTTGCGAAATGCTACCTGCAGCGTAACGGAACCAATACCGGAACCGGACTAATGTATGTGGTGCAGGGGGCCAGTTATAACCATAACCACGCCAATGGTATGTCAGTTGAGTTCTATGGCGCAGGGCGGGTGATGGGTATTGATCCTGGCAACGGACCCAGTTACGAAGATCCGATGCATACGGGCTATTATGCCCAGTGGGCGGCCCACAACACGGTGGTGGCAGATGGCCGTTCGGCGTCTGTTCCGTATTTCAGAGGCGGCGGCGGTACCAAGAACATGGGCGAAATAAAACTAATGGCCATGGAGCCGCGCGCCGGACAGGAGGCGGTTTCGGCGGAATGCTCGTTTACGGATACCCGTTATACTGATAAGTCGACCGGAACGGGGCAGCAGCGTACTTTGGCTATTATCCGGACCTCGCCGGAAACCGGCTACTACGTGGATATTTACCGGTCCGACAATGCCCGCAGCAACGAGTACCTGTACCACAACGTAGGGGATGCTGTGCAGCTGCTGGGTGAAGACCGGAAACCGCTGCCGGTTGAAGCGGCCAGTCTGCCGATGGCAACCGATGCCAATGACCCGCCGGGCTTACGGCATTTTACGGCGGTAAAAACACCGGTTGGCAATAGCCCGGTAAGCAGTGCCGTCTTCAGCCTTACGGCAGGTATCCCCGCATTTATGCAGGTGCACACGCTGCCGGAAGAAGGCCGGACCATGTACGTCGCCCAGGCTCCCCGCGCCGGGACCGCTGAGGCCGCGTATCAGCAGAAACCGGTGCCGGTGCTGGTTATGCGGCAAACCGGCGAAGCCTGGAACCGGCCGTTTGTAGCCGTTTACGAGCCGTTTACCGGAGCCGGATCGGTAACGGCCTTAACGCGGTTACCTGGTGATAATCCGGGAGAGTTTACCGCCTTTTCGGTCGCGAACCGGAACGGTAGCCGTCAGCTCGTTTTGCAGGCGACCGGTGCAGAGAAGCAGCACAAAACGACCAACACCGGTTTTCAGGGCTATTTCGGGGTGGTAGGTTTGAGCGGTGACGGGCTTTCGTATTTATATCTCGGTGAAGGGAGTATGATTCAGTATCTGGGGTACACACTGCAAACCGGCACGGCGGCCGGTTCGGCAAACCTGACCGTTGACGGGAAACGGCTGCGGATTACCTGCCGGCAGGCAACAGCGGTCAGTATTCCGGCGGGTCGTAAAGCCGTGTTGACGGTGGCCGGTAAGCAAACGGCATTACCTATCCGCAGAAACGAAGTGGGTGCTGTATCATTTACCGTTCCCGCGGTCACCGATGGCCTGATCCTAATTGATTAACTGACAAAACGCTATGAAAAAACTCTTCCTGCTTTGCTGGTTGCTGGCAGCAACCGCCTTTGCCCAACAACCCGCTGATCTGCTGAGCGGTAAATTCACGAAAGAGCAATTGCAACAGGCGCTGATTCCGCAGGCAGGCTGGACGCCTTTCCCGAAACGCGAAGACAGGGCGGGCTGGGCGAAAGCCGACCCGGCGATGATGCAGGCAATCGTTGCCAAAGCAGAGTCGTATCTGAACTATGCCTGGCCTTATATTCCGGCCACAAAATCACTCCTGATTGAGCGCACCGGCGACCGCGACGAATACCAGACGGTTAGTTTTCAGAAGCGCGATGTACTTGGTCTGCTGTTACTGGCGGAAATTCACGAGAACAAGGGCCGGTTTATCGATCCGATTATCAATGGCGTGTGGTCGATCTGCGAGGAGTCGTTCTGGGGTGTTCCGGCGCACCTGCCGAGAGGCAAACAATATAGCGGGCTGATGGATGTGTCGAAGCCCTTTGTGGACCTGTTCGCGGCCGAGACAGCGACCTATCTGGCGTGGGTTGATTATTATCTGGGTGATAAGCTGGATGCCGTCTCACCGCAAATCCGGAAGCGGATTTACTACGAGACAAACAACCGGATTTTTAAACCGCTGATGACGCAGCACCACAGCTGGATGGGCTACAACAAGGACGGACGCCGGCCGAACAACTGGAATCCGTGGATTTGCTCCAACTGGCTGAATTCGGTTTTACTGCTCGAACGGGACGATACCAAACGCGCTGAGGCCGTGGCGAAACTGCTGGATGTACTCGACGAGTTTCTGAATCCGTATCCGAAAGACGGTGGCTGCGACGAAGGACCCAGCTACTGGGGAGCCGCTGCGGCCTCGCTGTACGACAACATTGCAATGCTGAATCTGGCCAGCAACAATGCCTTTCAGTATGTATATCAGGATGAAAAATTCCGGAACATGG
The DNA here is from genome assembly GCF_945952095.1 of uncultured Arsenicibacter sp. Lineage (GTDB taxonomy): Bacteria > Bacteroidota > Bacteroidia > Cytophagales > Spirosomataceae > Arsenicibacter. The sequence continues at coordinate 64,291 of NZ_CAMFHL010000005.1, read as the reverse complement.
GCAAGTACATTTACCGTGCCCAGATCAACGAAAAATACTTCATGAACTTTGCCGATGCTGATCCGCAACCAGGCATGGCTGCTACCATGATTTACCGGTACGGCAAAGACATTAACGATCCGGATATGATGCGTTTCGGGGCATACTACCGGAAAGCGGAAGACAGTAACCTTGGCCATTTCCATTTTTTCCGGCATTTCTATTCGCTCTTTATGCAGGACGAGTTTAAGGCAGCCGCAAAAGGATTGCCTTTGCCCAAAGATGTCTGGTTACCGGAGCTGGAAGTGATGGCCGCCCGCGACAAAGAGGGCACTACCGATGGATTTTATGTGGCAGCAAAGGGTGGTAATAACGACGAAAGTCACAACCATAACGATATCGGCAACTATGTGGTGTATTACAACGGATTGCCGCTGCTGATTGATGTTGGTCGCGGAACTTATACCCGTAAAACCTTCAGCGACAAGCGGTATGAAATCTGGTATAACTGTTCGGACTACCACAATCTGCCGACGATTAACGGTAAGACCCAGCCGCCGGGCGCAACGTTTAAGGCAGCAAATGTGGCTTGTCAGCAGGGACCGGCCTTTGCGCAGTTTTCGCTCGATATTGCCGGTGCTTACCCGGCTGAAGCGGGTGTGAATACCTACCGGCGAACAGTACGCCTGAACCGTGCAAAGAACGTACAGATTACCGATGTCATCAGCCTGCAACGGGCAGAATCAATGACGCAGCACCTGATGACCGTCTATCCGGCGGAGATCCGCAAGCCGGGCGAACTGGTGATTCATTATGCTCCGAAAGGCGGTGAGACGAAAGATTTTGTAATCAGCTATGATGCCGGACGTATGGAACCGACGGTAGAGAAGGTAAAGCTGGAGGCGATGGAAGACGGCGGTATTAAAGCGAAATGGGGTGACACCATTTACCGCATTAATTTTACCGTACTTAAACTAAAAACAGCTGATAAACTGTCGTTTACGGTATCGGCGGCGAAATAATCCTTTTCGGCGCAACTCCCCGAAAGTTCAGAACCGCCAAGCGGCCCTGTTTCGGGGAGTTTGAGACTACAGCGCCTTCTGAATCTTAAATACCCAGGCATGCTGGCAGGGGATAGTCGCCGGTGTAACAGCCGGAGCATTTATACGGAGGCCGGCTGCGGTTGATGTAGCCTTGATGACGCCCTTAAAACCCGGCATCGACACGACTGCACCGGCTTTCACGCCCGGAATCACCAGCTGATTGGGCCAAGTTAGGCAGATGGCATACAGGTCGTTGCCTTTGCGGGTGTAGCGCACAGCAGCGTCTTTCGCCGTTGATGACGCCGGTGCCTGCTGCCAGCGTTCGGTACCATAGATGGCTTCTCCGTTGACAGTGAGCCAGTCACCGATGTCTTTCAGCCGCTGCTGCATGATTACCGGAATGCGTCCGTCGGCGGTCGGGCCGATGTTGAGCAGAAAGTTACCCCCGCGCGATATCGTTGAGACCAGTTGATGAATGAGGGCTGCACTGGTCTGGTAATCAGCCAAGTCTTCATTGCGGTTGTAGCCGAACGATTCGCCGATGCCCCGGCACTCTTCCCACGGGTGGTTATCCGACTGCTCGCCCTGTCCGTATTCCGAGGTGTAGAAGCTGCCGTGTTTACCCTTGGTATCGTTGCCCCAGCGGTCATTGACTACAATGCTGTTGCGCGACGGCGATTCATTGTAAAGCCATGCCAGAATTTCTTCGCTGTGCCACGTTTTGGCCGGATGGTCCCATTCGCCGTCGGTCCAGAGAATATCAGGCTGGTAGCGGGTAACCAGGTCCTTAATCTGCGGAATCATACGCTCCCGCACATACCCTTCCACATTGGTTTTATACTGCGGGTTAAACCACTCAAACAGGGAGTAATAATAACCCATGCGAAGCCCCTTTTCCCGGACGGCTTTTGCCAGGTCGCCGGCCAAGTCGCGGTGCGGGCCTGTGTCCTGCGCATTCCAGTTCCAGGCTTGCTGGTTTGGCCAGAGCGTAAAGCCTTCATGATGCTTTGAGGTCAGCACAATGTATTTTGCTCCTGACTGTTTAAAGACGGTAGCCCACTGATCGGGATTAAACAGCTCGGCCTTAAACTGAGCGGCAAATTCCTGATACTGAAACGTATGGCCGTAGTTTTTCTCGTGAAAAGCGACAAACTCAGGATGGATTTTCAGGTTTTTCGCAAAAAGCCGTTGCCAGTACCACTCCGAATAGCCGCTGCCGAAGCCATCGGCGTTTGACTTAGTGGCCCAGGCTGGTACTGAATATAGCCCCCAATGGATGAATATGCCGAATTTGGCGTCTTTAAACCAGCCGGGAACGGGCCGTTTGTCGAGCGAGGCCCAGTCTGCGCTATACGGTTGGGCCAGAACACTGGTTAGTGTGAGAAGAAAACTACTGATAAGTAAACCTGCGCGAATCATAACGCGTTATTTAGAAGCAGGATACAGCATCCTGAATGCGTTGGAAACTGCCTGATGGCCGATAGTAGCGTGGTCTTCCTGTGGCAGGTAATCGAAGTACACCGACACGTTGGTGTTTTTGCCCGCCTTGAGTTTGTCGGCCAGCAGATTGGCGTCGACTTCCATCACCCGCGGATGATCGCTCGGCGTCAGTCCTTCCTTGCCAACACCGATGTAGATGGCGGTTGGCTGCGTAAAACCGGCTTGCAGTACCGGTGAATCCTGTTTCAGTAACGAACCGTTATCCCACCACAGGCTCGGGCTGATAATGATGTATTTATTAAACAGCGCCGGTTTTTTCAACAGAATTTCCGTTGCCAGCAAGCCACCCAGCGATTGCCCGATCAGGGTTTTGCTCCCCGAAACGCGGTATTCTTTTTCGATGTAAGGCTGTAGTTCTGATTCGATAAATGCCATAAACTTCGCCGACTGACCAGCGGTTTTGTTGCGTTGCCGGTCCGATTCGATGGTGGTCGGGTAGGTAAAATCGCGGCGGCGGTCAACGCTGGCAATACCAACCACGATGGACTTGGGAATGCGGCTGATCCATGGAAACGTATTAAACTGAACCAGCCCGGCCACGTGAATAAAGTCTTCGTCGATCGAACCGTCGAGCAGGTAAATCACTGCGTATTTTGTTGTATCCTGTGCGGAATATCCGTCGGGCAGGTAAATATTCAGTACCCGCTGTTCGCCCAGCACCTTCGACTGGATGGCGTCGACAACACCGATTGCCAGCGGTACTTTGGATGAGGGTTTCTGGGCAAAAGCCGGTATTGAGAGTAAACAGAAAAGGAGAACGCGCAGGTGTTTGTGCATAAGATGCGTGTGTAAGGTAGAGAAATGATGTGAAGATACTATTTCCCGCGAAAGGATTTCACCAGAAAGAACGTCATCGGGACAAACTGAATAAGCAGCATCACCGGAAGAAACCAGCTGCCTAACCCGTCTGTTTTTCCGGTAGCGTGTCCGATGGTTTCAACGGTCAGAAAACCAAACAGGTTCAGTAGGTAAAGTTTGATCCAGCGCATCATCCGGGTGGCGTTGGTGTACTGAAAGCGAGCATTTTCCGGCGTTACCGGAACCCCGAAATTAAAGGCATGCGGGAACCGGTTAACGACCGTCATGCCGGCAAACAGCACCGTGGCAATAGCCGGCAGCAGGATAATCGCTGCTTTTTTACCGAATCCGTCAGCTTTACCGGCGAGATTAAAATGCGTCGGAATCCTGTCGGGGAGATCTGCGTATGAGATCAGGACAAGCAGCCAGATACCGGCCAGCATAAGCCAGCCAGCGGCTTCAACTAGTTTGTCAGCAGGGGTGAGGTCAATGCTGAGTCTGGGGCGCTGGTTCTCCATTGTTTCTATTACGCAGACGGTGTGCCCTTACCGGCCTCCTGACTGTCGCGGGTATTTTTTTGTACGGCAATCGCCCCGAAAAGCGCCAGCATGAACGCAAAGGCATAATACCCCTTTTCGCTCGGTAGAATCGTGGCATTCCAGAGGCCGACAATCAGCAGTACAATTGACAGAATGGTGGCAAACCAGCAGATACCGTAATACAGATCGGTTACCGGAATGCCTTCCAGCCGGTCGCGGACACTTTTCTGCAGTGAGACAACGGCAAACAATCCGAGCATCAGCACGGCAAAATAATATCCTTTTTCGTTGAGCAGCATCTCGGCCCGCCACAGACCGATGAGGAAGCCGGCCATGCCGACCCCGAGGGCTACCCATGAGGCAGCAATAAATGCACTGGATGTTTTCTGAGCCATTGTTGGTCGTTGCTAAAAGGTTGCGGTTTCAGATAGTCAGTTGCTCAAATGTATCAGATGCCCGGTGATTGTCAAACCATTATTTATAAAATGGCAACGAGGCGGCCCCTGTCAGAGAACAGGGACCGCCTCGCCGGTAAAATGTGTGTACTTATAGTTTAGGATGCTTTTTGTGCCATTCCGTAGCGTCCTGATAGGCTTTGGCTACGGCCAGTACTTTGCCTTCTTCGTAAAGCTGTCCCATAAAGGTAATGCTCGTCGGCAGACCGCGCTGATTAAATCCGTTTGGCAACACCACGCACGGATGCCCCGTCAGGTTGGTCAGTGTCAGGTTGCCGCCTGCGTAGGCTGGTGATACATAGACGTCTACGCCGGCCTTCTGCAACACCTGATGCATGTCGTTGATGAGCTTTGTCCGGATCCGGTTGGCCTGAATGTATTCGACCGCCGGGATCAGCCGCGACGACCGGAATTCGTTCGGCCAGGCGTTTTTCCCCTGACGCACCATCTGATCGTCTTTGTTGAGGCGGGTCAGTTCGTCAAAACCGGCAGCCCCTTCAATGCCGATAATCATTGTCAGTGCGCCGTAGCGGAAGTCAGGCAGGTCGATCGGAACGAGTTCGGCACCCAGTTTACGCAGGACGCTGAGTGAGAGTGAGTCATTGGCGCGGCCACCATACCGGCTTTCAAATCCTTTTTTGACATAGCCGATTTTCATGCCTTTGAGTGAAGGCAGGGGCGCATACCGGAACGGCGCCGAGACCACGGTCTGGTCCTGACCATCAGGCCCGTAAATAGCATTGAACACCAGGGCACAATCTTCCACGGTGCGGGCCATCGGGCCGATTTTGTCCATTGTCCAGCTCAGGGCCATGGCACCGTGGCGGCTTACGCGGCCGAACGTCGGACGCAGGCCCGTAATGCCGTTTACGGTCGATGGCGACACAATAGATCCGAGCGTTTCGGTACCAATGGCAAACGGCAGCAGACCGGCCGATACCGACGAACCTGAACCCGCTGACGAGCCGCTGGAACCGGTTTTCGTATCCCACGGGTTGCGGGTCATGCCACCAAACCAGACATCGCCCATAGCCAGCTCACCCATCGACAGCTTGGCGCACAACACGGCACCGGCCTGTTCGAGTTTCTGAATGACGGTAGCGTCGAGGTCGAGCACCTGATCCTTGAACGGCACGGAGCCCCAGGTCGTTTTATAACCTTTCTTCGCCAGCAGGTCCTTGGCGCCATACGGAATGCCATGCAGCGGACCACGGTATTTGCCGGCCTTCAGCTCAGCATCGGCCCGGCGCGCCTGGGTCAGGGCCAGATCTTCGGTCAGGGTTACGACGCAAAGCAGCTGCGGATTGTATTTTTTGAGCCGCTCCAGATAAAAGGTCGTCAGTTCTTCGGAGCTGATTTTTTTGGTCCGGATCAGCTCACCCAGCTGCGCAACGGTATAAAAGGCCAGTTCGTCGCGGTTGGCAGGCAGCGTAACGGTACCGGCCGGAGATGACTTGAAAGAAGATGGCCCTGCCGGCAGTTTAAAACCGGCCGGCTGCGGATTGAAGTAGATCGCCGGTGCAACATCGTTGGTCAGGGAGACTTTCCGGATGGTCTCGAAGTCGTTGCGCTGATCGTTCAGGTTGTCGAGCATCGAGTCACGCTCAGCCGGCGAAAAATCAAGTCCGAAGACCCGCGAGGCAGCTTCGGCGAGGTCGGCCGTGACTGGTTTTTTCGGGTCGTCATTTGCGATGAAGGCGCCCGCCGTAAAGCTCAGGATGCAGGCTGCAACAGGTAGAAGTTTGCGTTTCATTTAGTTAGGTTGATGCAATTAACCTCAAAAGATAAAACTGCAGGCTGACAGTTGCAAGCCGGATCGATGAACGGGAGAAATGCCCCGACTGGCTTATGATTGGACTAATTCCAGCAGCGTCTGGTGCAGGGTAGCAAGCTGGGGCAGCAGCAGCCGGGCTTCGTCGTTGTCGATAACGTAATCGGCGATCCGGAAGCGTTCCTCATCGCTGATCTGGCGGGCAATGATGTTCCGGATTTCGGCTTCGGAGCGGTGCGGATCGCGGAGGCGGATGCGGTCGATGCGGATGTTTTCCGGGGCATGTACCACAATTACCTTGTCGAGGGTATTATGATCGCCGGCAGCCTTCATCAGCGCCGCTTCCTTAATCACATACGGGTAGTGTTGCTGCTGCACCCAGGTCAGGGTATCGGCATAGACGCGGGGGTGAATCAGGTTGTTCAGCTGGTGCAGTAGTTCCGGATCATGAAAAACGCGGGAGGCCACAAACGCACGGTTGTAGTTCCCTTGCTGATCATAGGTGTCTGTGCCGAGCAACCGGATGATATCGGCTTTCAGAATCGGGTCGTGTTGGGTAAGCCATTTAGCCCGGTCGTCGGCGGCGTAAACCGGTACCCCGAAGGCCTGAAAAATACGGCAGACCAGGCTTTTACCCGATCCGATGCCACCCGTAATGCCGATCTGAAGCGGAGAGTGCGTGCTCATACAAGGTTAGGGCTGGACTGACAGCAGTTCACCGACTTCAAAACTAACGAACACTTTTTCGGTGCTCACCTTCAGCAGCGGATGCTTGAAATGGTTGATCGATAGCTCTTCGTCGTAATTCTGGGAAATCCGCTGGCCCGGAATCCGGACAACCAGCGTATCAGAAACCCCGCGGAGGAGTTTGGCCGGGCCTTCGACGGTCAGTGTATTCGGCGTAATGTTGATCAGACTCGTTACGACATGGCGGGGAGCCATGTTCAGATGTAGGCTGTCGGCAACGAGGTGAATCGTTTTGATCGTCCTCCGGTCGAAACCCAGTTCAAAGGTATCGGCAACAATGTAGTTTACGCGCAGGTTTTTGGCCTGCTCATCGAGGGCTTCGGCCAGTACGGACGTATTGATACTTTTGGCTCGGAGCGGGTTATTGACCACATATTTGATCGGCTCATTCTGAAAAGGCAGAAAGGCCTGACCGAACAGATACCAGCCGCTGCCGACAAGGTTCAGCGTAATGGTTTGGGGCAGGGGAGCGGTCGGGATATAAAGCGAATCGTCGTAAACAAACTGAATCGGGTATTTCACATTGCGGGAATAGCCCGTTTTGTTAAGCGCATTCAGTAGCCAGAATAACGAAGCAGCCAGCAGGCATAAAATGAGTTTAGCCGGCTGAAATGATTTTGACTGGGCAGATGGAGTCACTGGATGAAAGTTTGCGTGCTGCGAAGAAGGGGGCTGCAGGAAAATACAGTCCGGCCGGTGCATATTGTGCCGGCGCCGGCCGGACTGTCAGCAGAAACGTTATTTCGTTTCAGGCGTTTTGACCGTAGCCTCGCGCGAAATAGAGTTTTTCTCAAAGGTGAGTTTTATCCCTTTGTCAACTTCGATGGTCACCGTCGAACCCTCAACGGATGAAATTTTGCCGTGTAAACCGCCGATGGTTACCACGCTGTCGCCCTTTTTGAGGTTATCGACAAAAGACCGCTGATCTTTCTGCTTTTTCTGCTGCGGCCGGATCATAAAGAAGTACATCACACCAGCAATACCGACCCAAAGAAGGACCTGGTAAATCATCTGGTTTGACTGTGCCTGTAAAAGGATTGATTGCATGACGTTTTGGTTTCAGGTTTCATGCCGGTAAATGGCATGAAACAAGCTATTTTGATTGTGTTGTATCGTTTCCGGCGGCATTCGGCTTATCGACATAAACCCTGAACTGGAGGTCGGTCATTGCCGGTTCGGTGTTGGCGAAGATGGTCACGGTTTTGCTCTGTTCACCTTCTTTATTCCGGCTGTTAAACCGGACCTTAACGAACGATTCTTCACCAGGCTCGATGGGTTCACGCGGCCATTCAGGTGTCGTACACCCGCAGGATGCCGTGATGTTGTTAATAATCAGCGGGTAAGCGCCGGTATTGGTAAACAAGAATTTATGCTCGATGGTATCGCCTTCGGTAATATTGCCGAAATCATGAATGCCTTTCTCCTTGAAGGTGATTTTGGGCATTTTGTCCGAAGCCACCGTACTTGCCGATTCGCCCTGCTTGCGGTTGTCGCAGGCCAGCTGGCCCCAGCAAAGCCCGATGACCAGCAATGCGATAAGTGGTTGTTTCATGTACCAGACATTTTCGGTGAAAACGCAGGAACAAAACCGGCTTCCGCTCTGCATAATGCGTCGGGAAAACCGGTTTCGGTTACCTCATTAGCTGTTTTGCTTTTTGATTTGTGCCATCAGCCGGTCAACGTCTTCCAGCAGTTTCTCAGCCTTTTCGCGGGCATCGTTTACCACGCGCTGGCCTTCGCTTTTCTGGAAATTTTCCGGAAGTTCAGCTGAGTTCAGCAAATCGGTGATCAGTGACTCCAGCTGGTTCCGGTATTTTGATAACCGGTACGACAGTTTATCCCGTGTGACTTCTCCTTTTTCGGGAGCGTACAACAACCCTAGTACGGCACCCGTAGCAGCGCCGGTCAGGAAAAATAATAAATCGCGGCTTGTGCGGCTCATAACTTTAGCTGGTTTATGGTCGAAAACGGTCCTTAATACCCTGCGGGCAAAGGAATGGCTAATTTCCGATCAATCAATTACTTGTTATCTAACAGCCCCCGGCCACTCTTACGCAGTTTGCCGGTGTTTGTCAGTTTCGTCGAAAGATTGTCTAAAATTCCGTTCACAAACTTACCGCTTTTGGGCGTACTGTACGCTTTTGCCAGCTCAATATATTCGTTAATTGTTACCTTAACCGGAATGCCGGGGAAGTTAAGCATTTCACAAACAGCCAGTTTAAGGATAATCATGTCAAGTTGAGCCACCCGCTGTAAATCCCAGTTCTGGAGTTGTTCGGCCAGCAAACCTTCGTATTCGCCGTTGTTGTCGAGCGAACGCTGGTAGAGTGTGGTCATGAAGAAGTAATCTTCGTCCCAGTCGTCGGTCAGCGGTTCGAGGGCCAGACCGGTAGCACTTTGTACGGATTTAAGCGTTTTGATGGCTAAGCTGCGCACCACGTCGCTGTTTTCGGCCCAGCTCAGGTCGATTTCGGCGAGGTAGTTACGGATCAGATCACCTTTAAAAATGAGTGAGCGCAGCAGGTACTGCACCAGTTGCTGGTCTTCGTCGGGCGTGTGCGAAATCTGCTCGCAGTAGGCACGGTAGGTGTCATCGGTTTTCAGTACTTCACGGTATGCTTTCCGGACAAAGCCAATATCGTCGGCCCACGAAATGCTCCGGCGCAGCGCTTCATTCTCCAGCGGCCGGAAGTCGGTCAGGGCTTTAATAATGACGTTATCGGCCAGATTGGACTCAAACGGAAACGGCACCTCATCCGGATCGCGGTGAACACGTTCACGGTCGATCTGCGACTGGCGGGCCAGTTCGTTCATTAATGTTAAAACACGGATATAATCATCGTAGATGCCCTGAACCTCGTCGACCATCATTTGGGAGAGGTGCTGGCGATCTTTTTTGGAGCGATTCTGGTAGAATAAATACCCGTCATTGGCCGCTTTAAGAATTTTCTGCGACGCGTCGTCGTCTTTGGCGGGCTGATTGGCTTTAATGGCTTCTTCGAAGAGCGCTGAAGCCAGCTGGCGGTTACCTTCCAGTTGTTTGCGGTCTTGTGGAATCATCGAGTTCAGATCGGGCTGAAATAACTCGGAAATACCATCCAGTGCAAGTTGTTGATTTGATATATCGGCCTGGCGAAGCGCATACAGGGCCTGCATTACTTTTATTCGGAGCAATCGTCGGTTTAACATCCCGCCTATAAATCTATTTACTCTACCAATAAGAAAAAGAACATTCGGAAAATCCGTTGCAAAAGTAGTGCTTTTTCAGTAGTTTTCCCAACGAAACCATCTTTGATTAATCCTAACGTAACACCTTTCCTTATGTTTTGCTGTCGTTGGACGACCGTGGCCGTATTTGTGCTGCTCGGTTTAGTGTCTGCATGTCGTCCGGCCGGCTATGCCTTGTTGCAGAGCCAGCCCCACACATTTGCCCGGAACACCGTCCCTGAACCCGAACCGGCCCCGGTTCAACCCTTGTCACCCGTCGCCCTGAGTACCGTCCGCCCTGATTCTGTTGTCGTGCCGCCCGCTCCGTCGCCGGTGATTCAGCCCGCCGCCCGTCATTTGCAAAACCCTGATCACAGCACCCAAAAAACCCGCAAGGTGTGGCTTCAGCAAACCGGCTTACTGTCGCCGGTCGAAACCGGGTATGTCCGCGAAAAGCCGGTAGTGACCGGAAAACGCCGGACACCGGTGCTGGCCCACGGTGCGTTTGCAGGCAGTGCGGTGTCGTATCTGGCGTCAACGCTGTCGACACCCGGCGGCTGGATCTGGGTCGTTGTCACCACATTACCCCTGCTGTCGGCCCTGATCGGTGTGGCCGGCCTGACGAAAATCCAGAAGAACCGCGAACAATACAGCGGCAAGGCCTGGGCCATCAGCGCCATCCTGCTCGGCACCGGTGTGATCGGCATGGCCTGGGTTGCCCTCGCCGCCCTCGCCAGCGCCAAAGCGTTCTGGGGATGAGATAAAGAGTGGAAGAGTGAAAGAGTGAAAGAGTGGCGCTTAGGCGTAAATCCGGGGCTTTCGCTCTTTCACCGCGCGGCGACCGCTCTTTGCCGCAAAAAGCGGCCGCTCTTTCGCTCTTTAATGCTCTTGAAACGAAATCGGCCGGATTGCTGTTAGGTTCGGAGTAGCAAGCCCCGTTGATTCCCGTGAAAGCACTTCTTTACCTCAATAAGTATCTCGTCAAATATAAATGGTATCTGATTTGGGGGACTCTCTTTACGATTATATCCAACCTGTTCGGGATTTATCCGGCTCAGCTGGTGCGGTATGCCCTTGATCTGGTGCGCGAAACGCTGGACATTTATTACCTCTATGCCGGTACGTCACTACAGGAATCGATTTATAGTATGTTCGCATTCAGTATTTTGCTGTACGGGCTGCTGATTCTGGCGCTGGCTTTACTGAAAGGCTTTTTCCTGTTTCTGGTGCGACAAACGTTGATTGTGATGTCGCGCCATATCGAATACGACCTTAAAAACGAGATTTACGATCACTACCAGACGCTGCCGCTGAGCTTCTACCGCAAACATAACACCGGCGACCTCATGGCCCGTATTTCGGAGGACGTCAGCAAAGTCCGGATGTATGTCGGCCCCAGCCTGATGTATGGCATGAACCTGATTGTGCTGTTTGCGCTGGTAATCGGTTACATGGTGAGCATCAACATGCGGCTGACATTTTTTGTACTGCTGCCGCTGCCGGTGTTGTCCATCGGGATTTATCTGGTCGAGAATATTGTGATCCGGCGTTCCGAAGAAATACAGCGGAGTCTGTCGCGGATGTCAACCTTTGTGCAGGAAGCTTTCTCCGGAATCCGGGTCCTGAAGTCGTTTGTACAGGAGAAAAACTCGACCGAAAAATTTGAGCATGAAACCAACGAGTACCGGGCTAAGTCGCTGCGCCTCACACTGGTAGATGCACTATGGCAGCCGATGACAGTGCTGCTGATTGGCCTCAGTAACGTACTGGTTATTTATGTGGGCGGGCAGGAAGTGATTTCGGGCCGGCTGACACCAGGCAACATCACGGAGTTTATCCTGTACGTAAACATGCTGACCTGGCCGGTGATGGCCCTCGGCTGGACCATGAGCCAGACCCAGCGGGCTGCCGCGTCGCAGCAGCGCATTAATGAGTTTCTGGATGTAAAAACAGAAATCGTGTCGACGAAGAATCTGAGCCGCGACATTCAGGGTAAAATTACCTTCGAGCATGTCCGGTTTACCTATCCGGATTCGGGGATTGTGGCCTTAAAAGATTTTACGATGAACGTCCGTGCGGGCGAAAGTGTGGCTATCCTCGGAACAACTGGTTCAGGGAAAAGTACAATTGCGAACCTGCTGACCCGCATGTATGATCCGACATCGGGAACGATCCGGATTGATGATGTGCCGGTGGAAGAATACGGCCTGCCAATCCTGCGCGGGCAGATCGGCTATGTGCCGCAGGACGTCTTTCTGTTCTCGGATTCGATCAGCAACAACGTTCGTTTCGGGGTACCGGAAATGTCGCAGGAGCGCATTGATCAGGCCGTCCGGGATGCCGATTTGTATCAGAACATCGTGGACTTTCCGGAAGGTTTCGAAACGCGGATCGGTGAACGGGGCATTACCCTGTCGGGTGGTCAGAAGCAGCGCCTGAGCATTGCCCGCGCCATTGCCCGTGATCCGAAAATTCTGATTCTGGACGACTGCCTGTCAGCGGTTGATACCAATACCGAAAACATTATTCTCAATAACCTGAAGCGGATTATGGCCGACCGTACGTCGGTGATCATTTCGCACCGGGTGTCGTCGGCAAAGCTGGCTGATCAGATTATTGTGCTGGACGACGGCAACATCATCGAAACCGGTACGCACGACGAGCTGATGGCCCGCAACGGCACCTACCGCGAGCTGTACGACAAACAGCTACAGGCTGAAGAAGTATAGGGGGCTGAAAAGGTATGCTGACAGGATTACATGATTAACAGGATGGTTTATCGGCGATCCTGTTAATCATGTAATCCTGTCTTTTTTATTAATAGCGTGAAACAGGAAGGATTACAGGCAATCCACTAATCATAGTAATCCTTTAATCATGTAAATCATAGTACAGTATACGGCGGTGATAGTCAATCTGACCGAGGTGGTAATTCAGGTGGCCGTTGAGGTGAATGAGAAAGAACTGCACGCTCATGCTGTAGCCGAAGATCTCACTCGGGTAGGTTTTAGTTAAGTCACTTTCCGGCAGGCTCAGCAGTGTTTTGCTTACCGTTTCCTTTGTCGCCCGGATCATATCCAGCAACTCTCTCTTCTCCAGGCCGGTAGCACTGAACTCGCGGGGGCGGTCGCGCTCAAACGGGATGTGTCCGAGCTGACGGCCAATGAATTCATGCAGATTACCATGCAGGTGCAGGGTCAGGTTCCCCGCCGACCGCGCCACGCCATCGACGACGTGCCAGATGGCGTCTGTTGTCGGGTAGGCGTCAATTTCCTGATAGAGCCGCTGCAGATCGCGGTCAAATAAACGGGCAAGGTCCTGGAGCATATTGTTTTAGTAAAAAGTAGTCACCTACATCTGTGCCAGCAGATACAACACCGCCATGCGGACGGCAACTCCGTTTTCGACCTGATCGAGGATAATGCTGTGATGCGAGTAGGCAGCGTCGGAGGTTAGTTCCACGCCACGGTTAATCGGGCCGGGGTGCATCAGCACAATCGGGCGGTCGAGGTCGTCCAGCATCTTTTTGCTGATCCCGTAGTACATCGAATATTCGCGCAGCGACGGGAAATACTTGATCTGCTGGCGTTCGAGCTGAATCCGGAGTACGTTGGCCACATCGCACCAGTTCAGGGCTTCCCGCACATCGTGGCTGATTTTAATGCCCAGTTCACTCATGTATTTCGGGATGAGCGTTGTCGGGCCGCAGACCATCACCTCGGCACCTTGCTTCTGCAGGCAGAAAATATTGGAAAGTGCCACCCGTGAATGGGTAATATCGCCGATGATCGCCACGCGTTTACCGGCCAGATCGCCCAGTTTTTCGCGGATCGAGAACGAGTCGAGCAGGGCCTGGGTCGGGTGTTCGTGCGTACCGTCGCCGGCATTCACCACATTGGCCGGAATCCGGCCTGACAAGTAGTGCGGGGCACCGGGACTGCTGTGGCGCATGACAATCATATCGACTTTCATGGCCAGGATGTTGTTTACCGTATCGAGCAGGGTTTCGCCCTTTTTCACCGAACTGCCCGACGCCGAAAAATTCACGACATCGGCAGACAGCCGTTTTTCGGCGAGTTCAAACGAAAGACGGGTACGGGTAGAGTTTTCGAAAAAAACGTTGGCAATCGTAATGTCACGCAGCGAGGGGACCTTCTTTATCGGCCGGTTGATGACTTCCTTAAATTCCTTAGCCGTGTCGAGAATCAGATTAATGTCATTCTCGTTGAGGTCTTTAATGCCCAGCAGGTGTCGAACGCTTAATGAATCAGCCATGAGGAGTACGCACAAAAATTGGGCAAAGATAACCGGATTTACCTTTTCTGACAGCGAATGGTGATATTGTTCAGTAAGCCCCTGTAATTATCCAGGTGAGTCGGATTGCTATAGCTACCTAATATGTATCCTGTTAACAATTATTAAATACTTATTTTTTGTCTTATTCGGCGATAAAGTTTTCTTTGGGTCAATATTCACAATAACACAACACTCCAATGAAAGCACAATTCCTTACCGCCTGCCTTGCCACACTGACCTCCACACTTTTTGCCCAGATTCAGCCCGGCGAACGATTGTATGGCGGATCAATTTCGTCACGCTTTATACAGTCAAGCAGTGTATCCAGTAAAAATCTGGCCGATCAAAATGACGTATCTGTAGGATTAACGACAGGTAAATTCAGAAAGAACAACTGGTTTGTCGGACTTAATCTGAACGCCGGCTTAAATGCTATCGATAGTGAATGGCCGCAAATGCCTCAGAATGAGCCTTCAAGATACCGGTACCGGTATTATTCAGCTGGTCTTAATCCATTTTTCAGAAAATACTGGGAATTGGATAAAATTCAACTTTTTGCCGGAGCCGGTATAAATGCCGCGCTTATTAAAAGCTTCAGGAAAGAAAAAATCTTTCCTGCTAAAGAATATTCTCTTGTTGATTACTCGGATTTTTACCAGTTCAATATCGCACCAACATTTGAATTAGGGCTTAATTACTTTTTGACAAAGCACCTTGCTGTTCAGCTAAGTACAACATCTAACCGGTTTCCGGTCAGTTTAGGATCTGTAAGTGCCGGATTGGTTTATTGGACCGGCGAACACCAATCGAATCCGGACGCTACAGCAACGGCTACTCAAACACAGAAAGGCAGTTGGTTGATTGGCGGGACATTTTCAGTAATGAACTCCAGATCCGCTATGCCTGGGGACGAAAATACCTATACTCCCAATACTTTTTCAGCAGGTTTATCAATTGGTAATTTTGTGCGTGACCGGACTGTTCTGGGGCTGGAAGCATCGTACAGTTATAGCGAGAGCCGGTCAAGAGAGTTAAACCGGTTTATCGGCAGCTATTATCAGATTGCGTTAACACCTTATGTGCAGACCTATTGGCTGACAAACAGGCTTACACCGTTCCATCGCATTTCGGCGAGCTGGCAGAAAACACAGAGTGTGCAATATACAAATATTAGCCTGGACGGGCAGATCGGACTGGCCTATATGCTGGGTGACCGGTTTATTCTTGAAACTACATTGGCTAATCTGGGCTTAAACTACCAGAAAATAGCCGGTACAACTGAGAGTCTTGGCGGTAACGCCTCAGCTTCCCTGGGTAACCAGTTCGCTTTGCGCTATGTATTTCGATAATATCAAGGCTGTAATGTTCGTGTGTTTTTATTTTTTACATATATTCATGTAGTATTTTGAGGCGTGCGTCCTTTTTTAACGCTGAGTTTCTATACCATTAAACAAAGGTGCTACATGAAACCTAAACTTATTTTTATCATCTGGATACTGGCTACCATTATCGGCTTGACAGGTGTGGCTATGTTCGTAAACGGCGGCGAAGAGACAAAAAACATCAGCCGTATGCTGATGGTCGCCGGACTGATCCTGAGTGCTGCCTGGTTTATCGGGTTAATTACCCTGATCGGTAAAAAAGTATTTGGCCGGATTTGATCATGTTATTTACAAAAAGAGAAGGTAGGTTACTCGATAGCCTACCTTTCTCTTTTTAAGCCGTTTGTCCAATCCCCGTTAATCCGCTATTTTTGGCCTTCTATGCATCACAGAACGCTAGACTGTGATGAGTTATGTGGTTAATAACACAGAATGCTGTTCTGTGGTACAACAAGATGGATTTACTGAAAGGAAAAGTTGCGTTAATTACCGGAGCCTCACGGGGAATCGGCCGGGCCATCGCCACACGGTATGCTCAGGAAGGAGCAGATGTGGCATTTACTTACCTGTCGAGTGTAGAAAAAGGACAGGCCCTCGAAGCTGAACTGAGTGCGTTTGGTGGCCGGGTGAAAGGCTATCGGTCCGATGCGTCGGACTATACAGCCGCCGAAGACCTCATTTCGCAGGTGGTTGCTGACTTTGGCAAGGTTGATGTTGTGGTCAACAATGCGGGTATTACGCGCGACGGATTGTTAATGCGGATGTCGGAAGAACAATGGGATACCGTTATTAACGTTAATCTGAAGTCGGTATTTAACCTGACTAAAGCCGCCATCAAACCGATGATGAAAGCGAAGTCGGGGTCAATCATTAACCTGACATCGGTAGTCGGTCTGCGCGGAAACGCCGGACAGGCGAACTATGCCGCTTCCAAAGCAGGTATCATCGGCTTTACCAAGTCGGTGGCGCTGGAACTGGGTTCGCGGAACATTCGCTCAAATGCCATTGCACCGGGCTTTATCGAAACCGAAATGACCGGCGAAATCAACGAGAAAGCCGTTGAGGAATGGAAACAGTCGATTCCGATGAAACGCGGCGGGCAACCCGAAGAGGTGGCTGATGCCTGCGTTTTCCTCGCCTCAGACTTGTCGCGGTACATTACCGGACAGGTATTGCAGGTCGATGGCGGAATGCTTACTTAATGGCAGAGGGCAGGGAGCATGGGGTATGGAGCATAGGGCTTAGTGCAGGGTGTTGGGTCTGCTGACTCCCCGCACTAAGCCCTACGCCCTACGCTCTGTGCCCTCCGCCTCACGCTCCCAAGCCAATACAACCTTTTATGAACATCATCTTTCAAACGTCACCGTGGTGGATACTGGCCTGCCTTGCTGTAGGTGCGATCTATGCCGCGGCCATGTATCAGCCCTTTCCCAACCAGGCATCTGCCGGAAGCGTCAGTCAGTGGGATAACCGCGTGCGCTATGCCCTGACTGCCCTGCGGTTTCTGGTCGTAAGCCTGCTGTGCTTTCTGTTCCTCAACCCGCTGGTACGGAATGTCCGGTCGCTGACCGAAAAGCCAAAGGTGGTGTTAGCCGTCGACAATTCCGAGTCGGTGGCGGCGGCGGGCAGGCCCGCCCTCAATAAGGCCCTGACCAATCTTCAGCAACTGCGGCAGGAGCTGGCCGACGAGGGGCTGGATGTGGCGGTCCGGACGTTCGGCGATACCATTACCGATGCCGACCTGACCCAGATTCCCTTCACGCAACGGACAACCAATCTTTCCGGCCTGCTGTCCGACATTCGTTCTGACTACGAAGGCCGCCATTTAACCGATGTGGTGCTGGTCACCGACGGTATTTTCAATCAGGGCTTATCGCCTACCTTCGGGCAGTATCCGTTCGCCGTTCATGCGGTGGGCTTGGGCGATACAATTCCCAAAAAAGACATTCAACTCAAAGGAATCATTGCCAACCGGATTGCGTATCTGGGCAATGAGTTTCCGATTCAGGCCGAAATTACCAGCTTCGGTTTTCAGGGACGGTCGGCAACGGTAGTGCTGAAACAGGGTGGCCGTGAGCTGGGTCGCCAGCCGGTTAGTTTTGCGCAGAACGAAACCTTTAGTCAGGTATCCTTTAAAACGACAGCCACCCAGAAAGGGGTGCAGCATTATACTGTCGAAATCATTCCGCAGGCGGGCGAATTCAGCCTTAAAAACAACCGTCAGGATGTGTATCTGGATGTGATCGACGGCCGTGAAAAAGTATTGCTGCTGGCGGCAACCCCGCATCCGGACGTGAAAGCGTTGCGGGCGATCATCGAGAAAAACCAGAATTACGAACTGGATGTCCGGATTCTGACGAGCGCCGACGGTCCGTTGAGTGTCGAAAAAACATACGATCTGATCATTCTGCACCAGATTCCGGATAATGCCGGTGCCGGAACGGCCGTCATGCAACGGTTGCTGGCCCAGAATACGACGCCGGTGCTGTTCGTACTGGGTAATCAGTCGGCCGTCGGGCCGTTCAACACCTCCAATCCGGTGATGCAGATTAATGCACAGGCGGGGCAGGGCGACAAGGTGACGGCGCGGCTGAATTCGACCTTTAAGCAAATCAACATTGATCCGGAGCGGCTGGACATCCTGGGCAAATTCCCGCCGATGACCGCTCCCTACGGCGAATACAAGCTGTTGCCGGGCACGGAAGTGGTCTTGTGGCAACAGGTCGGCACCGTGGCAACCAACAAGCCGTTGCTGGCGCTTAACGTAACGGGTACCCGCAAGGCCGCCGTATTGGCCGGTGAGGGCATCTGGCAGTGGCGGCTGGAAGAATACGCGCTAACCGAAAAACAAGAGGTCGTCGACGAGCTGCTGCAAAAAGTCATTCAGCTGATTTCGGTGAAGGAAGACCGCCGGAAACTGCGGGTATATCCGATCCGGAATGAGTTTTATGTCGGCGAAAAAGTGGTGTTTGAAACCGAGTTGTACAACGACATTTACGAGCGGCTGTACGACAAGCTGGTAACGCTGGAAATCACCGACGAAGGCGGCATCACGCGCGATTACACCTACACGCCGACCCAGGACAACAGCCGGTTTGAAATCAGCCGGTTACCGCAGGGAGCTTACCGCTATAAGGCAAGCGTAACGATCAACAACAAAGCCGAGCTGTCGTCGGGGCAGTTTATTGTGCGCGACCTGCAGCTCGAAGCCATGAATACCACGGCTGATCATGCCATGTTGCGGCAACTCGCCCAGCAAACCGGTGGCCGGTTCTATAACTCGGCATCGGTACAGAACATGGTAAAAGACATTGTATCGAAGAAGAGTCCGGCCCGTCTGACAAGCACCGAAGAACTGGATGAACTCATCAACTGGCGGTGGCTGTTCTTTATGGTCCTTGGTCTTGCCGCCGCCGAGTGGGGCGCACGCAAGTATTTCGGCGGGTATTGATTGGTAGCAAACCGGGAATAATCGGGTCAACTTCCAGGAACAGGGCCGCCTGGCGGTTCAGAACTTCCTGGAAGTTGACCCGAAATGTTAACATCTACTCTTCAAACAACCAGTCGGCTCCCTTGCGCGTAGCCAGACCGGCGTCAAAGGGCGTAATGGTATATTTACCGTCGACAAAGCCGAGAACCAGACATGCGCCCTTGCCCAGCGTCAGCGCATGGTCCCCCGCCGGAAATGCATAGGCATGCACCTGTACCGGCGGTATATCGGCAACCACCAGCGCATTGGCGATTTTAACCTCCGCCTGTCCGTAATCATTGGCACTGGCATCGGTCTCCAGATTCGGTTCGGGCAAATAAGTAGTCTTATCGGTTGATTTAAAAAAGCCAACCAGCAGCTGCACCGGCTGTTTCGTGCTGAAGCGCACAACCGTTGGCGTCTCTGTCTGGGTCTTCATGGCATAACGAACCCCGCTCAGCGTTTGTAGCGCCGGACTAACGGCCTGAATAGCATTGGGTTTATCCGTAAACGGTAGCTGGTTATTGGTCAGGCTATAGGTCTCGCCGGTCAGCGTCACAGTAGCTTTAGGCAGAGCAGTGCTGGCCAGCGAATTAGTAGTCGTGGCCGGTGAAGCCTTGAGTTTTGCCAGGTTCTTTTTAAATGTCGCCAGCTCCGCCTGATAGTGCGGCAGCAATTCCACCCATGTTTTGTTGGTACCGTCGTTGCCGCCAATCGGCACCCGCCGTTGCTGCGTCTGCATGCTGTTGGCATACAGATAAGTATCGCGGGTCAGGTCGGCCAGCTTCCGGAAATGGACCAGACTTTGCTCCAGATGCGGTACGGCTTTTTCCAGATCCTGAAGATCCTGCGAATAGTGGTAACGCAGCACCAGCGTGGCGGCTTTAATCTTTTCGGCATAAAAATCGGCCAGTGCCTGGTAGCAGTACATGTCGTTGCGTACGCGGTCAAAGTCGGCTTTATTTTGCCGGACAAACGGCGTGGCGCGGTCAATCGCTTCGACGGCCAGTTTGCCGTGGCGCACTACCTCTTCGACAATCTGCGGCGGGGTTTCGCCGGTATGCGGTTGTTTCTTCCATTCTTTTTCGGCCCATTCAATCAGCATTTCGCCCTCGGGGCCGTCGGAGGTATAGAGGTCGGACCAGACACGGTATTTGTAGGGATTTACGAGCTGACTCACAAACATACCCAGCGTGAGCGTCTGCCGGTTGCCGTTCGTAATGCCGAAGCGGCGCAGCAGCTTGGGCGCAATTTCCCCCGCCTGCTCATAGGCCTCCAGAATATCCTGACCATGTTTCCGTGTACCATACATCCCGTCCAGCCTGGCCGACCAGTAGGCCACTTCGTCGGTACGGTTGCGGTGGCAGTTCCATGCGTAGCGGCCCCATGCTTCGTACCAGACCCAGTCGCGGTCGATTTGCAGTTGCCGGGGCATTACCTTGTCGGCCGTATAAGGCCAGTCCCAGTATGAGGCTTCGGGGTAGAGGTGCAGCCCGTTTGCCCCGTGGATGGCGTGCATCGCCTGCACACTTTTCTGGATAAAATCGGCCGACCCGTAGCGGAATGGCTCCAGATTGGCCAGAATATGCACATTGTCGATGTGGGTTGAGCCCAGGCGGCTGAGGTCGCGGTGCATTTCCGCCCACGGCCCGCGCGGCGTGTAGGTGGTCAGGGCCTCGCCGTTGTATTTGTTTTCGGTGTACAGGTTTTTGTAGAGCGGCAGGGCGGCTTTCATCACCAGCTGCGGGTTGGTGTCGTGACCACGCAGTACAATCGGCGGCTCGTCGGTTTTGCCGAGCGCTTTCAAGCCGTCTTTTACGCCCGGAATAATGGTTTTAGTAAACCACTCCACGTCCATCTCATCGCCTTCCATGGCTTCGCCGAGGGCAATCAGCAGGCCCACATTCGGGTATTTTTCGACAAACGCCGCAATCGACTTGCGGGTATAATCGGCGATGACCGGAATAATCGGGCGTTTGCGATCCTGGGTTTTCAGGTTGTGTTTTTCGGCAAACGGCTTCGAGACGATGATGTTGTAAAACATCTGAATTACCCAGATACCCCGCTTGTCGGCCTCTTCGGTCAGGAAGCGGAACATCTCCTCATTTTTTTTGAACGTGGTATCGTCGACCTCCACGGCGTAGGGATAGTCGTTGAGCCGCACCAGCGACGCAAAGGGGTGGCCATTCCAGAGATACAGCGAATTCATCCGGTTGTCGGCCAGCATATCCAGGTAGCGGATCCAGAGGGCCTTGTCGTAGAACCACGGAAAATTTTCGGGAGTATACGGGTATTCGTACACATTCCGTCCCGGCAGATAGGTCGTTTTCTGGACGCCGATGCAGGCCCCGCGCAGGACCATTTCGGGCTGATCGGCCTTCCGCAAGTTGGTCGGCCAGGCCTTTCGCGCGGTAATTTCACCGGCCAGGGCCAGACAGCCGTACAGCGTTCCCGACGGGTCGGCCCCGCCGATGACGAAGCCTTGCGGAGTCGGCTGCACCACAAACCCTTCCTTGCCAGGCGTCTGGGTGGAGGTCGGGAAAGCCTGCGCGACCGGTTTGTCAGAAAGCAGCCCCAGGGTAATGGTTTTGCCGTTGGCCGGCCCCGTGCCGGTACTGACCGTGTAGCCGGTTTGTTCGAGTGCTTTCCGGAGGCGTTCTGCCCCGAACCGGATCCGTGCATGCGGATTAGCCGGCAGCACAATCCGCACGTTTTCGGCAAGGGCCGCCGCCCCGAAGAGCATGGCTGCCAGCCATATTAAAAAATTATAGTGTCTATAATATCGCATAGTCTACAGATCGCATTAAACTATCTTCTCGTTGCTAATTCTTACGAAGAGTTTTCCTGATATGTTAAATGGACTTATACCACATAGCCACATAGAAAACAAAGAATTTTTAATCTCTTATGTGCTCTATGTGCCTATGTGGTAAATAAATTATTTACTCAGTTGCTTCAACTTCGCGTCGGCGATGCGGGTGTTGAGTTTGACGCGGACCATGCCCATCGGGTGGTACCGCTGTTTTTTGTCGATGGCGGCGTACACAACCGTGAACTCGTCGTTGCCTTCGGGGATCAGGCAGAGCGGTGTCCGCATGATGTCCCACCATTTCTTCACCTTCGTATGAATCGGGAAGTAATGCGCTTCGGTCCAGTGGATGCCGTCCTGTGACAGCGAATAGCCGAACATGTTGGGCAGATGAAGCCCCCAGTCGTCGGGACCACCGTCGAACATGGCAATGTACAGGCCGTTGGGCAAGCGGCTGATGAGCGGGTTTTCGATAAACCACGGGTGCATCGACCGGACCGGGTTGATGGTGGTATCCATCCGGACCCACGGGCCTTCGAGCGTGTTCGACTGCGCCAGACCGATGAGCCAGCCCTGTTTCGGCTTGTCGGGGTAATCCGCCCATTTCGCCCACGGAAACGCCCCGCCGTAGAGACTCAGCCATTTATCGCCGACTTTATACGGGAAAAATGAATCAACGCCCTGACGGCCTTCCCACAACTGGGAGTCGAGGCCGGGCTCCATCACAATGCCCAGATCGCGGTAGGGGCCACCGATGCCGTCCATGCCCTCCTTCACCGACTCACACCGCCAGATGCGGCCGAACGAGTGGTTCGGGTGAATGGTTTTGTGGCAGGTATAGGCCAGATAGAAGCCATTCCAGCGGTTTGTTTTTTCGTTGAATACCGGCATATACGACCAGATGGCACCACGGCGGTCATTGATCGGGTTGTCGTCGTCGGTAACGGCATACACGCCGCTTGCCTGGTAAATGGTCGATTGGCGGGTCCAGTGAATGGCGTCGGTGCTGGTCCAGTGGCCGATGCGGGTTTTGATCCGGTCATAATACGCCGGCATGCCTTGCTCACCGGCCCGCTCGGTCGGGAACATGTGGTAGGTATTGCCGAGTTTAATGCAGGCCCCGCCCTCAAACCCGCCCTGAATACCTTCGGTTCCGGGCATTCCGTTGGCGACGACCGGTGTGTCGGGTCCGCCAACGATCTCAAACAGGGGCTCTTCGTCCGAAAAGCCTTCGACAATATAAGGCTCCCACAACCGGCCGTCGGGATACCCGGCGTCGCGGGGGCTCAGCGTCTGGTTGCCTTTGATAACGCCCAGCACAAGAAACGGCTCGCCCGTTGGCTGAATGACCTGCCTGCCGCGGCCGTAGGGGAGGGCATACACATCGACGCGCGGCATGCCCGTAACGGTCACCCCGTTGGTCAGCACCGGTTGCCGGTTCAGTAAGGTGGCGGGTTGCGTCTGCCGCGTCGAGTCGCGGAACAGACCGATCAGCACCTGAACCGGTTGGGATACCTGAATCGTAAGCGGTTGGGTGTCGCCGGTTTTGGGCATCTGCACACCGGTCAGCCCCGTGAGTTCGGCCGGAATACGCACCAGACAGTTTCGCTGACCACGGAAAACGTGGCCCATTTCGGCAGTTTTAAACGTTTTGGCCGTTGGCGAAACGACCGTAAACGGCGCTTCCTGCCAGCGGACGGGCTTTTGCTGGCCGATTACCTGCACCGACCACAGCAGCAGCCCTGCCAACAGGATCCGGCAGCTATTCGGTTTCAATACGGAAAACATACGCAGCAATATCAGAAGGGGTTCGGGTTTTCGGAGGAATGGTAATCGTGAGGCCGGTATCGGTCAGGCTGGTGGTGCAGGGTTCCAGGTTTTTGAGGCCCAGAACGTTCACCGCTTTCAGGCGACCGCCCAGACTGGCGGGCGTAATCGCTTTCAGCGACAGCGACTGACCGGCGCCCGGCCATTCCATGGCGATGGCGTAAACGGTTTTGCCCTTGCGGGTATAGTAAATCTGCTGGCCCCCGGCCGTTTTTTCGCCGTAAACGCTGAACGGCCGCGTCTCGTAGACAGATTCGCCGAACGACCACATCCACCGCCCGATTTTGTAGACGACCTGCTTCTGGTCTTCGGGGAACGTGCCGTCGGCTTTCGGGGACAGGTTTAGCAGCAACTGCCCGTTTTTGCTGACCACCTCCACGATTTTCCGGACAATGTCTTCGGCCGTGCGGATTTCCATGCCGTCGGTGTAGCCCCATGAGAACGAAAAACCGGTGCCGATTGAGTAATCGCAGAGCCAGGGCGTTTCGATGATGCGGTCGGGGTTGGTGTTTTCGTGGTCTTCCATGCCGATGCCTTTCGGAATATCCTCGCCTTTGTAGGTCACGATCACATCCTGTTTGCGGGCGGCGGCTTGGTTAAAATAATGGGCGAGGTAGGTCTGTATGTTTTTGACCGGCACCTGTTCCAGCCAGGCATCGTGATAAATAATATCGGGGTGGTAATTATCGACCAGCTCGTTGCATTTATCCAGCCACATTTTGTCCCACGCTTCTTTTTTCATGGGTGAACCATACAGTTTGGCGTACTTCGGATCGGCCCCCGCCCAGCCCGGTTTGAGCTTGACGTTGGTATAGTTCAGCTCGTGGTGCAGCGAGGTGAAAAACTTCATGTTACGCTTGCGGATCGCAACGGCCAGTTCACCGACCACATCGCGGTGCGGCCCCATGTCTTTGGCGTTGAACGGCGTCAGTTTACTGGCCCACATCGAGAAACCATCGTGGTGTTCGGCGACCGGTCCGGCAAAACGTGCCCCGCCTTTCTGAAACAGTTCGGCCCATTCGTCGGCGTTGAAGCGTTCGCCTTTAAACATCGGGATAAAGTCGTGGTAGCCGAATTTGGTCAGCGGGCCATAGATGGCTACGTGGCGTTTGTGCGTACCCAGTTTGGCATAATCGGCCTCATTGTGCATGTGCTGGATGTAGTGTTCATTATTATAGGCAGGCACCGCATAGACACCCCAATGACAATAAATTCCGAATTTAGCGTCCCGTATCCATTCAGGGACGCCGGTATGTTTTCCGAGCGATTGCCAGGTCGGCTCATACGGTTCCGGTACCGTTTGCCCGTGCGTAACCTGACAAACAAAGACGGAAAGGATAGCCGCAACGATGGGTTTTACACGCATAATTGATCTGAAAAAAGCGATTATGCATTAAAGGTAGGGTGGATTAAAATAGCCCGGGAGGGGATTGATAATATCATACAATCTGTCGAAAAAATGATATAGATATTACCCTTTTTTTTAGCCTTATTTTGAGTTCATTATACGTTCTGATCGTTTGCCCTTTTCGGCCGTTGTACAATAACGCAGAAAAAACAACAACTATCATTGGCTGACGTGACCTGGTTCGAGCGATAAACCGATAGCCAATCTTACTACAAAACTGACATGAAAAAACGTTTGGTCCCTATTCTCCTGGCCGTTCTGACGGGTACCCTTCCGCAGCTTGCTAAGGCACAGTATCCGACCATTCCGCCTGATGTTCAGAAGGCGAGTGACGCGCTGCTGGACGAAGCCCGCCGCCAGTCGGACCTTGCCTGGCAAAAGGCATGGCCGGTTATTCAGAAGGAGGCCCGGGAAGGCAAACCATATATTCCCTGGGCGGCTCGTCCGGTCGATTTGCCGCAGGCCCCTATCCCCGCGTTTCCGGGCGCTGAAGGCGGCGGAGCCTATTCGTTCGGTGGCCGCGGGGGTAAAGTATACGTGGTTACCAGCCTCGAAGACAGCGGACCGGGAACCCTGCGTGATGCCTGCGAACAGGGCGGTGCGCGGTTTGTCGTATTCAACGTGGCGGGGATTATCCGCCTGAAAAGCCCGCTGATTATCAGGGCGCCATACATTACTATTGCCGGTCAGACGGCACCCGGCGACGGTGTCTGCGTGGCGGGTGAATCGGTCTGGATCAATACCCACGACGTGATTATCCGCTTCATGCGCTTCCGCCGGGGCGAGACGTTTGTCGGCCGCCGCGATGACTCGATTGGCGGTAACCCGATCGGCAACATCATGATCGATCACGTGTCGGCCAGCTGGGGGCTTGACGAGAACATGTCGATGTACCGCCACATGTATAATGACAGTACCGGCAAGACGCTGGAAGATAAGCTGGGTACGGTAAACATCACCATTCAGAACTCAATTTTCTCGGAAGCCCTCGATACCTGGAACCACGCGTTCGGCAGTACGCTGGGTGGCGAGAACTGTACGTTCATGCGGAACCTCTGGGCCGACAACGCAGGCCGGAATCCGTCGATCGGCTGGAACGGTATTTTCAACTTTGCCAACAACGTCATCTTTAACTGGGTGCACCGGTCTGTGGATGGCGGCGACTACCGGGCAATGTACAATATTATCAATAACTACTTCAAGCCGGGGCCGCAAACGCCAACGACCAGCCCCCTTGCTTACCGGATTCTGAAACCTGAGTCGGGACGCAGCAAACTGGGCTACCTGACCTTCGGCCGCGCCTATGTGAACGGCAACATTGTGGAAGGCAATGAGCGCGTGACGAAAGACAACTGGGACGGTGGTGTGCAGGTAGAAGACCTGGCCAATGCGGGTAAGTACAAAGATCAGATTTACTGGAAAGAGCCGCTGCCGATGCCGGCGATTACTATTTTACCGACGAAAGACGCTTTTGGCTACGTGCTGGCCAATGCCGGTGCCACCCTGCCGAAACGTGATCCGGTGGATACGCGGATTGTCGAGCAGGTGCGCACGGGAAAAATCACCTATCTCCCGAACGTAAAACTGCCGGAAACGCAGTTCAAACACCGTCGCCTACCGATTGACTCGTACAAAAACGGCATCATCACCGACATTAGCCAGGTAGGCGGTTACCCTGAATACAAAGGGACCCCATACGTGGATTCCGATAGCGACGGCATGCCCGACAGCTGGGAGTCGAAAAACGGCCTGAACCCGAAGGATGCGTCGGATGCCGGTAAGGTGCGGGGCAAGGACGGCTATACCAATATCGAGGTATACCTGAACAGCGTAGTGCCGGTTGCTCAGGTAAAACCGGCGAAGTAGTACCGGAATCATCAGCTCTTCGGCTATCTACCCCACCCCAACCCCTCCCCTTGAATTAAGGGGAGGGGCTTTATAGCCAGGCCCTGCAACGTACTCCCTTTCCTGTTTTCAGGCCGGGCCGACGATTCGGGATGGGGCAGGGTGATGAATACATAACAATAGTAAAAAGCTAAACAGGCTCCTGGTGCTTTGACAGCGTAAGGGGTATATCGTATGAATAAGGTCAGATTCCTGACAGGACTTGTTGCCGGTTCGCTGCTGTTGCCTGCTTCTGTGGAGGCGCAGGGAAAGAAGCCCGTGCCGGTACCACCTGTGGCCGCCGCGCGGGACGGGCAGTTGACCTATGCACCTGATGAACGCGGAAACCGCATTCCGGACTTTTCGTATGCCGGTTATCAGGCCGGTGAACGGGCAATTCCGACAGCGGCTATCCGCGTCGTGGTACCCGCTCAGAAAGGTGATGCCACGCGCCGGATTCAGGCGGCCCTGGATTACGTAGCGACGCTGCCCGTCGGGGCCGATGGCTTCCGGGGAGCAGTTTTGCTCGGTAAGGGCGTGTTCGACGTAGCCGGTAGCCTGCGGATTACCGCTTCGGGAGTGGTTTTACGTGGGTCAGGCATTAAGGTAACGACGCTGCTCGGCACCGGTATCTCGCGCGAAAGCTTGGTGGCCATTTCGGGTAAACCGGACCTCCGTATCGAACCGCCGGTGCGGATAACCAGTGCCTATGTGCCGGTCAATGCCCGCACCGTTCAGGTGCCTGCCGGACAGGTGTTTGCCGCCGGCGATCCGGTCAGGATTCAGCGGCCATCCACCAAAGAGTGGATTCAGGCGATTGGTACTGACCATTTTGGCGGGGGCGTAACGGCCCTTGGCTGGAAACTCGGTCAGCGCGATCTGTTCTGGGACCGTACCGTTGTGGCTGTGCAGGGTACTGAACTGACACTGGACGCACCCCTGACAACTGCCCTGGATTCGGCGTATGGGGGTGGGACTATCGCAAAATACCGGTGGAATGGCCGGATTCAGCAGGCAGGCATCGAAAACCTCCGGCTGGAATCGACCATTGATAAAACGCAGCCGAAAGACGAAGAGCACCGGTGGACGGCCATCACGCTTGAAAACGTGCAGGATGCGTGGGTGCGGCAGGTCGTTTTTGCGCACTTTGCCGGTTCGGCGGTGAACATTCAGGAGACAGCCCGCCGGATTACGGTAGAAGACTGTCAGTCGCTGGCGCCGGTGTCGGAAATCGGCAATGAGCGCCGGAATACGTTTTACGTAAAAGGGCAGCAGGTACTCTGCCAGCGTCTGTATGCCGAATCGGGCTACCATGATTTTGCGGTGGGCTACTGCGCCACCGGCCCGAATGCCTTTGTGCAGTGCGAATCGCATCTGCCATACAGCTTCAGCGGCGGTATCGACAGCTGGGCATCGGGCGTCCTGTTCGACATCGTTACCATCGACGGCCATGCCCTGCGGTTTGCCAACCTCGGGCAGGACGGGCAGGGGGCAGGCTGGGCCGTGGCCAACAGTGTCTTCTGGCAGTGCAGTGCGGCACGGGTGGAGTGCTTCCGGCCGCCAACGGCACAAAACTGGGCGTTTGGCACCTGGGCACAGTTCAGCGGCGACGGCTACTGGGACATGTCCAACGAACACATTCAGCCGCGGAGCCTGTATTATGCCCAGCTCCGGGAACGGCTCGGTGAGGGCGTTGCGGCCCGCACCATCCTGCTGCCGGTCGAATCAGAAGCATCGAGCAGTCCCAAAATTGAGGTGGCCGCCGCGCTGACCAGACAGGCGGTTAATCCCGCACCGACACTCGCCGCCTTTATCGACGCAGCCTCGGTGCGTCAGCCGATTCCGGTTGAATCGCCGGCCAAAACGATTGATGCTATCGGCGTACCGGCCGCACCGGCTCCGGTGCTGGCGGGCGGCATGCAGATCCGGCAGGGGGTACTGGTACGGGGCAATGCCCTGCTGACCGGTCGCCGCCAGGAAGTACCGTGGTGGAATGGCAGTGCCCGCCCGCACGGGCTAGCGGGAGCCAAACCGCACATTACCCGCTTTGTGCCGGGCATGACCGGTCGCGGCCTTACTGACGATCTGGAAGCCATGACCGATTCCATGAAGCTGACGAACACGACCGTGATTGACCATAATTACGGTTTGTGGTATGAGCGTCGCCGCGACGATCATGAGCGGATCCGGCGGATGGATGGCGAGGTCTGGGCGCCGTTCTACGAACTGCCCTTTGCCCGCAGCGGCCGCGAAACCGCCTGGGACGGCCTGAGCAAGTACGACCTGACGCGCTACAATAAATGGTATTGGGGACGGCTGAAGCAGTTCGCCGATCTGGCCGATCAGAAGGGGCTGGTGCTGATGCACGAAAACTATTTCCAGCATAACATCATTGAGGCCGGTGCCCACTACGCCGATTTTCCGTGGCGGCCCGCCAACAACATTAATAGTACCGGTTTTCCGGAACCGGTGCCGTACGCAGGTGACAAGCGTATTTTCATGGCGGAACAGTTTTACGACGTTACCCATCCAGTGCGCCGTGCCCTGCACAAGGCCTACATCCGGCAGTGCCTGACTAATTTTATCGGCAATACCGGTGTCATTCAGCTGATTAGTGCCGAGTATACGGGACCGCTATCGTTTGTGCAGTTCTGGCTGGATACCATTCAGGAGTGGGAGCGGGAAACCGGTAAGCAGGTCACCATCGGTCTCAGCACGACCAAAGATGTGCAGGATGCCATTCTGGCCGATGCCAGACGGGCCGCCGTTATTGACCTGATCGACATCCGGTACTGGCATTATCAGGCCAATGGTACCGCCTATGCACCGGCCGGCGGGCAGAACCTGGCACCCCGGCAGCACGCCCGGCTGACCCCGCCGAAGAAGACCTCATTTGAGCAGGTATACCGTGCCGTGCGCGACTACCGGATGCAGTTTCCGGGCAAGGCCGTGACCTATTCGGGCGACAGTTTCGACAGCATGGGCTGGGCGGTGTTACTGGCGGGCGGGTCGCTACCGAACATTCCGCCGGTCGCCGACGGGTTGTTTGCCGCTGAGGTTGCTGCCATGAAGCCGCTGACGCTTCCCGATCAACCGGCGAACCTTTGGGCGATGGGCCATGAAAAGACCGGGCTGGTGGTTTACACCGAAACGGCCGGGGCCGTAACCCTGAATTTAGCGGGTATGCCAGGTACCTATGCAGTCAAACGCATTCATCCGAAAGCCGGAACCCTAACCACATTGCCCGAAACCGTCAAAGGCGGCGGTCCGGTGACGGTGGCCGGCGAGGGGGTGATCTGGCTGAAGAAGATAAAAGAGCTGTAACCCCACCCCTAACCCCACCCCTCAACTGAGGGGAGGGGAACGAATACCGGAATTATTCCCTTCCCTGGTTTTCAGAGATGAGGGTAAATGCCGGACCTATTCCCTCCCTGATTTTCAGAGATGAGGGTAAATGCCGGAATTATTCCTTCCCCTGATTTTCAGAGATGAGGGTAAATGCCGGACCTATTCCCTCCCCTGGTTTTCAGAAATGAGGGTAAATGCCGGACCTATTCCCTCCCTGATTTTCAGAGATGAAGGTAAATGCCGGACCTATTCCCTCCCCTGATTTTCAGAGATGAGGGGAACGAATGCCGGAATTATTCCCTCCCCTGGTTTTCAGGGGAGGGTTAGGGTGGGGTAAAAACAAAACGCTAGATGCATACAACAAAAAAAATACTGGTTATCCTGCTGCTATCAGCCCTTTGCGTGTCCGTGAGCCGGGCACAGCTAAAGCCGCTGAAGGTGTCGGCAAACGGCCGTTTTCTGCAAACGGCCGATGGGAAACCCTTTTTCTGGCTGGGTGATACCGGCTGGTTGCTGTTGTCAAAATTAGACCGGCAGGAGGCAGAGACGTATCTCGAAAACCGCCGGCAAAAAGGATTTAATGTGGTGCAGGTCATGGTGCTGCACACGCTGAAAGTACAGAACGCGTACGGAGATTCGGCCCTGATCAATCAGAACGTGGCAACACCACGAGTGACCAAAGGTAGTTCTCCTGCCAATGCAACGGAGTATGATTACTGGGATCACATGGATTTTGTGATCGACAAGGCTGCCCAAAAAGGCATTTACATGGCGCTGGTACCGGTTTGGGGGTCCAATGTTAAGTCGGGGCATGTGAGCCGGCAACAGGCAAAGACCTATGCCGCGTTTATTGCGAACCGGTATAAAAACCGGTCGAATATCATCTGGCTGAACGGCGGCGATGTACGCGGTGCCGACTCCCTGGCGACCTGGAACCTGATCGGCGAAACCATCAACCGTGTAGACCCGAACCACCTGATTACGTTCCACCCGCGCGGCCGCGCCTCCTCGACCGAGTGGTTCCACAACGAACCGTGGCTGGATTTCAACATGGTGCAGTCGGGCCATAAGAGCTATGCGCAGGACACCGCATCAACCGATAAGGTACATTATGGCGAAGATAACTGGCGGCATATGCAGTATGACCTGTCGCTGAAACCGACAAAGCCGACTGTGGACGCCGAGCCATCGTACGAAGATATTCCGTACGGGCTGCATGATTTCGGGCAAACGCGCTGGACAGCCGCTGATGTACGCCGGTATGCGTATTGGTCGGTGCTGGCCGGCGGGTTTGGCTACACCTATGGCCACAATTCGGTGATGCAGATGCATAAGGACGCTGACAAAATCGGCGACTTCGGGGCGAAAACCCTTTGGCGCCCTGCTCTGGATGCCGAAGGGGCCGGTCAGATGATCTACCTGAAAAACCTGCTGCTGTCGAAATCGTTTTTCGACCGCGTACCGGCGCAGGAGCTGATTGCAAAACAAGGTGAGCGATATAACCGGCTGGTGGCCAGCCGTGGTGCAAGGTATGCGCTGGTATACACCTACACCGGCCGGAACATGGAACTGAACATGGGCAAACTGCCCGGCAAAACCCTGACCGCGTCGTGGTTTGATCCGCGTACCGGTACGACCACGGCCATCGGCGCCGTGCCGAACACGGGTGTTCAATCGTTTAATCCGCCTGGTGAGCCGGCCAACGGCAATGACTGGGTACTTATTCTGGAAGCTAAATGAAAGGACTCGCGGTAATACTGATCGGAGCGTTGCTCTGCGGGACCTGTTCGCCGAAAGCGTACCTGTTTACGTCGTTTCACGAACCGGCCAATGAAGGGCTGCGGATGCTGTACAGTAACGACGGGTATCACTGGACAGACCTGAACCGCACGTTGCTGAAACCGGCCATCGGGCAGCAGAAGGTGATGCGGGATCCGTCTATGGTGCAGGGGCCGGACGGTACGTTCCACCTTGTCTGGACCAGCAGCTGGAAGGGCGACAAGGGCTTTGGCTATGCCAGCTCAACTGATCTCATTCATTGGTCGGAACAGCGGTTTCTGCCGGTGATGGAACATGAAGCCACAACGGTTAATGTCTGGGCTCCGGAACTGTTTTATGACGCAGCTACCCGTCAGTTTATCATTATCTGGGCCTCAACGGTGCCGTATCGCTTTGAGAAAGGCATTGAAGATGAGCTGAATAACCACCGGATGTATTACATGACGACGACTGATTTCAGGACGTTTTCGTCGGCAAAGCTCTTTCTCGATCCCGGCTTCAGCGTGATTGATGCGGTGATTACCAAACGGAAGGCAGACGATTATGTGCTGGTGCTGAAAGACAACACGCGCCCGAACCGGAACATCAAAGTGGCTTTCAGCACGCAGGCGACCGGTCCCTATACCGGTGTCTCGGAGGCCTTCACGAAGAAGTTCACCGAAGGGCCGTCGGTGGTCAATACCGGTAAGGAGTGGCTGATTTATTTCGATTCGTATCAGGACAAAAAATACGGTGCAGTCAGCACAACCGATTTTAAAACATTCACTGACGCGTCGGCCCGCATCAGTGTTCCCGAAGGCCACAAGCACGGAACGATTCTGCGGGTAAAGAAGCGGATACTGAGCCGTCTGCTGAAAAGTAGCAGTTGATCAAATATATGGTAGTCAGCTATTTAGATTTTTTTATTCAAATACATATACCACATAGTCACATAGAAAAACAAAGATTTTCAATCGCTTATGTGCGTGCCTATGTGGTATAAAATCAGTTGTTCCTGAGGCACTACTAACAGTAGATAAAAACATGAAAAAATACATAGACATACGCTGCCTGTTCCTGTTGTTCTGCGGCCCGCAGCTTTGGGCGCAGGATACGGTTCGGTATACCGGCACCACGCTGTCGAACGTGGATTACCACCACGGTCAGCTGAGTCCGGTTGTCGGGGTACATACCATACAGGTGTTCCGTGCCAACCGCGAACATCCGGAGTGGGCAGGGGGCAACAACTGGACCTACAACCACGCGCCGATGCTGGCCTACTGGAATAACACCTATTACCTCCAGTACCTGAGCAATCCGGTAGGCGAGCACGTGCCGCCGGGGCAGACCCTGCTGATGACCTCGAAGGACGGCTATACCTGGACCAAACCGGCCATTATTTTTCCCGTCTACCGCCTGCCCGATGGCTTCAAAAAGGCGGGGCGGCCGGAAGTGGCCAATAAACTGGATGCGGTCATGCACCAGCGGATGGGCTTTTTCGTGGCAAAAAATAAGCGCCTGCTGACGCTGGCCTTCTACGGCATTGTCATGGGCCCGAAAGACGACCCGAACGACGGTAACGGCATTGGCCGCGTGATCCGCGAAATCTACGCGGACGGTAGCATGGGCCCGATTTACTTCATCCGCCACAATTCGTCCTGGGATGCCGAAAAATCGGCGTACCCGTTCTATACAACATCGAAGGATAAAGGCTTTGTGGAGGCCTGCAACGAACTGCTGGCCAACCCGCTGATGATGCAGCAGTGGGTAGAAGAAGCCGACCGCAACGACCCGCTTATTCCGCTCAAAAAAGAAGTAAAGGCATTCAGCTACTACCATTTGCCGGATGGCCGGGTAGTCGGTTTGTGGAAACATGCCCTGACTTCGATCAGCAGCGACAACGGCAAAACATGGGCCTATGGTCCGCTGCGGGCGCCCGGCTTTGTGAACAGCAATGCCAAAATCTGGGGGCAGCGCACAGCCGACGGTCGCTATGTGACGGTCTATAATCCGTCGGAGTTCCGCTGGCCACTGGCATTATCGACTAGCACCGACGGCCTGAATTACACGAATCTGCTGCTCGTAAACGGCGAAATCTCGCCCATGCGCTACGGAGGCGCGTACAAATCATACGGCCCGCAATACGTGCGCGGCATTGAAGAAGGCAACGGCACGCCGCCCGACGGCAACCTGTGGGTGACCTACAGCATGAACAAGGAAGATATCTGGGTATCAAAAATTCCGGTGCCCGTTTCGGATGTTGTGACGACGCACGCCAATGAAGACTTCAACCAGCTGCCTGCCGGCCAAGAACTGACTAACTGGAATATTTACAGTCCGTTACAGGCAACGGTAAAGATCGAAAAACAGCCCGACGGCAGCAAAGCGCTCGTACTTCGTGACAAGGATAAGTTCGAGTATGCAAAGGCCGAACGCGTGATTCCGGAGTCGAAAAAGCTGACGGTGGCGTTTACGGTGGTGCCGCAGCAAGCCGGCAAGGGTACATTACAGATTGAGTTTCAGGACGAAAAAGGGACCCCCGCCGTCCGGCTGATGTTCGATGCCGACAGCACCTTTAAGGCCAAAGTTGGCTACCGTGACTCGGGGATTCAGAAATACGAAGGGGGTAAGGCCTACGATGTCCGCGTGGAGCTGGACCGGGCTAAACGCATGTTTACAATCTCGGTGAACGGTCAGGCCAAAGGCACCCGGCTGTTTTTTGCACCCGTAGCATCGTTCCGCCGCGTGGTGTTCCGGACCGGTGGTGTGCGCCGTTTCCCGGATGCCGATACGCCGACCGACCAGGCCTACGATTTGCCCAATGCCGGCGATCAGGACCCCGAAGCGGTGTATGTGATTAAGCGATTCAGTAGTAAAGAGTGAAAGAGCGAAAGAATGAAAGAGCGGGACGCCACACATCGGAATACCGCTTTGGCATAACACTCTTTCGCTCTTTCACCCTTTCGCTCATTAAAAAGATATGATCCGATTCCTCCTCATACTGACCCTGTTAGCATCAGTCCGTGCGGAAGGGGCTGTGGTGTTGCCGCGGATTCTGGGGCATAACATGGTTCTGCAACGGAACAAGCCGCTGACGATCTGGGGCAAGGCCACCGCCGGTGAACGGGTGTCGGTGCAGTTTGCCGGTCAGCGGCCCGAAACAACGGCCGATGTACAGGGGCGCTGGCAGGTGGTGCTGCAGCCGCTGACAGCGTCGAACGTACCGGTTGCCATGGTGATCAGCGGGACCAATACCATCCGGCTGGAAAACATTCTGGTAGGAGAGGTATGGCTGTGTTCGGGACAGTCGAACATGGAGTTTACGATGCGGAAAAACAGCAAGGTGAAGCGGCCGGTGGTCGATGGCCCGAATCCGGTCGATGAACTGGAGGTTGCCAGCAATCCGGACATCCGCATTTTTCTGGTGAACCGCAAGGAGCTGATCAAACCCGACTCGCTACACCGTGGCTGGAGCGTTGCCCGCGACTCGGCGTTGCGGTCGTTTTCGGCACCCGCCTACTTCTTTGCCAAAGAACTGCAAAAGCGGTTGCAGGTGCCCGTCGGCGTGATTTCGTCGGCTGTGCCGGGGAGCCGGATTGAGCCTTGGATTCCGGAAGAGGGGTTCCGCGCCGAACCTTTTTTCGCAAACCAGAAGCTGGAAGGGGAACCGGGTAAGTTTTATGAGCCCATGATCCGGCCGCTGGTGCCGTTCGGACTAGCGGGATTTCTCTGGTACCAGGGCGAGTCGAATTGTTTCCTGAACGAAACAACGACCTATGCCCAAAAAATGAAAGCACTGATTACCAGCTGGCGAACTGCCTGGCAGGACACCGGATTACCGGTCTACTATGTCTCAATCGCTCCGTTTATGTACTCGGAATCGAAGGGGAATAAAGTGGTACTGACCAGAGAAACGCTGCCTGCCTTCCGCGAGGCACAGGAACTGGTGCTGCAACTGCCCAACACGGGCATGATCGTCACGACAGATCTGGCCGACGACCTGACGGACATTCATCCGTCCTACAAGTGGGAAATCGGCCGGCGGCTGGCGCTGGTGGCGCTGAATAAAACCTACGGCCTCACGGAGATAGTTGCTTCGGGACCAACTTTCCGGCAGATGAAACGCAAAGGTCAGGCGGCCGTGCTGACGTTTGACAACCAGGGCACTGGCCTGGTCAGCCGGGACGGGCAACCGCTGACGGGTTTTATGGTGGCCGGTAAAGACGGCGTCTTTCATCCGGCGCAGGCAACCATCGACGGCAATAGGGTGGTGGTCAGGGCTGAGGCAGTGCGTAAACCGGTCGCGGTGCGCTTCGGCTGGGACGAAGCGGCACAACCGAATTTAATCAATAAGGAAGGCTTACCGGCCCGACCGTTCCGGACAGATAATCCGTTGGCCGGGACCTTGAACTAACGAACATGAAACGAGCGTGTCTTTTTCTGATTACCCTGATGGGGTGCTGGCTGACAACAGTCGGGGCGTCGGATGCCGGCGTATCGGCGGGGGAGCTGCGGTGCGAACTACTGACCAATCCGGAAGGCATTGATGCGCTGCGGCCACGGCTGAGCTGGACCATTACCGGCACGGGCCGCGGGATTGTGCAGACGGCCTGTCAGGTGCTGGTTGCGTCGAGTCCGGAAAAACTCGCGGCTAATCAGGGCGATTTGTGGGATTCGGGGAAGATGGAGACGGATCAGAGTCTGCACATGCGGTATGCCGGTAAGGCGCTGAAAAGCCGGACGCGCTGTTTCTGGAAGGTAAAAGTCTGGACAAACCAGGGCGAAACCAGCTGGAGCGATCCGGCTTACTGGAGCGTGGGTATGCTGCACTATGTCGAATGGAAAGGCCGCTGGATCGGGCTGGACCGTGCCTTTGCGTGGGACGATGAAAAGACCTTTGCCCGGCTGTCGGCCCGGTATTTCCGCAAGGAATTCACCGCGAAAAAAGAAATCAGTCAGGCAACGGCTTATATCATCGGCCTCGGTCTGTACGAACTGTATCTGAACGGACAGAAAGTCGGTGATCAGGTGCTGGCCCCCGGCCCGACCGATTACACGCAGGGGGTTAAGTACAATGCCTTTGACGTAACAAAACTGCTGCGAAACGGCGCAAATGCCATCGGAACTGTACTGGGTAACGGGCGGTATTATGCGATGCGGCAGAATTATAAGCCATACAAAATCAAGACGTTCGGTTATCCGAAGCTGCTGCTGAATCTGGATATTACCTATGCCGACGGCAGTCGGGAGGTGGTCACGACCGACGAGTCATGGAAAGTTACGGCCGAAGGACCGATCCGGACCAATAACGAATACGACGGTGAAGAATACGATGCCACCAAAGAACTGACGGGCTGGACCACCGCCGGTTTCGACGATAAAAACTGGCTGAAGGCCGAACTTGTGCAGGAGCCGGGCGGACAGTACGAAGCCCAGATGAACCCCAACATGAAGGTGATGCAGACCATCCGGCCGGTGGGGCTGACCCGCCTGCCCGACGGACGCTACATCCTCGATATGGGCCAGAATATGGCGGGCTGGCTGCGGATGCGGGTAACCGGGCCGCGCGGCACGCAGGTGAAACTGCGGTTCGCGGAAACCCTGCAACCGGGCGGCGAACTCTACGTCCGGAACCTCCGCGACGCCAAAGTAACAGACCTGTATACCCTTAAAGGCGGGGGCGCCGAATCGTGGGAGCCGACGTTTATCTACCACGGTTTCCGGTACGCTGAGATTACCGGTTATCCGGGCACCCCGACCCTAAACGACTTCGACGGGCGGGTGGTCTACGACGACATGGCTACTATCGGCACATTCACCAGTTCAGATCCGACGCTGAATCAGATTCACCGGAATGCGTACTGGGGTATCCTGAGCAACTACAAGGGGATGCCCGTTGACTGTCCGCAGCGGAACGAACGCCAGCCTTGGCTGGGCGACCGCAGCACCGGCGCTTACGGCGAGAGCTTCCTGTTCGACAACAGCCGGCTATATGCCAAGTGGCTCGATGATATTGCGCAGTCGCAGAAAGCCGATGGCAGTATTCCCGATGTGGCACCGGCGTTCTGGCGCTATTACGGTGATAACGTGACCTGGCCAGGCACCTACCTGAATGTAGCCGACATGCTTTACCGGCAGTTTGGCGACCTCGAAACGGTCCGGAAACATTATCCGTCGATGAAAAAGTGGATGCTGTATATGGCGGACCGCTATACTGAAAACGGCCTGGTGACCAAAGATAAATACGGCGACTGGTGCGTGCCGCCGGAAGCGAAGGAACTGATTCATGCGAAGGATCCGGCGCGGATTACGGAAGGGGCACTGCTGGCTTCGGCAACCTACATCCACCTGCTGCAAACGATGGAGCGGTTCGCGCGCCTTCTGGATGTACCGGCCGATGCCGAAGCGTTTTCCGGCACCGCCGCCACCATGAAAACGGTGTTTAACCAGCGCTTTCTGAACCAGACAGCGGGTCAGTACGGCAACAATACCGTTACGGCCAACCTGTTGCCGCTGGCGTTCGGCATTGTGCCGGAAACGGTAAAACCGCAGGTCATGGCGTGTATTACCGATAAAATCCTGAACGAACATAAAGGCCACATCAGTACCGGCGTTATCGGTACCCAGTGGCTGATGCGCGGCCTGACCGATAACGGCCGGACAGATATTGCCTACCGGATTGCCACCAACCGCGACTACCCGAGCTGGGGATACATGGCCGATCACGGGGCTACCACCATCTGGGAACTCTGGAACGGCGACACGGCCAATCCCGAAATGAACTCCGGCAACCACATTATGCTCCTGGGCGACCTGCTGGTGTGGTACTACGAACACCTGGCAGGGATTCAGTCGGCTCCGGATGCACCGGCGTTTAAAACGATTGTCATGAAGCCGGAACTACCGGCGGGACTGAATGCCGTTAAGGCCGCCTACCGCTCACCATACGGGCAGATTGTGTCGGACTGGAAGCAGGAGAAAAACAGCTTTAGCTGGAACATAACGATACCGGCCAATACTAAAGCTCTGGTGCATATACCGGCGCAGGATGCGGGCCAGGTGCTGGAGGGCGGCAGGAAGGCTGCTTCGGCAGCGGGGATAAAACTGGTAAAAACCGGGGCCGGACGGGCTGTTTTTGAGGTTGGGTCGGGAACGTATAGGTTCAGCAGCAGCCTGTAAACGAATGATGCATATGAAACTGAATGGAATAAAAGCACTGCTGCCCCTGCTGGTTTGCCTGAGTATCGGGCATCTGAGTCAGGCACAGCTGGCCAAATGGCAAACGGGGCTGATAAAGGACGAGTTTGTGGTGGAGAATCCGCCGTTTCCGGAAAGCCACGCGGCCACGATTGCCGAAACCCCAGCCGGACTGGTATCCGCGTGGTTTGGCGGTACTAAAGAACGAAATCCGGATGTCTGTATCTGGGTCAGCCGGTACGAAAACGGGGCGTGGGGTGCGCCGCAAAACGTAGCCAACGGCATTATCAACGACACACTGCGGTATGCGTGCTGGAATCCGGTATTGTACCAGATTCCGGGGGGCGAGCTGATGCTGTTTTACAAAATAGGCC
This sequence comes from uncultured Arsenicibacter sp., assembly GCF_945952095.1. Classification (GTDB taxonomy): domain Bacteria; phylum Bacteroidota; class Bacteroidia; order Cytophagales; family Spirosomataceae; genus Arsenicibacter. The sequence goes on along the minus strand of NZ_CAMFHL010000005.1, from coordinate 24,500 downwards.
CGAGTCCGTCGAAGTGGAAAGGCTGGCTGAAAACGTCGGCAGACGGCGGGAAAACCTGGTCGGCGGCCAACCCCTTGCCGGACGGGTTTATCGGGCCCGTCAAAAACAAGCCGGTTCTGTTGGCAAACGGTAACCTGATTTGTCCGACAAGCACGGAAGGCGATGGCTGGAAGATTCACTTTGAGGTAACGCCGGATTTCGGCAAGACGTGGCGCAAGGTCGGGCCGATTAACGACGGCAAAACCCTGAACGGTATCCAGCCAAGTGTGCTGGTACATAAAAACGGCAAACTACAGATACTGGCGCGCAGCCGCGACCGGGCGTTGCTCGAAGCATGGTCGCAGGATAACGGCGAAACCTGGTCGGCCCTGGCCAAAACCAACCTGCCGAACAACAATTCGGGGACGGATGCGGTGACGCTCCGCGACGGGGGGCAGGTGCTGGTCTATAACCATGTGCTGCCCCCCGGCACCCTGGCGAAAGGACCGCGTACCCCGCTGAACCTCTCCGTCTCGGACGACGGCAAGACGTGGAAAGCGGCGCTGATTCTGGAAGATTCACCGATCAGTCAGTATTCATATCCATCGGTGATTCAGACCAAAGACGGGATGGTGCATGTCATTTATACCTGGCGGCGGCAGAAGATCAAACACGCGGTTGTGAATCCGAAGAAGCTGAAAACCAAAACGATTGAAAACGGTATCTGGCCTGCACTGGACGGCTATTCGCCACCCGTAGCCGGAGAAATTACAAAAGACTGACGCATGACGCAGGCATTACACATACATTTTCCCGGTAAGCTGGTTTTCGGGAACGGCACGCTTTCCCAACTGGCCGGTGATCTGGCCGGTCTGGGCAAAAAAAAGGTGTTCATCGTAACCATCAGCCCGTTGCTGGGCCAGCTGGCACCACTGATCGCGCAGCTTACGGCAGCGGGTATTACGGTACAGACCGATACCAGCATTGTGCAGGAGCCGACCTTCGCCGATTTCCGTGCATTGATGGCCGTAGCCGAACCCTTCGACCCGGAGGTGGTGCTGGGCATCGGGGGCGGCAGTGTCCTCGACGTGGCCAAGCTGGTTGCGGCGCAGCTGGGCAATGCCCAAACGCTGGCTGAGTACGTAGGCATTGGCTTGTTGGCAGGCCGCAGCCGGACGCTGATCTGCGTGCCGGCCACCTCGGGCACGGGCAGTGAGGTGTCGCCGAATGCGATTCTGGTCGATGAGACGGACAACCAGAAAAAAGGCATCATCAGCCCGTTTCTGGTGCCGGATCGGGTCTATGTTGATCCGTTGCTGACCCTGAGCGTTCCCCCGGCCATCACGGCAGCTACCGGTATGGATGCCCTGACGCATTGTCTGGAGGCCTACACCAACAAGTTCGCCCATCCGCTGATCGACCTCTATGCGTTTGAGGGCATGCGCCTGATCGCCGCACATCTGGTGCAGGCGGTGACCAACGGATCAGACGAGGAAGCCCGTTCGCAGGTCGCGATGGGCAGTCTGCTGGGTGGTTTCTGTCTGGGACCGGTCAATACGGCCGGCGTGCATGCGCTGGCATATCCGCTGGGTAGCTTGTTCCATCTGCCGCATGGCTTATCCAATGCCTTGTTGCTGCCGTATGTCATGGCGTTTAATGCCCCGGCGGCTCCGGACCGTTACGCGCAGGTCGCGCTGGCTCTCGGCTGTGAGCGGGGAGAAACTGACGGGGAGACCGCTCAGCGCGGGATTGCTAAAATCCGGGAACTCAATCAGGCGTGCGGCATTCCGGCGCGGCTGAGTGAGGTCGGTATTCCGCATGAGGCGATCCCGGAAATGGCCGGAGATGCCCTGAAAATTACCCGATTGCTGAAGAATAATCCGCGGGAGATTACCCTCGCCGATGCCATAACCATATACGAGGCCGCCTACTGAAGATGACTATGAAAAAGAAATACCGGGGCGTCATTGTTCCCATGGTTACCCCGCTGACCGAAACCCATACGCTGGATAAGGCGGGCGTCGAAAAAATTATGGCGAATCTGTACCGCCACGAAGCCATGCCGTTTATCCTGGGTACAACGGGCGAAGCGGCCTCGTTACCGAACGACCTGAAGCGGGAATACATCCGGACGGCCGCGCGGGTAAAACCGGCCGGGACGGTGCTGTACGCCGGCATTTCGTCCAATTGCCTGGAGGAGTCCGTGGCGTTTGCGCATGAAAGTTTTGACGCCGGTGTTGATGTGGTAGCCGCTACGCTGCCGTCGTATTATACACTCCCGGAAAGCCAGATGCAGCGTTACTTCGAGCAGCTGGCCGACAAGGTGAAGGGGCCGATGATTATTTACAACATCACCGCCACCACCCACATGTCGATTCCGCTGGAAGTGCTGGATGAGCTGAGCTACCACCCGAATATTGTGGGCACCAAAGACTCGGAGCGTAGCCTGGAACGGCTGGACCGTTCGCTGAAGCTATGGGCCAACCGGCCTGATTTCAGCCATTTTCTGGGCTGGGCCGCCAAGTCGGCCTATGCGCTGATCAACGGCAGCGACGGGCTGGTACCAAGCACCGGCAACCTGTTCCCGTCGATTTATCAGGAAATGGAGAAAGCCATTGCCGTGGGTGACCACGAACGGGCCTACTCGTGTCAGCACCAGTCGGATCTGTTTGGCAGCCTGTACCAGAGCGGCCGGACCCTGGGCGAATCATTGTGGTCCTTGAAAGTACTGATGCAGGAGCACAACCTCTGCCAGCCGCACGTTATGCCGCCCTTACAGCCGATGTCAACCAAAGAAGCCGCCGCGTTAATCGCAGGGCTGGAAGAATTATTGGTTAAAGAGAACGTTTAACATAAACCCCACCCCCGACCCCTCCCCTTAAAATAAGGAGAGGGGACAACCCCGTACGGGCGACCCCGTGTGGTCGCCCAAACCTGACCCCATGGGGTCGTCCCAAAACCGGCAAAGACCCCGTGTGGTCGCCCGAAAAAATTATGACAACAAAACCAATCGTGGGCATAACGATGGGCGATCCTGCCAGCATCGGCCCCGAAATTGCGATAAAAGCCCTGCTTGATCCGGCCGTTTACGACAGCTGCAACCCGATTCTGGTCGGTGATGCCGGTGTGTTTACCGACATTGCACAGCGGCTGGGACTTGCCGTCCGCATTCATCCCGTGACGCAGGTGCGTGATGCCCTGTTTACGCCGGGAACGGTCGATGTCTATGACCTGAACAATGTTGACCTGAGTCAGCTGCGGTTCGGCGAGATTTCGGCCATGGCCGGTGAAGCAGCGTTTGCGGCCGTAAAAACGGTGATCGAACTGGCACTGGCCAACGAAGTAGATGCCACCGTTACCGGCCCGATCAACAAAAAATCAATCAACGAGGCGGGCCATCATTTTGCGGGTCATACCGAGATTTATGCCCACTATACCAACACCAAAAAGTATGGCATGCTGCTGGTTGAGGAGCAGATGAAGGTCATTCACGTTTCGACCCACGTCTCGCTGCGGCAGGCGTGTGATCTGGTAAAAAAAGACCGGATTCTGGAAGTAATCGACCTGCTACAGAACGGGCTGATCTCGCTGGGCGAAGAAAATCTGAAAATCGGGGTAGCCGGTCTGAATCCGCATGCGGGCGACTCAGGCCTGTTTGGTACCGAAGACGATCAGGAAATCCTGCCCGCCGTTGAAGAAGCCCGCCGCCGTGGCTACGATGTCGATGGCCCCGTACCGGCTGACACGCTGTTCTCAAAAGCCGCTACCGGCTACTACGGCGGTATTGTGGCGATGTATCACGACCAGGGCCATATTCCGTTCAAACTGACCGGCTTCAAGTGGAACGCCGCCAAACAGCAGATGGACAGCGTGAAGGGTGTGAACATCACGATGGGGCTGCCGATCATCCGTACCTCGGTCGATCACGGAACGGCCTTTGAAATTGCCGGCAAGGGTGTCGCCAGCCCCGACGCCATGCTCCTGGCCATCGAATCCGCCGTGAAGCTGGCGAAGCAAAGAGTGAAAGTGATAAAGAGCGAAAGTGCGAAAGAGTGATAGAATGAAAGAGCGGAAGAGGTAAAGAGCGAAAGAGGAAAAAAGTGGGATGAACGAATAAACTGCCCTCTGCCGTTGCCTTTTTGAGAGGCCTGTGGCCACTCTATCGCTCTATCGCTCTTTAAAAATTATGATTGCTGTAATTGCTGATGACTTAACGGGGGCGGCTGAGCTGGCGGGTATCGGTATGACCTATGGCCTGCGGGTCGAACTGGCGATGACTGCCGATCCGGCGTCAACCGCTGATTTGCTGGTGGTATCGACCGATGCACGGTCGGTGGCCGAACCGGAGGCCGTGGCGCAGATGACCGCGGCAACGCAGGCGGTAAAGGCCCTGAAGCCGTCCCTGCTCTATAAAAAAATGGATTCCGTGATGCGGGGCCATGTGCTGGCGGAGGTGTTTGCCCAGATGGAGGTCATGGGCACGCCAAACGCCTTGCTGGTTTCAGCTAATCCGGCCCTTGGCCGAACGCTGACGGGCGGTATCTATTACGTCAACGGTGTCCCGATTGCCGGGACGCATTTTGCGCAGGACCCTGAGTTTCCGGTCTGGCACTCCGACGTACTGACCCGCCTGCGGGCCGACCGTACACAGGTGTTTATCCGCCCGACCGGTAGTCCACTGCCGGAGCAGGGCATTGCCATCGGCGAAGCCGCGACGGTCAGTGATCTGGCCGTCTGGGCACAGACCGTCGGGCCGGAAACATTTCTTGGTGGCGCGGCTGGTTTCTTTACCGCCCTGCTCGACGCCCGTGGCTTGCAGAAACAGGCTGTACCAGAGCTATTTATATTTCCGGAAACGGTTCTGTATGTATCAGGAACTGCTTTTGGCAAGAGTGTCGCCCTGGTGAAAGATGCCGCTGACAAAGGCCATACCGTGCGTTACATGCCTGTCGGTCTGATGCGGGCTGACCGCTTCAATGAGGAGGAACTGCAGGCCTGGACATCGCTGGTGGCGGCGGATATGCTGTTGCAGAAGCCGGTGATCATGGCCATCCGTCCCGATGAGCAGGAGACGTTTGACGCCCTGCACCTTCGCGAATGCATGGCAAAGGCCGTGGCACAGGTACTTGCCAAAACGCCGGTGCCGGAACTGGTCATCGAAGGCGGCTCAACGGCGTCGGCGATTCTCCGGCAACTCGGCATTCAGCGGCTGACACCGGTGCAGGAGCTTGGCCCGGGCGTGATCCGGATGCAGGCTATTGAGCAGCCTGCCGTACACATTACCATGAAGCCGGGCAGTTATGCATGGCCCGAAACCCTTTGGACTTTTTGATTTGTTTCTGAACGCATGTCAACCCAGACCCTGAGCGTACTTGATTACCTGATCATCGGCATTGTGCTGCTGATTAACCTGTTTTTCGGTTTACGGTATGCCCGTAACCAGCAAACGACCGAGAACTATTTCGCGGCCAAAGGGCGTGTGCCGGCCTGGGCCATCGGCATGTCGCTGCTGGCTACCCTGATCAGCAGTGTTACGTTTCTGGGTTACCCGAGCGAGGGGTATGCCAACAACTGGATTCTGCTGGTGCAGGGGCTGATGGTGCCCGTTGTGCTGCTCGGTACGATCTGGTTTATTGTGCCGCTCTACCGCAAGGTAATCGGCCTGAGTACCTACGAATATTTTGAGAAGCGGTTCGGGGCCGTAGCCCGGTATTACAGTTCCATCGCCTTTGTGCTCCGGCAGTTTTCGGGCATGGGAACGGTCTTTTTCCTGCTGGCCGTGGCACTGACCCGCATGACCGGAGCCGATACGTTCTACGTCATTGTTATTGTCGGACTCATCATCATTGCCGTAAACCTGCTGGGGGGGATTGAGGCGGTGATCTGGCTGGATGTATTTCAGGGCTTTATGCTCTTTGCCAGCGGTATCCTGTGCGTGGCCGTGCTGATTTTTTCGGTAGACGGCGGGTTGCCCGAAATTCTGGATGTGGCCTCCGCCAACGGCAGGGCAGGGTTCGGCCCGTATGACATGAATTTTACGCAGCTGACGTTCATTGTCATGGTCATCAACGGGGCGTTTTATGCCATTCAGAAATACGGAACCGACCAGACAGTGGTGCAGCGGTATCTGACGGCAAAGACCGATAAAGCGGCCATCCGTGCGTCGATTCTCGGTATCTCACTGACGGTGCCGGTCTGGAGCCTGTTTATGTTTATCGGCACGGCGCTGTTTGTTTATTACCGTCAGCACCCGTTGCCGGAAGCCATGCGTCCCGATGCCGTCTTCCCGTATTTCATCATGACTCATTTCCCGAAAGGGGTAATCGGGTTTATTCTGGCCGCCATGATTTCGGCCGCCATCTGTAGCCTCAGCGCCGATCTGAACTCGCTGGCCGCCGTGGGCCTCGAAGATTTCTACAAAAAACTGCGCCCAAACGCGCCTGATAAGACCTATCTGAGGGTCAGTAAGCTGATTGTGGTGGTGTCGGGGCTGATTGCCATCGGCATCGGGGCCATCTACCTGAATGCGGGCAATGAAGGTGTGCTGGGTATTGTCTTTACGCTGTACGCCATTTTCTCGGGTGGTATCGTCGGTATTTTCCTGCTGGGCATTTTCAGCCCGCGCGCTAACCGGCAGGGCGTTAACATCGCCATTCTGGTCTGTATCCTGTTCACGTCCTATGCCTTTCTGACCTCCACCGAAATTGGCTACGGAGACAATAAGAAGCTGCTGCTCGACCTGGGTGCGTATAATTTTTCGCACCACAAGCTTATGTTGGGCGTGTATAGCCATCTGGTTGTCGTAGGGGTCGGTTATATGGCCAGTCTGTTTTTCCCGAAACCGGACCTTGACGAAAACCTGTTGTATCGGGGCTGGCGGAACGGAAAAAAAGCCGAAGCGGCACAGGCGACTTCAACCCGCGTGAAGGCGCTCGTGGTGCTGCTGGCCGGCGCGGGCCTGTCTGCTTCCGCACAAACGGCCGATGATGCCTTCCGGCAACCGATGAAGGACGTCATTGCGCAGCTGGAAAAGCGGTATGCCATCAAAATCCGTTACCCCGAAGAGCTGGTGAAAGACCGGTACGTGACCTACGCGGGCTGGCGGTTCCGGCCCGACCTTGATAAAACCCTGCAAGCAGTCTTTGCGTCCCAGGACATTACCGTTGCCAAAGAAGGCGAAGGGAAATACAAACTGCAGGCTTATCAATACCACCTGAAAACACCCGAAGAGGGTAAACTCCAGCTCGACTACCTTGCTTCGCTTTACAGCGACCGGGCGGCTTGGGAGGCCCGTAAAGCAGCGCTGAAAAACTGCCTGCGGGCATCGCTGAAGCTGGATCAGATGCCTGCCAAACCAAACAGTCAGCCCATCATCACGAATAAACGGCAGTATGCAGGGTATACGGTCGAAAACGTAGCGATCGAAACCGTGCCGGGCGTCTATGTGTGCGGGTCGCTGTACAAACCGCTGACTACCAGCCGGCCGATGCCGGTGGTGCTGAGCCCCGACGGGCATTTCGGCGACGGCCGCTACCGGTCCGATTGCCAGTACCGGTGCGCCACGCTGGCGCGGATGGGCGCTATGGCGTTCAGCTACGACCTCTTTGCCTGGGGCGAATCGGCCCTCCAGTTTCAAGGCGAAGACCACCGCCGGAGCCTGGCCCAGACAATGCAGATCCTGAACGGCATGCGGATTCTGGACTGGTTGCTGACGCAGAAAAACGCCGATCCGAAGCGGGTGGCCATCAGCGGGGCCTCGGGCGGTGGCAGTCAGACGATGCTCATGACAGCCATCGAAGACCGGATTGCGGTGAGTGTGCCGGTGGCCATGCTGTCGTCGTACCACAGCGGCGGATGTCCGTGCGAGAGCGGAATGGGTGTGCACCTGTGTGAGGGCGGTACCAACAACGCGGAGATTGCGGCCATGGCGGCCCCGCGTCCGCAACTGGTCATCAGCGATGGCAAAGACTGGACGCAGCATGTACCCGACACTGAATTTCCGTTTTTGCAACGGACCTATGGCTTTTACGGCCAGACCAACGCGCTCGAAAACGCCCATTTCCCGCAGGAAGGCCACGATTATGGCGTCAATAAGCGGGCGGCGATGTATTCGTTTCTGGCCCGCCAGCTGCATCTTGACCTGAAAGCGGTCCAACATCCCGACGGGAAAATTGATGAGTCGGCGGTGACCATCGAGCCGTTTCCGGCCATGTATGTGTTCGGGCCGAAAGGCGGGCAGTTGCCGGCCAACGCCATTCACTCGTTTGCGGATCTTGAAAAGCAGGCCGGGAAGTAGCATAAACAGGTTTACCACATAGGCACACAGACCACAGAAGATACTGAATATTTGTTTTTCTTATGCTTCTGTGTTGTGTATAGAATTATGATAATCAATTATATATGAGCCTGACCCGTCGCGGATTTATATTCCGCAGCGCTGCCTTTGCCGCTGTGCTGTCGCTGAACCCTACTGCGCTTTGGGCCCAAAAGTCGCCGCGCTACCGGATTGCGGTGGTAGATGTAATGATCCTGAAACGGCAGAAGCTGGGTGCGCTGCCGCTGACGGCAGAAATCGGAGCCGACGGGCTGGAACTGGACATGGGCGGGCTGGGCAACCGGGATACCTTCGACAACCAGCTGGCGAAGCCGGAAGTCCGGCAGCAGTTTCTGGACAAGGCCCGTGAACTGAATCTGGCCATCTGCTCAATCGGTATGACGGGTTTTTATGCCCAGTCGTTTGCAACCCGCCCGACGTACCAGCGGATGATTCAGGATTGCTTCGACACCATGCAGGCGATGGGCGTCAAGGTGGCGTTTCTGCCGCTGGGGGTGCAGGGCGATCTGGTGAAAAATCCGGAACTGCGGCCGGCCATTGTCGAGCGGCTGAAAGTGGTCGGGCAAATGGCGAAGAAGGCGGGCGTAACTGTCGGGATCGAAACGGCGCTGGATGCCCGGGGCGAGGTTGAACTGCTGAAAGAAATCGGCTCGAAGCACATTCAGATTTATTTCAACTTCTCGAATCCGCTAAAATCGGGCCGGGACCTGTATGACGAACTCCGGATTCTGGGCCGTAAACGGATTTGCCAGATTCACTGTACCGATGATGACGGGGTCTGGCTTCAGAACAACACCCGCCTCGACATGCCGAAGGTGAAACAAGTGCTTGATGACATGGGCTGGAAGGGCTGGCTGGTCATCGAGCGGTCCCGCGACGCCAGCGATCCCCGCAACGTGAAGAAGAATTTCGGGGCTAATACCACCTACATGAAATCGGTTTTTCAATCCTGAAATGCCATTGTCATACCACATAGACACATAGAGCACATAAGAATAAAAAATCTTTGTTTCCTTATGTGGCTATGTGGTATGGTAAAATACTGAAAATCAACGTGTTTTTGCCTGATGGCCGGAAGCTCGGAAAGTAGCCGGTATATATTTCCTCAGTTAATCCTAAAACCTAATATGAAAAAATACCTCCTGACCGGCTTTATGGCCTTGTACCTGCTGGCTCCTGCGTTGGCACAGAAACGGGCGACCTGGATCTGGTATCCCGGCGATTTCGAAGTATGGCTCGGCAACAACATGCAGAACCGCCGGACCGAACGCGGCACGTTTCTGCCCCCGTTCTGGAAACTCGACAGCCACTACAATCTCATCGACTTTCACAAGGATTTCGACCTGGCCGAAGCCGAAGACGTGGCGCTTGCCGTTGAGGGGAAATACAATGTCAAAATCGACGGTAAGGCGTATGCGGGCTTTCCGAGGCGGATTCGTGTGCCCGCCGGTAAGCATAAAGTGAGCCTGAAAGTGTTCTGCCAGGACCGTGTGCCGGCCATCTACGTGAAGGGTAAAAACGTGGTGTCGGACGATACGTGGCTGGTGACGTTTGAGGACAAGGAATGGATTGACGAGACCGGCAAGGCATCTGATCAGTCGGGGACAACATGGTTGCTGGCCGGCTCGTGGAATTTTGACGACATCAATACACCGCCGTCGACATTCCGGCTGGCGACGAAGCCGCAACCGGCCGTGAAAACCACCCGGACAGGCAAGTCGTTTTTCCTGGACTTCGGTAAAGAGACCTTTGGTCAGGTTAAACTGCACGGGCTGACGGGAAAGGGCAATGTCGATATTTATTACGGCGAATCGGCCGAAGAAGCCCGCACAACAGCGACCTGTGAAACGCTGGATCATCTGGAAATCAGTCAGTCGGCGAAACGGGACTCGGTGATGGAACTGACCAAGGCCTTTCGGTATGTGAATGTGCAGGTTGACGGCAGCGTGTCCATCGACTCGGTGTCGATGCTGTACGAGTACCTGCCGGTGGCGGACCGGGGCAGTTTCCGGTGTTCCGATGAGGAAATCAACAAAATCTACGACGTCGCCACGTATACCCTGCACCTGAACACCCGCGAGTTTTTCATCGACGGCATCAAGCGCGACCGCTGGATCTGGTCGGGCGATGCCAACCAGAGTTACCTGATGAACTACTACCTGATGTTTGATTCGCCGTCGGTGACGCGGACGCTGCTGGCGCTGCGGGGCAAAGATCCGGTGACGAGCCACATCAACACCATCATGGACTACACGCTCTACTGGTTCATCGGCATTTACGACTATTATCAGCACACGGGTGACAAGGCGTTTATCAAACAGTTTTATCCCCGGATGCAGAGCCTGATGAATTACTGCCTCGGCCGCCGCAACAAAAACGGCCTCCTCGAAGGCCTGGCCGGCGACTGGGTGTTTATCGACTGGGCCGAAGGGCTGAGCAAAAAAGGCGAGGTGAGTTTTGAGCAGCTGCTGTTTGCCCGCAGTCTGGAAACGATGGCGTTATGTGCGCAGGTTGCCAACGACGCCCCGAATGCGGCCATGTACAGCAAGCTGGCCGCTGATGTGAAAGCCAAACTGTTTGCCAATTACTGGAATGAGCAGAAACAGGCGCTGGTGCACAGCCGCGTGGATGGCGTGCCGACGGAGAACGTGACCCGCTACGCCAACATGTTCGGTATTTTCTTCAACTACTTTACTGAAGCGCAGAAGCAGGGCGTGAAACAGAACGTGTTGCTAAACAATAACATCCAGAAAATCACGACACCATACATGCGTTTCTACGAACTGGAAGCGCTCTGTGCGATGGGTGAGCAGCCGTATGTACTGAACGAAATGAAAGCCTATTGGGGCGGCATGCTGAAACTGGGCGCCACGACATTCTGGGAAGAATATAATCCAAGCAAAAAAGGGGCGGAACACTATGCAATGTATGGCCGAGAGTTCGGCAAGAGCCTGTGCCATGCGTGGGGTGCCAGTCCGATTTACCTGCTGGGCAAGTATTACCTGGGTGTGAAACCAACCGCACCCGCTTATGCTACCTACCTGATTGAACCAACGTTAGGCGGCTTGCAGTGGATGCAAGGCAAGGTGCCGACCCCCGATGGCGAGGTGACGCTGACATGCAGCACCAAAGAGATCAGCGTAACCGGCACCAATGCCGGTACGGGAACGCTGCGGTTCCGTAGCAAAACTAAACCCGTCTGCCGCCAGGGCGAGGTACGGGCTACCGGCAGCGGCATGTACGAGCTGACGGTCGAAAAAGGCAAACATTATGTCGTGACGTATCAGCTGTAAAAGCGATGTTTCGCAGCTTCGAAACGATAGAACAAGGATAAAAACGAATGTGGGTTAACCGATTTTTCTGGCTGATTGCAGGTACGTTCGGCGTGCTGACGGCGGGAGCGCAGCCGGTGCAGGTCACGGCGTTGCGGTGCGAATACCGGACTAATCCGGTGGGGGTGCAGACGCAGAAACCATCCCTGAGCTGGCAGCTCCGGAGCGATGGCCGTAACGTGACGCAAACCACCTACCGGATTCTGGTGGCCGACTCGCCGGAAGCGTTGCGGACTAATACCGGCAATTGCTGGGACTCGGGCGAACAACGGTCGGATGCCTCCATTCAGGTGCCCTATGGCGGAAAAACGCTGGTTGCGGCCAAGCGCTACTACTGGAAAGTCAACGTCCGGGATAACCGGCACAATAAATCAGTTTGGAGTGCGGTGAACAGCTGGCAGATGGGCCTGTTGCAGCCGTCGGACTGGCAGCAGGCACGCTGGATTGCGTACGAAAAACTGGCCGATTCGCTGGTCAATCCGTTGCCGGCCGACGGCGAAAAGGACATCGTAACAGGCGGGAACGTGTTGCCGATGTTCCGTAAGGTGGTGGCCGTTGATAAGCCCATCCGGCAGGCGACTCTGTTTATGGCCGGTTTAGGGCATTTCGATCTGCACCTGAACGGCAGCAAAGTGGGCGACCACTTCATGGATGCGGGCTGGACCAAATACGATAAAGAGGCCCAGTACGTCGCCTTTGACCTGACACACCAACTGAAATCGGGTGAAAATGTGCTGGGTGTGATGTTGGGCAACGGCTTTTACTACGTGCCGCCGGTCAAGGGCCGCTACCGCAAGCTGAAGGTGATGTTCGGTTACCCGAAAATGATCTGCCGGCTGGCCATCACGTACCAGGACGGTACAACGGCCGATATCATGAGCGATGGTTCCTGGAAAACCGCTCCGTCGCCGATTACCTTTTCAAGCATTTACGGCGGCGAAGATTACGACGCTACGCGGGAGCAGCCTGGCTGGGACCAGACTGGTTTTACCGACACCCACTGGCGGCCGGTGCTGCTGACCGATGGCCCGCCGTCGCTTACTGCTCAGAGTCAGGAGCCGTTGACGGTGGCCGAAACGTTTAGTCCGAAAAGCAGTCAGAAACTTCCTGCCGGTGATCAGGTGGTTGATTTCGGGCAGAATGCCTCGGGGATTATCGAGTTGTCGGTGCGGGGGCATCGCGGGGATACGGTCCGCATCTATCCGGCCGAATTACGCAAAGCCGACGGATCGGTTAATCAGAAGGCAAGCGGCAGTCCGTTTATTTTTACCTACGTGCTGAAAGGCGCGGGAGTTGAGACATGGCGTCCGCAGTTTACGTACTACGGGTTCCGGTATGCGCAGGTGCATATGAGTCCCGTCAATCCGGCGAGTCAGCCCGAATTGCTCAATATCAGGAGTTTACACATCCGGAATGCCGCCGCCCGCATCGGTGATTTCTCCAGTTCAAACGACCTGTTCAACCGCACAAATACGCTGATTGACTGGGCGATTAAGAGCAATATGGTCAGTGTGTTTACCGATTGCCCGCACCGCGAAAAACTCGGCTGGCTGGAAGAACTGCACCTGGTCGGCGCTTCGGTGCGGTATCAGTACGACATTGCCAGTCTGCTCAAAAAGGCTGTGCACGACATGCGTACATCGCAGCTGCCCGACGGACTGATTCCGGAAATCGCACCGGAATACGTCAGATTTGATTGGGGAGGCGGTATTTTCCGCGATTCGCCGGAGTGGGGGAGCAGCGCCATTATCGTGCCGTGGTACCTGTATCAGTGGTTCGGCGAGACAAAAGAACTGGCCGACAGCTACCCGATGATGCAGCGCTACATCGCCTACCTGGGAACTAAGGCCACCAACCACATCCTGTCGCAGGGCCTGGGCGACTGGTACGATCTGGGGCCTAAACCACCGGGCGTCTCACAGCTGACACCGATGGGCGTGACCGGTACGGCCATTTACTACTACGATCTGACCATTATGGAGCAGATTGCGACATTTTTGGGGAAAGCCGGCGATGCCCGGCAATACCGGTCACTGGCGGTGGAGGTGCGCAAGGCATTCAACAACGCGTTTTTTAACCGGGAAACCAAACAATATGCCACCAATAGCCAGACAGCCAATGCTATGGCACTGTTTATGAAGCTGGTTGAGCCGCAGTACGAAGCGGCGGTCGTGGATAATCTGGTTGCCGACATCCGGAGCCGGAACAACAGCCTGACGGCCGGAGACATCGGGTATCGCTACCTGCTGCGGGCGCTCGAAAACGCGGGCCGGTCAGACGTGATCTATGCGATGAATAACCGCTCGGATGTGCCGGGCTACGGCTACCAGCTGGCGAAAGGCGCCACCGCGCTGACGGAATCGTGGCAGGCCCTGCCGACGGTATCCAACAATCACTTTATGCTGGGCCACCTGATGGAGTGGTTCTATGCCGGACTGGTCGGGATCAAACAGGAAGAAACGTCAGTCGCCTTTAAGCGGACGGTGATTTATCCGCAGCCGGTGGGCGATGTGATGCATGCGCAGGCATTCTACGAATCACCGTACGGCCGGATTCAGTGCGCCTGGCAACGCACCGGCACCACCTTTGACCTGACGGTCGAGATTCCGCCAAACACGACGGCCACGGTCTATCTGCCCGTCGACGGCAGCAGTCCGGTACGGGAGGGTGGCCGGGTCGTCAAGCCGGTCAGCCACGCCAATGGCCGCGCACAGGTCCGGATCGGGTCAGGGACGTACCGGTTCCGGACGATAACGGGTATGTAAATAACTCCCCGAGGGTTTTAAACCCTCGGGGAGTTTAGCTTATGAAATCGCATAGCATTTGATAGGTTTTTTTTGACGCAGTGCGTATGCGGTTTTATAGTTGGATTAACTGCCGTAATCCAATGAAAAACAAAGAGATACCTTTATTTCCTGAGAAGACATACCATATTTATAGCCATGCGAACGGTAAGGAAAACCTGTTTGAAAACCGCGGCAATTACCACTACTTTTTAAAACGCTATGCCTATTTTATTGATCCTGTTGCTTATACGTTTGCCTATTGCCTGATGCCGAATCATATCCACTTTCTAATCAGGGTCAGGGCAGCTACTGCGTTACAGGAAGCCAACAGACATTTTGTAGAAGCAAGAACACCCGGCCGGCAAGTGGATCAGTTGCCGGAAAAGTCTCTGCCATTTTTCTTAAGCAGAACATTCGGTAATTTATTTAACTCCTACACGCAGGCATTCAATCGGCAGCAAGACCGAAAAGGAAGTTTATTTATACCTAACTTTAAACGTAAAGAAGTAAGTTCAGATGTGTACTACACGAAGTTAGTACATTACATCCATGCGAATCCGGTTCATCATGGCTTTGTTAAGACATTGACAGATTGGGAGTATTCCTCTTATGATTCGCTGCTATCTACTAAAGAAACAAAGCTCTGCCGATCAGAAGTCTTGGCATGGTTTGGCGATAAACGGGCTTTCGTTCAATTCCATCAGCAGGCATCATTTGATGATGATTCAGGTTTTTGATGCTGTGTATCTAACTCCCCGAGAGTCTAAAACTCTCGGGGAGTTCAGCTGACTAACCATAGCAAGATCCTACAATCAAACGGAAAGATTGTGGACGGCTATGCGCTCATTCGGGGATAGTTTTGTATTCTGAAGGGGTTTTGTCCCTCTTCTGCCGCCGGAAATGAAGCATTTAGTTGCAGGGATTATACAACATTATACTAACCGCCTCTTCCTCCTGACAACCCTCATCGGACTGTTGCTCATTGCGTTGCTGCTGCCGGCAAGAGCAAGAGCGCAGCAACCACCCCGTGTGGTGACTGACTTTACTAAAAACTGGCGGTTTGCCTTAGGCGATCATCCGGCGGCGAAAGATAAGGCGTTTGCGGATGCCGACTGGCGGACACTGAACCTGCCGCACGACTGGAGCATCGAAGGGCAGTTCAGCGAGCACCACCTCACCACTACCCAGGGCGGGGCTTTACCGACCGGCATTGGCTGGTACCGCAAGACGTTTACACTGCCTGCCACAACTGTCGGTAAACGGGTATACGTTGAGTTCGACGGCATTTACCGGCATAGCGAGGTGTGGCTCAATGGTCACCCGCTCGGAACGCGGGCCAGTGGCTACAGCTCGTTCCGCTATGATTTAACGCCTTATCTGACGACGGGTCCGCAGGTATTGGCCGTTCGGGTCGACAACTCGGCACAGCCCAACACGCGCTGGTATTCCGGTTCGGGCATTTACCGGAATGTGCGGCTGGTACTCACATCAGATATAGCTATCGACCAGTGGGGGACGTTTGTACGCACGCCGGTTGTTTCGGACAAAAAAGCTACGGTGACCTTACAACTGACCCTGCGCAAAACCACTGCCAAACCGGAACGGGTGTCAGTCCGGACGCGCTTGTTTAGCCCAGAGGGCAAACTGGTGTCCGGACAGGAGCAGCAAAACAAGGTACTGAACGACAGCCTTACCACCTTGCCGGAGCCGGTGCAACTGACCGTAACAAATCCTCAACTGTGGTCGGTCGAACAGCCCGATCTGTACGCGCTGGTTACGGAGGTGTATGCCGGAACACGGCTTGTAGATCGGGATACCACGCGGTTCGGCATCCGGACATTCCGGTTTGATGCCGCAGCGGGCTTTTCGCTCAATGGCAAACCGACGAAAATTCACGGTGTTTGCCTGCACCATGATCTTGGCGCGTTGGGCGCTGCCGTCAACGTGCGGGCTATGGAGCGGCAACTCGGACTGCTGAAGAAAATGGGTTGTAATGCCATCCGCACATCCCACAATCTGCCGGCACCGGAATTTCTGGATCTCTGTGACCGGATGGGTTTTCTGGTGATGGACGAAGCGTTTGATATGTGGAAAAAGAAAAAGTCGAAACGCGATTATGGTCTTGACTGGGATCAGTGGCACAGGATTGATCTGGAAACGATGGTGAAACGAGACCGGAACCATCCGTCGGTTATTCTCTGGAGTATCGGTAATGAAATTCGGGAGCAGTTCGATTCAACCGGGATTACGATTGCCCGTGAGCTGGCCGGGATTGTGAAGGCGCTGGACCCCACCCGACCCATTACGTCGGCGCTGACCGAAAACGTACCGGAAAAAAACTTCATTTACCAGTCGGGTGCATTGGATGTGCTGGGCTTCAACTATAAGCATACTGCCTACCCCGACTTCCCGAAACTATTCCCAAATGTTCCCGTACTGGCTTCAGAAACAGGCTCGTCGTTGCAGACGCGTGGCCATTATGACATGCCGTCTGACTCGGTCCGGATGTGGGGAAAACCCAAAGGCTACTTCACCGAAGGCAACCCCGACTGGACCGCCTCGGCTTACGACAATGAGGCTGCTTACTGGGGTTCTACCCACGAACAGACCTGGAAGGTGGTAAAAAAGTATCCGCACATCGCGGGACTGTTTGTCTGGACCGGTTTCGATTACCTCGGCGAGCCCCATCCGTATCCGTGGCCGGCGCGGAGCTCCTATTTCGGTATTCTGGACCTGGCGGGTTTTCCGAAAGATGTGTATTACCTCTACCAGAGCGAATGGACCAGTGAGCCGGTACTCCACGTGTTCCCGCACTGGAACTGGCCCAAAGGCAAACCCGTCGATGTGTGGGCCTATTACAACCAGGCCGACGAGGTAGAGCTGTTTCTGAATGATAAATCAGTGGGTGTGCGCCGCAAAACCGGTGACGACCTGCATGTGATGTGGCGGGTGCCGTTTGAGGCCGGTTCCCTGAAAGCTATATCGCGGAAAAACGGGCAGGTTGTGCAGACACGCGAAATCCGGACAGCCGGAAAGGCCGCCAAAATCCAGCTGATTGCCGACCGTACCGCTATTGCTGCTGATGGAAAAGACCTGGCCTATATCACCGTCCGGGTGCTGGACGAAGCCGGGAACCTGGTGCCCGATGCAACCCACCTGATCAATTTTGACGTAGCGGGATCTGCCACGATTGCCGGTGTCGACAATGGCTATCAGGCAAGCCTTGAGCCGTTTAAAGCCAGTTACCGGCGGGCCTACAACGGGCTGTGTCTTGCCATTCTGCAAGCGACCGAAACGTCGGGTACTGTCAGGCTACGGGCTGTTTCCGAAGGCTTACAAAGCGCCGAAGTCGTGATTGAAGCCAGAAAATGAGTTCATTACCTCTTTACCACATAGCCACATAAGAGATAAAAAATCTTTGTTTTCTATGTGGCTATGTGGTATAAATTTTATGTAGCCGGACAAATCCCTGCAAGTTTGGCTCGCAATTGAGGGAGTTAAAAATACGAAATCAAGAGAAAATAACGCCGTAGTATGTCCATTCTCAATAAAAGAATAATCTTATTGCTCTGTTGTCTGCTGGTAGAGGTGTCGGTATGGGCTCAGCCGGTGGCGAAGCCGGATGCGGCCAAACCGTGGGTGTTCTGGTACTGGATGCAGGCGGGTGTTTCCAGAGAAGGCATCACCGCCGATCTGGAGGCCATGCAGCAGGCCGGCATCGGGGGGGCTTACCTGATGCCGATCAAGGGTACCACGAATCCGCCGCTCTTTTCGCCGGCCACGGAACAGCTCAGCCCGCGCTGGTGGGAGATGGTCCGCCATAGTATGCGCGAGGCCAAACGGCTGGGGCTGCACATGGGCATGCACGTAAGCGACGGGTTTGCCCTGGCCGGTGGTCCCTGGATCACGCCCGAACTGTCGATGCAGAAGGTTGTCTACAGCACTACTACGGTGAAGGGCGGGAAGCTGGTGACGCTTAATCTGCCGCAGCCGGCAACGGTAGAGGGTTATTACCGCGACATTGCCGTTTATGCCTACCCCAACCGTCATGATAACGCGCCGGTGCCGGTTGTCACATCCAGCAAGGCGGGGGGATCGCCCCAGTTTCTGGTCAATCCGGCCAACAAGGAAGCGTTCCGCAGTGATTCTGCCTGCTGGATTCAGTTTGCCTACGACCTGCCGTTTACCTGCCGGTCGATATTGATCCGGACGGGAGGCAACAACTATCAGGCCCATCGCCTGGAGATTGAGGTCAGTGACGACGGAAAAACGTTCCGGTCTGCTGGTCGTCTGACACCGCCACGGCATGGCTGGCAGGATACAGACGCCGACGCTACCCATGCCATTACCCCGACTACCGCCCGCTTTTTCCGGTTTACCTACGACAAAGCCGGTTCGGAGCCGGGGGCTGAGGACCTGGATGCCGCCAAGTGGAAACCCGGTTTTAAGCTGATTGGCCTGATTCCGTCGGCAGAAGCACGGATAGACCAGTTTGAGGGGAAATCAGCGGCCGTCTGGCGGGTAAGCGAACGTAGTACGGGTAAGCAAATTCCGGTGGCAGATTGCGTACCGGCCGGCCAACTGCTGAACCTGACGAAGTACATGGATGCCGCCGGACAATTGACCTGGCAGGCGCCGGCAGGCTCGTGGACAATCCTGCGCATGGGACATACCTCTACCGGTCATACGAATGCAACCGGCGGGGCCGCAAAGGGGCTGGAGTGTGATAAATTCAATCCGGACGCCATCCGGTTGCAGTTTGACCGCTGGTATGGCGAAGCCCTGCGGCAGCTCGGCCCCGACCGCGATGCACTGACGACTTTCCATGTCGATAGCTGGGAGTGCGGTAGTCAGAACTGGTCGGCGGGGTTTGCGGCGGAATTCCGGAAGCGGCGGGGCTATGACCTCCTGCCGTGGTTGCCGGTGATGGCGGGTGTCCCTGTTGGTAGTGCCGAAGCGTCGGAGCAGGTGCTGTACGATGTCCGGCGCACGGTGGCGGAGCTGATTGTGGATGTATTTTACAAGACCCTCGCGGGGCTGGCGAAGGTGCAGGGTGTGGCCTTCACGGCCGAAAGTGTGGCTCCGACCATGGTCAGCGACGGGCTGTCGCACTACCGCATGGTGGATATTCCGATGGGGGAATTCTGGCTCAACAGCCCGACCCACGATAAACCCAACGACATGCTGGATGCCGTTTCGGCGGCGCATATTTACGGCAAAAACATCGTGCAGGCCGAGGGGTTTACCACCGTCCGGATGGATTGGAGCGAGCATCCCGGTATGCTGAAAACGTTGCAGGATCGTAATTATGCCCTGGGCATCAATAAACTGGTGTATCACGTCTTTACCCACAATCCGTGGATGGACCGCAAACCGGGCATGACGCTTGACGGCGTCGGCCTTTATTTTCAGCGTGATCAGACGTGGTGGAAGCCGGGTAAGGCGTGGGTTGAGTATGCACAGCGGTGTCAGGCGCTCTTACAGCGTGGCCGGCCGGTGGCGGATGTTGCGGTGTTTACGGGTGACGATTTGCCGGCCCGGTCTGTGTTGCCGGATCGGTTAGTCGGCACCTTGCCCGGTATTTTGGGCCCTGACGTGGTCGCGGCCGAACAGCGCCGGCTGGCCAATGTGGGGGAGCCCATGCGCCAGAAACCGGCCGGTGTGTCGCATTCGGCCAACATGGCTGATCCCGAAAACTGGGTAGATCCCCTGCGCGGCTATGCCTATGACTCGTTCGGGCCGGATGCCCTGCACACGCTGGCAGCCGTGACGGGCAATGCCGTCCAGTTTGCCAGGGGGACCGCTTACCGGCTGCTGGTCCTGCCGCGTAAGAATCCGTTGCAGATCAATAATCAGTATATAACGCCTGAAACAGCAACCAAACTGCTGGCGCTGGTTGAGGCCGGTGCGACGCTGCTGATCGGGGACGTGCCTGAGCAGGTGGCCGGTAAGGGTGCGCCGGATGCAGTCCGGAAACTGGCCGACCGGCTTTGGGGCGGCACGTTTTCAACCGTTCGCGACGGGGCGTCGGTGATTCGGGTGAAGGCGGTCGGCCGTGGTCGGGTAGTGCAGACACCTTTTATGCCCGGAACATTTGCCAGTCTGGGCGTTGCGCCGGATATACAGGTTACGGATGACAAGGGCGTTTATGCCCGGAACGTGGCCTGGACACACCGCGTTGATGGCGCAACTGACATTTACTTCCTGGCGAATCAGGAGGAGCGGGCCCGTGAGCTGCGGGTATCGTTTCGCGTGGCGGGCCGGCAACCGCAGCTATACGATGCCGTGACCGATACCTGGCAAACCGCCGGTCAGTGGACAACCACAAACGGCCGGACCGAACTGACGCTGCGGCTTGAGCCGAATGCGTCGCTGTTCGTCGTGTTTTCAAAACCCACCATAGAACAGCGACGGATCGGCCGGAACTGGATAGAACCCAAGCCGGTGATGACGCTGACCGGCAGCTGGCAGGTCGCTTTTGACGCCGCTTTTGGCGGGCCATCCATACCACAGACGTTTACGGCACTGACGGACTGGAGTCAGCATCCGGATAGCAGCATCCGACATTACTCCGGTACCGCCGCGTACACCCAAACGTTTGATTGGGTCGGTGAAGCCTCAACGCCTGTCTGGCTGGATTTAGGGCGGGTTGACAACCTCGCCGATGTGACCTTAAACGGGCAGCCTTGCGGCGTTGTCTGGACGTTTCCGTACCGTGTTGAAGTCAGCAAGTACCTGAAAAGGGGTAAGAACACCCTCACCGTTGCCGTCACCAATACCTGGGCGAACCGGCTGATTGGTGACAGTCACCTGCCTGCTCCGCAGCGGATTACGAACACCACTGCTCCGTTCCGGCTAGGCGGCAAACCGCTCCTGCCCGCCGGTTTATCAGGACCCGTCCGGTTGCTGGGGGTGGAGTAATGGCGTAGCGTTTGGGGCGTAGTGGAAAGGGTGTAGTGGTGGCACGACTTTGAGTCGTGCCACCACTGTTTTGGAGATATTGGGAGGCTTAGCATTGAGCTGAACTAATTTGTATATTCGTGGATTCTAACGGAAGAATAACTGTTTTTCTTGATGCCTGTTCTGGCAAAAAAATAAGGCAATTATGAAAACTACAAAACGTATTGTCTCTGAATCCGCTAAAAATAGTGCTTTTATTCAGCGTGTGATGGCTGATAAAAAAGCATTGCGGGAAAAGTGTAAAAATATGCCGGTTAACGTTGTTGAAATTGTTAATGATCAAAAGCCTGCCTAAGCCCTATCCATTTCATAAACAGGAAGAAGCCGGAAGGATTATATATGCTTTTGAGACAGATCACCACGTGCATTATCGGGCATATTTTTCTGATTATAGCTACATGTTTGGTAGTAGTGTCTTTAGTTGCCGGTTTCTTTCATTTGATCTGGTTCTGGTTGGTGAGATTGCTCCACCTAAAAACACACCGACAGACTATCGTATCAGAGATACAATAATTGCTTGCTTCAAAGAGATATTCCAGATCTTCGATAATGTTGTAATCGCAGTTTATGACAGTGCTGATAAGAAGGAGCGGATGCGTCAGCGCAAGTTTCATGCCTGGTTTATCAGCGCCGGAATAGAATACATTGAAAAGATTGATTTTGAATTAGAAGGGGAAGATTATACGCTGGTTTCATCGGTATTTTTACACACTGATTTATTTGAAAAAGAGGCCGTTTTAGAATTATATCAGCAAGTTCTTGAAGGTGGGAACATGCCACTCGAATAACAGCTGGATCATGCTACAGACAAGCGCCCGGAAATTGCTGATACTGGATCTGGATGAGACACTGATCTATGCTACGGAACAGCCGCTGGCTCACCCTGCTGATTTCCGGTTCGACCGTTATTTTGTGTACAAACGCCCTTACGTTGCTGAGTTTCTGTCGGCAATGGCATCTCATTATTCGTTAGGCATATGGAGTTCTGCGGATGATGACTACGTGGAGGCCCTGGCCGGTCAAATCAGACCGGATAGCGTTTCAATAGAGATTGTATGGGGAAGGAGCCGTTGTTCGGTCAGACGAGATATTGACAGTGATATCTACTGCTATGAAAAACGGCTGGCAAAGCTAAAGAAACGGGGATTTCAGTTGAAGGATATACTGATTGTAGACGATTCACCGGAAAAACTCCGGACAAATTATGGTAATGCTATCTACATCAAATCCTTTACCGGCGAAACGGATGACGAAGAATTACGCTATCTGCAAACCTACCTGATTGATATTAAAGACACTGATAACGTGAGAGTGATCGAAAAACGATATTGGCGGAGCAGGTTTCCGGAAGATTAGAGGGTGTAAAGACATGGGCGTAGTGGTGGCACGACTGACAGTCGTGCCACCACTGTTTTGGGTCGCACCGGTTAACAATCTTTTCCCGTCCCGTCAGGGACCAAACAGCGCAGCGTCGTCGGTAGATGTCGGTAGAAACCGTATGACCGTATGGGGCGATATCCCGTTCGTGCCGTAGGTACGAAACCGGCGCTCCTTAGCGCTTCATAATGCTGATTGCGCAGCCGCCGCCTTTGGCTAGCTTGAGGGTGAGCGTTGTCTGGCTGGTGACCGTCATCTTCTCTACTACATAAGCCGCCGGATTCGTCTTCCAGTCGGCGTTGTCGGCGTCGCGGTAAATCGTGGCGTCGTAGGACTGGCCCGGCTCCAGAAAGCTGAGGGCTACCGTTTGCGTCCGGCTGTTTTCGTCGGTGACGGCGCCGATAAACCAGTTGGGCTTGCCTTTGGCCTTCCGCGCAATCGTGACATAATCGCCTGGCTCAGCGGCCAGAATACGCGTATCGTCCCAGTCAACCGGCACATCGCGGATAAACTGAAGCGCATCCAGGTGTGGTTCGTAGTTCTCGGGCAGATCGCCGGCCATTTGCAGCGGACTGTACATTGTTACGTAATCGGCCAGCTGCTTGGCGAGGGTTGTCCGGATTTCCTGTTTACGCGTCGGCTCAAACTGATTGAGCTTTAACCGGAAAAAGCCCGGGGTGTAATCCATCGGCCCACCCATCAGGCGCGTAAACGGCAGAATCGTTTCGTGCTCCGGCACCAGCCCGAGGGTAGGCGCGTTATTGAACTCATTCCCGCGGGCCGCTTCACTGGCCAGCCAGTTGGGGTATGTCCGGTGCAGGCCCGTTGGCCGGGCTGATTCGTGGCTGGAAACCATCAGTTTATACTCCGCCGTTTTGGCCGCTACCCACTGGTAATGGTTCACCATCCACTGCCCGTCGTGGTGCTCGCCGCGCGGAATGATGCGCCCGACATAGCCCGTTTTGACCGTGTTGATGCCTTTGTCGACCATGTACTGATAGGCCCGGTCCATGCGCCGTTCGTAGTTGGTGACTGACCCCGACGTTTCGTGGTGCATAATCAGCCGGATGCCCTGCCGCTGTGCGTAGGCCGTCAGCTCGTCCATGTTGTAGTCATCGTAGGGCGAGACAAAGTCGAAGACGTTTTCCTTCCAGTTACCGAACCAGTCTTCCCAGCCCTGGTTCCAGCCTTCGACCAATAGCCCGTCGAAGCCGTTTTTCGCCGCAAAATCAATGTATTTTTTTACGTTCTGGGTGTTTGCCGCGTGTTTGCCGCCTGCCTTTTCCCACGTACCCTTGCCGGTATGCATCTCCCACCAGACACCGATAAACTTCTGGGGTTTGATCCAGGAAACATCGCTGAACGCGGGCGGCGCATTCAGGTTCAGGATCAGTTTCGAGGCCAGCAGGTCGGCCGCCTTGTCGCTGATGACCAGAGTCCGCCACGGCGTTTGGGCGGGTGTCTGTAGATATGCCTTATTCCCGATTACATCCGGCACCAGCGTGGATTGCAGGCGGAAATTTTTCTTATCGACTTTCAGCTGCATCACCGGGTAATTCAATAAAGCGGCTTCGTGGAGGCTGATCCAGACACCCTGCGCCGTTTGCATCAGTAACGGTGTCTGGATAACATCCGGTCCCGCGAGCGACTGCAAGGCAATATCTTTTTCTTTCCGTGCTGCCGTCAGCGCGTCAATCCGGCTGATCGGCGTTGTGTTGTACAGGTATTCAT
>NZ_CAMFHL010000004.1 GCF_945952095.1 uncultured Arsenicibacter sp. | reverse complement strand
CCATGAGCTTATTCGGGCCGCACAGCCAGAAAAGCCCGTGTAACGCATCATAGCTTGAATTGACGTTGGCAAGTGTATTGAGAACAGGGTCTTTGTGATCCCGAAGAAAGGGAATAAAGACCTTTTCAAGGGAGCCGGATGGCATTAACCGATACAGCACCACATCAGCCTCACCCTTTGGCAGCATGGCCGCCCGGGCATAATCAATGTAAGTATTGCAGTAAATGGTGCCGTCAAGCTCCTGATAAATCGGATTCATCAGCTTTGGCATAAACCGCTGCCGAAGAATATGGCCATTACTATCGACTTCCGTTAATGTGCCCGATTGATCCGTACCGGAGGACGGTACGGCAACCAGCAGTGTTTTACGGGCTGTCTCACAAAAGCCGTTTTTGTAATCATTACGGAGTAAGGAATGCCTGAAAACCGGCTTAAATTTCCCCTGTTTTACCTGTCGCCAGATCGTACCATCCTTTGTACGGATATACCGGAGCACGTTATTAGGCGACGTGACGAAAATATTAACCCTGTTATTGGTGAACGGACCGTCCTTAAACGCCTTCTGAATAGGGGTCGGTTTTTTTTGTCCTTTCAACAACACATACTGATTATACTCATTACCTAAGCCCCCGCCATTCAGCCACAGATTGCCGAACTGATCTGATATGAGCAGATTAATCGTCCTGACATCCCTTGCCGAGGAGTCCAGTGCAGGCAATGGAACAATCTGCCGGCCATCGAACCGGTATACGTCATCGACCGTACCTATCCAGATAAACCCGTCTCCATCCTGACCAACGTGCAAGACGGTCCGGTTTGGAAGGCCCTGTTCTGCACCGATATGCCTGACGGTAACGCGGTAGGGACTATTTGTATTTATCGGTTGAGCGTGGCTCAGCCATGTATACAATATTCCCAACAGTATAAGAGAGGTACGCATCCGGCAGGTCAATAGTTATTTAGTACAAATCGACATCTAAATAAACTACTGCTGCTTAAAAAAGCTACTTAAATGTATATCCATTATCATCTCTTCACATCAGGAGATGTAAACCGCCATGTAGTTAACACAAATGCAGGGTCAGTACGGCCAAATAAACAGCACCTAATTCGTTACCAACCTTATATTTTTGTTAACTCACTGACCACAAATCCAAAAAAAAACGGACTGAAGGTCCGTTTTGGCAGAATTCGGGTATTGATTGGCAGAATAATGGCATACCTTCTGTCGTTATTTGCACATCAGTTAATGCTTAAATTCATGTTACCGATATGATTCCTGTTCCATACGCCATTACAAAGGCTGCCCGCTGGATCGACAGCCAACTGATTAAGTTAACGCAGCCTAAAACACAGCAGGCCCGTTAACCGCAACGAGGCGCCGGCGCTCAGAACGCGCGGCGCCACAATACATTCAACAGCGCAAGGGTAAACGGCTTTTTGGGCATCGAATTAATGATCCGGAGTTCTTCACCCAACGACGTATCCTCGTCCAGAAATTTAAAAATACGGGACGTCGGATTATCCTGATACAGGAGCGTAAACATGTCATCGGCCGGATAGCGGCCCTGTTCCAGCACGTTCAGCATGATGCTGTCATACAGCTTAAACCGTTTGCGCACCCATGACGGCCGCCGGCGGGGTTTGCCCCTGCTGACCAGACTCCGGACCATGGCCTGCATGGCGCGCTGCGTACGCTGAAAGGTGTAGCCGGTCGAGGGCTTGGTGTGCCCCCCCGCCGTTCCGATCCGGACAATGTGCTTCGAGGGCCGCTCTTTTGTCGGCACGTCCGACATCGGGATCACCCCATACTCGGTTTCGCTGATCTGATAGCCGCCAGTGTCCAGAAAATTGGCGATGTACTGCTTAAGTGCCTGCTCATAATCGGCCTGAGGCAGCAGGCGTTCGTTGAAGATCGTGTATTCGACCAGAGCCGTGGTTTCGTTGAAGGGCAGCACATACACAAACCGGCAGTCCCCCTGCTGATCGGCGCGGAAATCCATCATCCGCGGGCGGTTCACGTCGAAACAGGGTTTATTGGTCGTAATGACCCAGCCTTTGAAGTGTTGCAGCAGATTATGCCGGTCGGGGTCCTTCAGGTTCAGCGGAAACGTGCTGTCGAACACATAATTCGCCATATACGGTTCGTCATCGGCAATGACAAATCCCCCCTGCGGAGTTTCCTTTACGCGGTTAATCGTAGCCTGACGAAATTCAATATTCGGAAATCGGGCGAGGTGGCTGCGGACATGATCGTAGAAGTCGATCCCGCGCAGCATTTTATACTGATAACTGCCCAGATCAAGCGGGCCGGCAAAACCGGTTCCGTGGAAGTCGACCGTTTGCCATTTCCGGAACAGTATGGATTCAAACGGCCCCTCACCTTCCTCCCAAAAGCACCAGGTGCGGTCGTTCTGCTTTTTTTCTTCTTTATCCAGTATCAGGATTGACCGGTCGCGGAGCGGGGATTGACTCAGGTGATAGGCCAGACTCAGACCCGCCATCCCGCCACCGGCAATGATGAAGTCGTATTTTTTCATGAATGAGTAGTCTGCGGTTGGTGGCTCTTGATTACATCACTAACCACAAACCACTCATTACTGTTTACACATGAACGTGGCGTTCGGCGTGGTAGCTCGACCGCACCAGCGGGCCGGACTCCACATATTTCAGGCCGCGTTTCAGGCCTTCTTCCTGATACATGGCAAACGTATCGGGATGAATCCACTCAATTACTTCGTGGTGCATCTTTGTCGGCTGCAGGTACTGGCCCAGTGTCAGGATATCCAACCCATTGACAACCAGATCATCCATTGCCTTGAATACTTCTTCGCTGGTTTCGCCGAGGCCCAGCATAATGCCCGACTTCGTGCGTTGTCCGTATTCTTTGGTCCGGCGGATCTGCTCCAGACTGCGGTCGTATTTTGCCTGCGGCCGTACACGGCGGTATAACCGCTCAACAGTTTCCATGTTGTGCGACACCACTTCCTGACCACCTTCAATCATCCGGATAAGCGCGTCCCAGTTGTTTTTCACATCCGGAATCAACGTTTCGATGGTTGTTTCGGGCGAGGCTTCCTTAACGGCACGCACCGTCTGGTACCAGATTTCGGCACCGCGGTCTTTCAGTTCATCGCGGTTTACCGAGGTAATCACCGCGTGTTTCACCTTCATCAGAACGATGGCTTCGGCTACACGGCGCGGCTCGTCGGTATCATATTCGTTCGGTCGTCCGGTCGCTACCGCACAGAACGTGCAGCTGCGGGTACAGACATTTCCCAGAATCATAAACGTGGCCGTACCAGCACCCCAGCATTCACCCATGTTCGGGCAATTGCCGCTTTCGCAGATAGTGTGCAGTTTATACGTGTCGACCAGCTTACGTACTTTGGCATATTCGGGCCCGATCGGCAGCTTAACGCGCAGCCAGTCAGGGCGTTTTTTCCGTTGTTCGGTGGAGGGGATGACAGGTAGTTCGATCATAGCAACCTCAGTCTTTCTCTCAAAAGGAATTTTATGCCCGTAAAGTTCGGAAACGATTGCCAGTTAACCGCCAAAACCGGTCAGTTTTCACTGGATACCGGCCTCAATCCTGTTCTTCAATAACCAGATAATTCCGGAAGAGCATAAATAGCACCATTTCGAGGGCAAAGAAGTTCAGCACACCCATTGCCTCTCCTTTATTACCGATCAACAGAGCAATACATAACCCGGCCGTAAGGGCCATGATGTAAAAGATATACTGCAACCGGTTACGGATACGATACGTTTCGGCCTCAATCCATGCACTCAGCGGCAAAACCAGCCCCAGCATACAGATACCGGTAATAAACGCAATCGTCAGCCACTTCAGGGTCGTCAGCCACAGTAAAACCCAGGTAGCGCTCTGTGTAATAATGGCAGTTCCGATGTACCCGCCCAGCGCCAGCAGCGCCCCGGGGATCATCAGCCCTGCTACATAGCGATACCGGTCGCGTTGTCGGTCCGATAACAGATGGCGGCCTTCTGTATCGGTGAGCATGACCACATTGAAGATCGGATCAACAAACCACGTGAGGTAGACAAACGTGACCGCTGCCATTTGTAACAGTTTAATGACCAGTACAGAGCTATCCAGCGAGTGCAGCGCATTAATACCGACAAACGTCCCGATAATAAACATCCACTGCTGCTTACCTTTCAGGTTACTACTCCAGAAGTAATAGCGCAGAAAAAACCGGAACAGGAAATTTTTAGCTTTGAGTGCCTGCAACATCCCGGCCGCTGCCCATGACATGCCCGGTGCCAGCCGCAAGGCCCCGGCAAAATGCTGCCGCGCCAGGATATGATCGCCTTTTTCCAGATAGGCCCATCCGGCCGCCGCATGGCTGAACGCATTGTCGGGATCTTCGGCCAGCGTATCTTCAATGGACACCGGCAATTCATCCGAACGGCCGAGTTTGGCCAGGCAAAGATTCCTGATATTGAGGCACACCGTGTTGCCGGCATCAAGCCGCAGCCCTTCTTCGGCATGATGCAACGCATCCGGAAACTCTTTTTGCTCAAACAGGATAACACTGGCCGTTCCCCAATAATCAGCGTCAGTCGGATCAAGACGGATAGCTTCCTGTATTTGTTGGAGCGCCTCCTGCGGCTTTTTCAGTTTGAGCAGCAGTTTGGCCTTCAGATCGAGTACCACCGGCTCATCCGGCCACTGGCTCAGGAGTTCATCCACAATGATTACCCCTTCGTCTGCCCGTTCGAGGGCCAGCAGCGAATAGCCTTGCAGGAGAAGTACATCAAAATGGCCGGGATAGCTGGTTAACAACTGTTGGCTCTCGCGCAGCGACAGTTCATATCGGCCCTGTTCATATAAGAGCCGGCAACGGTCAAGGTCTGGATTTGAAATCATATGTAGTTAAAAAAGAGATTAGCGATGGCTAACAACCACAACATTATCAGCACGATCGTCCATCTCTGACAAGCTAACTTTTCTTCTTTTGTCAGAAAGTTTTTTAACGGAAGCTGACGATTACAATAGAGCAGATATAGCCGCGGTAATCCGGCATGAATTAGTAATGTAGTAGTAACTATACCTAAAAAGGCCTGTCTGCCATCCAGACCTGTACTTTCTGCAATAATTACACTTAAAAAACCTAGTCCGTATATGCCTCCCAACTCAGCAAAAGCCAGGTATTTCTTCCTTTTTATTCTATTGACAAGCCAATACGTAACTATATGCATTTTCAAGGCTTTAATTAACCCCAGACGTGGCCATTCATAGTTAGGGCTTAATCGTAATGCAGATAAGAAATATACTTTTGCAACCTTTGGCTTACCATCGTCAAGACTTAGCCAGCCCGATGCTGCATAGAAACCAGCACTTTCGGGGTTAACAGTCAGGGTGGCAGACACAACATCTTTCCATCCTTCATAAAGGCCGTTCGCACGCGGCAGTAGTACTAATTCAGCAAAAAGGCATTTTTCGTTTACAGGATCAATACTTAACCCTTGTCTCACTAACCGCCATCCTTCCCGATAGAATCCAATACTTTCATAAACAACAGCAAGGTGTCCATAATAGTCAGCACACACAGGATTAAGCTGAACAGCCTTTTTCCCGGTTCTTATCGATCTAATAAACCGACCTTGTCTAGTAGCAGTAACTGATAATAAATAGTAGGCCCTGGCCTGTGTATCCGTCTCTTGCCATACACGACTGATCAAATACTGATTTGCATCGCTTAATCTGTTCGTATTAATCAAACATTCACAAATCATTAAATGAACGTAGTCCTCACCAGGATAATGTCCAAGCACACTTTCCCATTCTTTCAGGGCAGCATCATATCTTTCCTGAACCATGAGTACTTTTGCTCTGGCTATTTTACTACTTATGTCTGCCATTTCCCGCCAACCGTTAAAGCCATTTCTGCGTTTTCATAAAACTCAGTACCGGCTCATACTGACCTGCTTCGTTAGCATAAAGTGCATAGTTTTTGGCCGAGGCAAACCATTCTCTGACCGTCGGGCGGTGCGCTTTAACAGCATTCAGTAAGTCGTTGTTGCTGACCGGAACGGGCTGGCCGGTTTTCATAGCCTCCAACAGCTTACTTTCCACAGCCCGGTCAATCACGGCCTGTAGATCGGCACCCGAAAAGGTTTCTGTTTTGCGGGCAATCGCCGCCAGATCGGGTTGCTGAACCGGAATATCGCGGAGGTGCAGCCGCAGGATTTCCTCACGGGCGCGTGCATCAGGCGGGGCTACAAAAATCATCCGGTCGAACCGGCCCGGACGCCGGAATGCGCTGTCCAGATACCAGGGCGTGTTGGTCGCCGCCAGCACAAGTACCCCGTCATTAGCATATTTTACGCCATCCAGCTCATCCAGAAACTGGTTGATGATTGTCCGTCCTGCGGTCCGGCGCATATCGTTCCGGCTGGCACCCAAGGCATCCACTTCATCAAAAAACAATACACATGGTGCCGCTTTACGGGCTTGCTGAAACAAATCGTGCAGGTTACGTTCGCTGGAGCCAACCCACATATCCAGAATGTCGTTCAGGCCGACAGAGATAAATGAAGCCTGTATTTCGCCGGCAGTTGCGCGGGCCAGATACGTTTTCCCGCAGCCAGGAGGGCCATACAGCAAAATACCGCCTCCTGGACGCTTTCCGTAGGTTTTATATAATTCAGGATGCTTGAGAGGGAAAATAATCTTGAGGGCAATTTCTTCCTTTACGGCCTCCATCCCGCCTACATCGACAAAAGAGATAGACGGTCGCGCAGCCTCCAGCTGAAAATCGCCGCCGGGTGTATCCAGATCCCCCATTGGCATTCGCTGAGGTTCATCAGCCCCCAGGCTGTTTTCAAAGGCCTCGTCGCGCAAACGGTCATCGAGCAAAATTGCCCGCTGATAATGGTCACGAGCCTGGTATAACTGCCCTTGTGTCTGCAATATTCTGGCTGATAACAAATAGGCGTCTGCATTATTCTGGTTGGTGAGTTCTTCCAGCACAACCATAGCAGCATCGGTTTTACCGTTTTGCCGGAAGGCTACAGCCAGGCCTAATTTTAAAGCAGCATCATCCGGAGCAACTTGCAGAGCATACCGGAATTCCTGTTCGGCTTCGCCATAACGGCCGGCATTCAATAAGGCGTTGGCCAGTAGTTTTCGGAGTGGAATATTATCAGGCGAGACCTGAAGAGCAGCCCGCAGGCCGCTTAAATCATCAGAGGTGTACATATAACAAAGCTAAACATAAAGCCCCGCGATGCCATAAATCACCGGCTTAATTTTTAGCGCTGTCACAAACCGGATAATGGTATGCATACACCTCTACAAGCCGGTCTCTTACGGGCAGTTCGGGTTACCTGTCAGCTGCACCCGCCCGCCGCTGCCGGGCGAAAACCGCGTGCCGGGCTTCACCACAATCCGCTTTGAGTAGATAGTGAAGACCGCTGTCTGCTGTACCCGCAGCGGATACGATTCGCCGAGGGTGAATACATCGCGGGAAACACCGGCCAAAGAGCCGCCTGCCAGTATTTGAGGACCTAAAACCGGTAAAAACAGGGCTTCCGGCGCCAGGATACGGGCAAAATCAGCCTCTTCCGACAGGTAGTAGCGCATCCGCGCGCCCTGCCCGTTGGTGAACAGGGTAATACAGTCGGGCCGGCCGTAGCTCATGATGTTATAGGTCTGAGGGACATAAGGGACATCACATTCGTCCCGGCGGTTACCCACGTAGCGGCATCCGTCGGCCGGATCGGTGGTGTTCATTCTCAGATAGAGCACATCGTCTTCGTCCTGATCCGGATCGGCGGGGGTATCGCAGACATAGTCACCGTCAACATCACAATCCCAGCAATCGGCATCGGGATTGCGTTCGACACTTTCGGTATCGTGCAGCGGGTCCCAGGCATGTCGCTCAAACGTATGCAGCAACCCGAAGGCATGGCCTACTTCATGGGCCATTGTAACGTTATCGCTGGCATTCGAGACATTTCCCTGATCAAGGCTCACATACGCTCCCGTATTCGGAATGTCATAGGCGGTCCCGCCAATCCGCTTACCATCAATATAGACTTCCTTGTGGGTAAAGATGTTAAAGACATTGGCCAGCAAAAACGGCGTTAACTCATCTTCTTCCGAACGGTCCTGAATGTTCAGGTCGCTGTTGTTGATCTGCCGGATGCCCATCAGCACAAAGCAGATGTTATGTGGCCGGTAAAAATTAACCATCGCATTAAACTGCCGCAGCTGATCGGCATCGGTCGATGCGCGGTTTGAGCCGTCGTTATCGGCAAAAACGGTCAGTACCACTTTGACGCAATACGGGAGCGCACCGCTTTTTTGGGCAATCCGCGCCTGCCGGGCCGCCGGAATCGGAGCCAGCGGCTTTTTCGGGCGCGTACCACACCCGGGAACCGGCTTATTCAGCTGCCCGAACCGCAGCACCGGCTCCGTTATATTCGGCGGAGCAACAACCTGTGCAGACGCCATCAGTGAGCTAAACAACCACAAAATCAGGTATATATATCGCATATCACCGGCGTTTTGACGTAGCTAAACGACGCTGCAACGCCCGGATTTGTTTATCCTGCCGAATAACATACAGCGTCAGTTCTTCGATTTTCTGCATCATATTCGTAGTTACCTCTGCCAGTGCCACCCCGTTCCCGGAAATCGTGGCGGCCGCCGGAATATCGGGCAAATGGCGATGGGTCCGGATAAACTGCTCTACCTCAGGCAATGGCCGGAGCCTGTAGCCGCGGGCAAACACAAAATCAGCCCAGTCGGTCTCGACAATCACTTCCTTGGCACGGATTGTCCCGTTGACGGCCAGCTTTGTGGTCGGAATATTGGTACCGATACCGACGTTGCCATTGTCCAGAATCACCATCC
This sequence comes from uncultured Arsenicibacter sp., assembly GCF_945952095.1. Taxonomy (GTDB): domain Bacteria; phylum Bacteroidota; class Bacteroidia; order Cytophagales; family Spirosomataceae; genus Arsenicibacter. The sequence goes on along the minus strand of NZ_CAMFHL010000004.1, from coordinate 80,505 downwards.
GCAGGTTATAGGCCGTTGAGAACATCAGGTGTTTGGCCGGTTGGGCCGAAGCAGCGGGCGGCACCCCGATTTCGAACCCATAATACCCGGCGGGGTTAAACGGGTTGGTGGTCCAGGTCCGGATAAAACCCAGCTCATGGCCGTTATCCGTGCGGGCGGCGTCGTTTACGTTCCGGAACATGATGTACGGGTTAATCCCATCGACGCGCATAGCGTTTTCGCCGGTAGTCGAGAGGTGTAGTTTAGCAATCGGGGAAGCCGTTCCGAGGCCGACCAGCCCGGTGGCCCCGACATCCTGAATAATTACCTTGCCGTCATTGGCCGCCGACCGGATAAACCAGTCGCCTTTGAGGCCGTAATGGATATGACTCAGGTTAGGCCCCAGCCCCGGATGCCAGAAATCGGCGGTATTGCTCTCGGAGCCCGTTTGCCGGCCCCGCACGCTCAGCGTTGAGCCGGGGAAACCATTGCCGATCCCCGTCCGGGCACCATTCATGTCCTGGATGGCAACCGTACCGGCACTCGCCGCCGACCGGATAAACCAGTCGCCGTAGCGGCCGTAATGAATAAAACTCACGTTGGGGCCAACGGCCGTATTGGAAATATCGACGGTGTTAGTCGCATCACTTGTCGCCTGACGCCCCACAATCGACAGCGTGGAGTTGGGGAAGGCCGTACCAATACCGACACGTCCGCGATTGATGTCCTGCATCACCACGTTGCCCGAGTCGGCCGCCGACCGGATGAGCCAGTGGCCTTTGCTGCCCAGATGAACAAAGCTCACATTAGGGCCAAGGTTTGTATTGGCAAAATCGGCGGTGTTGGTCCCCGTTGCGTTTACCGAGTTCCCGACCACACTAAGCTTAGCCAGCGGGTTGGTGGTTCCAATCCCCACGTTACCGCTGTTGGTAGTACTGATGTTGGCGCCTGTCTGCTGCCAGCCCACACCGGCCCCCGAACTGCCTCCGCCCACCAGGTTGACCCACGCCCCGTTCTGGCGGAACCAGAAACTCTGCGTGTCGGTATCGAACACCAGCAGCCCGTTGGCCGCATTGCTGATGGCTGTCCGCTGGGCGGTGGTCAGCCGGGGCAGCAGCACACCCTGAGACGTACTTTTGACCTCCAGCGCTGCCGATGCGTTAGCCGCGCTGCCATCGGAGCCGATCACCACGCTGCCGCCGGTGCGGTTGAGTTGCAGGGTCTGGGCGGTGGCAGATCCGACCACCAGCCCAAACCCGAAAAGAAAGAGGTAACGAGTAATCATAAACCTGATTGTCAAAGCTGTACCGGATGTAATGCGGTCTATTTTTTTGTAAAATGATATTCACCCCAGGATTTTCGGCCCTGCGCATCGGTTTTAACCGGTGTTTCACCAATCAGGACGGTCACTTTGGTGCTGCCTGAAGTAGCGGTGCCGGCGTAGAGTTTTTCGAGGATAAACGGTTCGGATAAAGTCGGAGCAGTCAGCGTCAGTTTGCCGTCGTCGATGTCTGTGCCCTGCGTTTTGGTTACGTTCAGCTGCCAGCGTCCGGGCTTGTTGGTTGTACAGTTCCAGCTGCCCGACTGCCCGCTCTGACCGGCATTGTCCCAGTCTGAACCCGGCAGAATACAGCCATCATACGACCCATCCGGGTAGAAAATATAAGCCAGACCAGCCCCGAACTGACCGAGCAACCGGGGCTGCGACTGGCCGGCATCCTGTGCATAAACCTCCGCCGAGGTAATCTCCCAGCGTCCGGTTAACGAGGTGAAGTTGTCCGGCTGCGGATCGCCGGATTTACCGCATCCGGCCCCGCCGCCGGCAAACAATACGGTACTTAGTGAGAGATAAAGAAGCAGTTTTTTCATAGTTTTTATTTCGTGTAAATCTTTGAAGCAGAGTTTATATACCAATGGCACAACGACCATTACGCCGTCGCTAATAGACGGCATAGATTACTCCGCCTGCCCGTAGACCGGCGTAGTCATTGCCGTCGAAATAGGCATACACGCGAACAAGCCTATCGCCCGCAATCTCAATGGAACTTGAGCCTTCAAAATCCGTTTGAATACCTCCTACTAAATAAAGTTCTCTGACTCCGGTTAACAGCGCCGGGTTAATGGCCAGGTCAACCGGAACCGCAAAAGAGGCATTTCCGACCAGCTGGCCGGTAAACAGATTGGCCGGCACCTGCCGGATTACCGGTTCATGAGGACCATCATCATACCCGAAAACCGAGATTTCAAAGAGGCCGATCGGGCGCAGATTAAGCCCCGGCAAGGCAGAACTGGTCAGCGCATTGGTAAACGATATATCACTCCGCACCGCCAGCGGCCCGCTCATGATGGTGTTGCCGTTGATGTCGAGCTTTGCCTGCGGATTACTTGTACCAATACCGACACGGCCATTCGTACTGACATCCTGCAGAATGACCCGGCCAGCATTATCAGCCGACCGGATATACCAATCCCCGTAACTCCCGTAATGGATATGGCTGATATTAGGGCCAAGCAACGGGTTCGAAAATTCAGCCGTATTCGACGCCGCGAGGTTGTTCTGTCGCCCCTGCACACTAAGTGTAGAGCCGGGAAATGCGGTGCCGATACCAACCCGTCCGCCAGGAAAATCCTGCATAATCACATTACCGGAGTAAGCCGCCGACCGGATCAGCCAATCGCCCGTTGCCCCGTAATGAATAAAACTCACGTTTGGGCCGACGGCCGTATTGGAAATATCGACGGTGTTGCTGGCATTGGTTGTTGCCTGACGCCCTACAATCGACAGTGTGGAGTTGGGGAAGGCCGTACCAATACCGACCCGGCCGCGATTGATGTCCTGCATCACCACGTTGCCCGAATCAGCCGCCGACCGGATCAGCCAGTGGCCTTTGCTGCCCAGATGAACAAAGCTCACATTGGGGCCAAGATTTGTATTGGCAAAATCGGCGGTGTTGGTCCCCGTTGCACTTCTTGAACTACCCACGACACTGAGTTTGGCCAGCGGGTTGGTGGTACCAATGCCCACGTTGCCGCTGTTGGTATTACTGATGTTGGCACCTGTCTGCTGCCAGCCCACACCAGCCCCCGAACTGCCTCCGCCCACCAGATTGACCCACGCCCCGTTCTGGCGGAACCAGAAACTCTGCGTGTCGGTATCGAACACCAGCAGCCCGTTGGCCGCATTGCTGATGGCCGTCCGCTGGGCGGTGGTCAGCCGGGGCAGCAACACACCCTGAGACGTACTTTTGACCTCCAGCGCGGCCGATGCACTGGCCGCGCTACCATCGGAACCGACGACCACGCTGCCGCCGGTGCGGTTGAGTTGCAGGGTCTGGGCGGTAGCCGGGCCGGCCATCAGCCCTAACCCGAAAAGAAAGAGATAACGAGTAACCATTGGGTTGAATGACAATGAGATCAACGCTGTAATCAGGCTTATTTCAGCCCGTATTTATCCACGATTGCCTGCCGCTTTTCGGGGAAACCCACCATGCCGAAGCGGGCCTGGAGATCGCTGTACATCTTCCTGATTTCGGGAGAATCCATGGCCAGCCCACGCTTACGGGCCTCTGCCGGAATGGTCTGGAACGAGGCTTCGAGGTACTCTTCAAACGGTTGCTGAAAGTAACAGTCGATGGCCAGCACCGGTTTGTCGGTCGCATTCCAGAACGTATGGATGATGCCGCGCGGCCGCAGGTGCCAGCCACCGGCTTCAACCTGATAGACCGTATCACCCACCAACACACTGGCCGTGCCTTCGATAACATACATCAGCTCATCCAGGTCTTTGTGCAGGTGCGGCGCCGGACCCATTTTTTTCGGGGCTACGGCAAACTCAACGCACGAAAACTGCCCGTTGGTCTGGGCCGAGCGGACCCGCGTCCGGATGTTGAGCCCCGTCGGACCGGGCGTTAGGGGTTCGGCGTCCGGCCCGATGTAAAACGGAGCCAGCGGCTTCTTGTCGTCGGTGGCAGTCACAGCCGGTAGCTGACCGGCAAACAGACCCAATGGCAGGGCCGACATAAAATCACGGCGTTGCATACGCTTTTGTGTTTTCAGGTTAATGCTTTACTGTTTCGTTACACGGTGTAGCTGAACCGGCACTTTCCGGCTGAATCGCGGGTCGGCACTGCTCGACCAGGTGCGGCCGGGCAGGTGATAGGCAAACTCCAGCTGTGTTACCAGCTGATCGCCCGTCCAGCGGTTACCGGTTTTGTCGGTGTCGTTGATGTAGAAATTGGGCGTGATGGCAAAGCGGCCGTCGACGGCGTCAAAGTTGAGGCTGAACACATGGCCGTCCTCCCGGTCCACAACGCCATACACCTCATAGTCTTCACGGCCGAGCCGGCTGGTTACCGTCGCGGAGCCGTCAAACCCGCCACGGTTCCTGCTGTTCCGCAGACGCCGTTTGCGGCTTGCCCGCTCCAGGCGTTCTTCGTCGGTTTCGGGCAGGTCAATGGTCAGGCGGAGAGTTTTCGCTACCCCGTCGGGATCGTTAAATTGTCCCTCCCATTGCCCGACCAGCAACGGGTCAGTGGTGCTGTAGGCCCACGGCCGCTCATATTGATCCAGCCATTTACCGCCGTAAAACCGGACGGCCGTAAAGAGAACGGCCAGGACGGCTAAGCCCGCCAGTGCTACCAGACATCCTTTAGCCGGTGAACTATTCATTGCCATTACGATATACCTGTTCGTTCAGTCATTGCTTTCATGGTCCGCTGTATCCCGGGCAGATCGGCGTAAGCGATAAGTGCCGGCATAGTCGTCTTTATTTTCCGGCCCGATAAATACTCATCAGCAGTGCCTTGCCAATCCGCTGACCGGCTTTTTTGCCGATATGCCCCTGCCCGTCGGAAGTATCGACCCCGTTGACATCGGACGGATCACCGGCCGTATTCCGGTTTTCGGTGCAGATCCGCCACACGTTATTCTGCTGGCACTGCCCGTTGTTCGACTCAATCTCCTGGAGGTCAAAAATCACATCGGTGCCCTTGAAGGTGTCTTTCATCCACTGCCCGACCTTCTGTTTGGCCGCATTGCCTTCGTAGGCGGCCGTACTGTAGACCAGCGGCGGCGTCACGTGTACAAACCGGAGCCCCGGCGACTGTCCCCGTAAGGCATCAACAAATGCCTTGTATTCGGTCTTTACCCGCTCTGCGTTGTCATCGGTAATGTCGGCGTACCCGAATTTGAAAACCGCGATCTGCAGCAGGTCTTTGTTCCGGGTAGCCTGCTCGCGGAACACCCTGATTTTTTCGGAAGGATTTCCGTTGGCAATCCCCCCCACATCGACGAAAATGCCGCCTTTCAGGCCCTTCCCGCTGGCAGCGCCGTTGGTTTTGTCATTTGCCCCGTAATAGTCGAAGGCAAACCCGTTGGCCTTGCAGCCTTCTTCCAGATCCTGCCCGACAGACTGGTGCAGGAACAAGGTATTCCAGCCCTTAATGCGCTCTTTTTCGGCGGCCGGCACATTGTCCCACGCCGTAACACCCGCCAAGCCAACCACACCCGGCTCGCCCTTTCCCATGGCTGCACTACCGCTTCCGGTCGGGTCCGGATCGGGCGTTGTGGTCGTTCCGTCGCCCTGTTTCTGACACGCCAGCCCGATAACCATCAGCCAGCAACACACGATCAGTTTTTTCATACGCACAGTAGTTGAATCATCTTTTCCCGCCCGGCGGCGCCGCTATCACGTTTGTGTCTCTCGTTTTCTGACACACAAAATTGGATTGTCGGGTTGGTTTCTCAGATGTAAAAAACAGACATTTTGTAAAGGTTAGCCTGGTAGCCGCCACGGGCCGAATCCGTTGATTGAACGGCTTCCGGCGATTAGTAAACGGCAGGCATACCTATTGATCAGGTAGTATTACGGCCGTACCTTGCGGAAGTCAATCAATACACCCTCATGCGCGGCCGCCTGCTGTTCTTCCTGACGTTTAACCTGCTGCTGATCAACGTCCTGTCTGGTCAGTCACCGGTTATCCATGCGTCCGGTTTTACGGTGGAGCAGATCGGGCTTAAAGAGGGGTTACCGGCGGCGGATATTCACGCACTGCTGCGCGATAAGGCAGGTTTTCTGTGGCTGGGCACCACAACGGGACTGGTCCGGTACGATGGCTTTACGTTCCGGAGCACCGGCCTTACCGAAAACGGGCAGGCCATCGGACAGGTGAATACGCTGCTGGAAGACGCCGGCGGTGACCTCTGGATCGGCACCGAAGAAGGGCTGTTTCTGTATCACAACGGCAAGGCAACCGCTCTGCCTGCCATCCGGCATCAGACGTTTGTGCGGCTCAATGCCTTACTCTTCGACAAGCAACATACGCTCTGGATCGGCTGTAGCAGCGGGGTATATCAGCTATCTCCGGCACAGCAGCAACAGCTGAAACAACAACCCCATCAGCCGGTAACGCCCCGGCCGCTGACCGGCTTTGACCGGCTCGTGCCCAAAGCCCGCGACCGGCGGGTGTTTTCGCTGGCGCTCGATGAAGAAGGAAGCTTGTATGTGGGTGGCAAACTGGACTTATTCCGCTATCGTAAGGGGAACCTTGAACGGATATGGCAAAGTCCCGACGGCCGTAAAACAGAAATTCAGCATCTGGCCATCCGGTCAAAAAACGACCTGATTTTTTCGGCGCATGACCGCTTCTGCTATATCCGGCTGCGCAACGGAATTCCGGAAACCTTGCTGAACGATATTGTCCCGTCGGATGTAGTCTGGACCGGGAAGACGTACTGGTTCCTGTCGTACGGCCTCAAACAGCTGCTTCCGGAGCAGCAGACACCCCTGAAACGGCTCGATCTGTATGAGCGCACGACCAGTCAGCTGAACCGGTTTCTGCTGGATAAAGAAGGTATTTTCTGGATAGCGACCAACGAAGGATTATTGAAAATCAGGCCCTCAGCCTTCGACCGGATTCCGCTGCCGGCCACCGTCCCGGGCAACGAAATCAATGGATTCGGCCTCTATAACCACACACTGGTTTTCGGAGGACACCACGGGAATTTGTTCGGCTTATCGTCGGGGCAGGTATCGCCGCTGCTGACGGGGCAGGTGCCGATTGCCGGTATTGCCGGTATACAGCAGGACCGGCGGGGGATGCTGTGGATGGCCACCACCTATCAGGGTCTGCTGGCATATGACGGCAGGCAAGCCCGCCATGTTACGCTGAAAGACGGACTGGGCGACGAAGGGTTCAACGCGCTGATTCCGGCCGCTTCGGGGGATCTGTGGGCGGCGGGCGACGTCGGGCTGACCCGCATCCGGTACGACAGCCTGAAACATTCGTACACGTTTGCCTTTTTTGAGCACCCGACCAACCGGTATCGCTTTACTATCTTTTACAATGGGTTTGAAGCCGCTGACCGGACCCTTTGGCTGGCAAGCGATGCCGGACTTATTTCGTTCCGCGACGGACGGTTCACCACCCACCGGATCACACGGCAGGGACAGCTGGTGCGGTCGGTGCTGCGCATTGCCCGTGACCGGCAGGGCAACGTCTGGCTGGCCACCGACGGGCAGGGGCTCATCAAAGGCCGGCTGAACGGGCAGCAGTTTACCGTGATCCGGCAATACACCACCGCCGACGGGCTGTCGGCTAACAACCTGCTCGATGTCTTTCCCGACAGCGACGGCAACATCTGGACCGGCAGTGCCATTGCCCTGCACTGTCTGACGGCCACCGGACTACGGACCTTCAGCTTCAGCGATGGTTTTTTGGGCGAGTCCTACCAATCGATGCACCTGTTTGAGTATCCGGACGGGACGCTGTATATCGGTACTACGGCGGGGCTGCTCCGTTTTTCGCTCAGCCAGCTCCGGCAGCAACCGCCACCCGCTCCCCTGTCGGTCACTGATCTCCGGCTGCTCGGGACCCATACTGATCTCCGGCAGTTCTCAGCCGGCAACGATCCGTCGGGGCTGCCCCGGCAATTGCGCCTGCCACCGGAGCAGAGTGCCCTGTCGTTTGGGTTTACGCTGATGAGTCTGGCCAATCCGGTCTGGCACCGCTACCGGTTCCGGTTACTGGGTGCCGAGCAGGGCTGGCGGCTGGCACAGGGCGCAGACCGGACCGTTACGTATGCCGGACTGGCATCCGGAAACTATACCTTTCAGGCTGAGGGCATTACGGCAGCCGGTACCCGAAGCGGACTTACCAGCTTTTCGTTTGTCATCCTGCCGCCGGTCTGGCAACGCTGGTGGTTCCTGACCGGTATGGTGGTGGTACTCCTCGGCACGGTAGCCGGTTATTTTACGTGGCGGGAACGATCCCTGCGGCAGCGTGCTGCGGAAAAAACGCGGGTTGCCAGGCTCATTGCCGAACTGGAAACACGGGCAATCCGGTCGCAGATGAACCCGCATTTTATCTTTAACTGCCTGAATGCCATTCAGGAATGTATTCTGGCCGACGACACCGACACCGCCTATCGCTACCTCTCGAAGTTTTCGCGGCTGCTGCGGCTGGTGCTGGAAGAATCGACCAAAAGTATGCACTCGCTCCAGCAGGAGATCGATATTCTGCGGCTGTATCTTGACCTTGAAGCGCTCCGGTTCGGAAGCTCGTTTGCCTACCGGCTCCAGGTGGAGGCAAGCATTGAAACACCCTTGTATCAGGTGCCGGCCCTGCTGCTGCAACCCTTGACCGAAAACGCAATCCGGCACGGATTACTGCACAAAAGCGGCCTCCGGCAACTCACGGTTGACCTGAGCCTCGCAGACGGCGGTGGTCTGCAATGTATCCTGGAAGACAACGGCATCGGCCGCGAACAGGCTGGTGTGCTGAACCAACGGTCTGCGGCTTACCGGCAACGAACCTCCAAAGGACTAGCCCTCACCCACGAACGGCTTACGTTACTTGATCAATCGGGGTTGGGTAAGGCAACCATGCAGATTGATGATCTGGTCAGCCCCGACGGTATGCCCACCGGTACCCGCATAACCATTACCCTGCCACTCATTACGGCCTTCGATGCCGGTTTAACTACCCAAACACCGTTACGCTAAACTTACACAAATCTGAACATGGTTGTCCAGACTGCCATTAGCTTCCTGCTTCATAACGACCCCGCCCGAATAATCGGTTGGGTTGTTTGCCGCTCCACAGGCACTACCCGTGTAACTCACGGTGTATTGACTCAAATTGATAGCCGCATTCAAATCGCGGTCTATCTGCAAGCCACACTCTTCGCAGTGGTAAGTACGCTCCGAGAGTTTCAGCCCTGCTTTCTTCCCACCACAGCCCGAACAGGTCTTACTGCTGGCAAAGAAGCGGTCGGCAACTGCCACTTCCGAGCCGTACCATTCGGCCTTGTAAGTCAACTGTCTGCGAAACTCAAAGAATCCGCCATCCAGAATGGCCGAGGCCAGCTTATGGTTTTTACTCATGCCCCGCACATTAAGGTCTTCAATGACAATCCGGCTGTGGTTCTTGACCAGATGGGTTGTGAGTTTGTGCAGAGCATCCCCGCGTATGTTGGCAATCCGGGCATGAAGCCGGGCCACTTTAGCTTGTGCTTTTTGGTAGTTTTTACTCTGTTGCTTTGCGCCTTTGATAAACTTTTTACTCACCCGGCGTTGGGCCAGTTTCAGCTTGCGTTTATTCCGTTTGTAGGGCTTAACCGCTTGAAATGTACGGGGCCGCCCGGCGGTGCCGTTAGAGAGTGTCGCCAACGTCTTAATGCCCAAGTCAACGCCAATGCTTTCCGATGTTTTGGTAGTTTGTTTTGGCGTGTGCGGGACTTTAAACGAGACATACCAATGGTCGGCGGTACGGGTAACGCTAACGTTCTTAATAACTGTCCCATCAGGAACCGCTTCTTCCAAACGCACCCATCCCAAATGAGGAAGTTTGATACGCTTCCAGTCGGCTTTTATACTACCTTCCAGATAAAATCCGTCGTGAGAACCTTTCTTTTTGAACTGTGGCAAGCCTTCCAACACGGTCACTACTTTTCCGGCCCTACGAATGGTTTTCTTCTTTTTGTATCCCGATGGTTTCTGAATCCGATGGAACGCTTGGTAGGCCTATTGCAGGTTGCGCAGGGCTTGTTGAGGGGCGCACTTGGAGACTTCGTAGTACCAGCCATGTTCTGTTTTGACTTCGGCCACCAGTCGCTTGTGGAGGTCAATAGCCGATGGAATCTTCTGTCCTGCTTCAAAGGCTTTCTGACATTCGGCTACACCCCAATTATAAGCATGACGGGCTACACCCGCGTGTTTGCGGCACAGCGTCGTCTGCTTCTTGTTAAGGTCAAGGCGAATTTTGAGCGACTTCATCTGAGTAAAGATAGGCAAAATAAGCCTGATTACCAAACGATTGCCCCCGGTTTAGTACTATAATATCTGAACAAACATCCTGAAAAATGGCCTGATTCTTCAGATTTATATAAGTATGTTCATACTTTTTAACTCAGATGCAAACCCTGACAGCCTATGTACCGTGCCCTTGTGATTGACGACGAACCCCGTGCCTGCCACATTCTGGAAATTCTGGTCAGTAAGTATATTCCCGAAATCACCCGGTTCCGGCGGGCCACCACCCCCGCCGAGGGCATTGCGCTTATTCAGTCGGTGCGGCCACACCTTGTTTTTCTGGATATTGAAATGCCGATGCAGAACGGTTTCGATGTCCTGAATGCTATCGACGATATTGATTTTGACATCATTTTTACGACCGCCTATTCGCAGTTTGCCCTACAGGCCATCAAGGTCAGCGCCCTGGATTACCTGCTGAAACCCATTGATGTAGATGAACTGCGGCTGGCCTTCGACAAGTTTTTGCGGAAACAAACCGAAGCGCACCGCCCCGGCGCACTGCTCCGGAATCTGGCCGACAACCTGGCCGTCAGCCATTCCGGTCAGCAGCGGCTGCCGATTTCGACCACCGAGGGCCTGCATTTTCTGCCCATCGCCGAGATTGTCCGGTGCGAAGCCTCAAGCAACTACACCTTTTTTCACCTCACCGGCAACCGGCGTTTCTGCGCCTCGAAGACCCTGAAGGAATTTGAAGGCATGCTGAAAGACCACGACTTTGTACGGGTTCATAAATCGCACCTGGTCAATATGCAGTTTGTGCGGCTGATTGATCCGGCGGGCGTTATCCACCTGACCGATAATACGCAGCTGACCATGTCGCGCCGGCAACGGAAACGGCTGAATTAACGCCGGTGCTATCTTCCTACTTTAATGACTGCCAGCACTGGAATAACGCGCGCGGCACGTGGTAGCACCCTTTCCATTTCCCGCCCTTGAGCGGCAGCAACACCTCGCCCCGGCGATTCAGGTACCCGTACCATTCGCCGTGTTCCGGGTCCGGGAAATGCGACCACGTATAGGCATGAACCCGTTCAAACCACGCCCAACAGGCCGGATTACCCGTCAGCTGGTAGCCTTTCAGCAAACTGATCAGCGTTTCGGCATGCACCCACCACAGTTTCTGGTCCCATTCGAGCTGTTGGGGCGGGTGCCCGTTGGCATCCATAAAGTACAGAATACCGCCAAACTGCTCATCCCAGGCGTATTGCAGGGTATCGAGCGTGATCGTAACGGCGCGGTCGAGCAGGGCGCGGTCGTTGCGCCGTACCGCCAGATCCATGATAAACCACATGGCTTCGATAGCGTGTCCCGGATTCAGCAGGCGGCCCTCGAACGAGTCGGACACCTTGCCACCGGGCGTTACATTTTCGCGGATCAGCCCCAGCGCCGGATCATAAAACACGTCCATCACTTCGTGGATGCACGCATCAATGGTTTCTTCGACCAGCGGTTTATCGAGCAGGTGCTCTATTTCCAGGGCGAGGTTGCACAGAATCATCGGCAGGGCAAAGTTCTTCAGCGGCCGTGTGCCGGGTACTGCCTTGTTCCAGCTCCCTTTCGTATTATCGCGGCGGGCCAGAATCTGCCGGAAGGTAGTTTCGGCGAGCTGTGCCTGTTCATCACTGCCTGTCGCCAGCGACAGCTGCCCGAAGGCCATCGTCGCAAAACAATCCGAGAAAATATTGTAGGGCTGAACCAGCGGCCGGCCTTCACGGGTCAGTGAAAAATACCAGCTCCCGTCAGCGGCCCGCGCGTGTTTTTTGAGAAAATCAGCCCCGTGGCCGGCCATATCGAGCCAGTCGGGGCGTTTCTCTAGCCGGTTATACAGCATGACAAAGGTCCAGACCTGCCGCGCCTGCAACCAGACAAACTTATCGGTATCAAACACCTGCCCCTGCCGGTCAAGACAAGTCAGGAAACCGCCGTACTGCGTATCAACCGAGTGCCGCTGCCAGAACGGAATAACATCCGTCAGCAACGCATCGCGGTATTGTTGGGAAAGAGACATGGGTAAAGTGCGGCCCGCCGCCGCGGCGAAAGACAGAAAGAGCGAAAGACAGAAAGAGCGAAAGAGTGAAAGAGCGGGTGGGACACGCAGTCCGGCCACCGCGCGGTGAAAGGCAGAAAGCGCTACCACGCCGTTAAGCTGTTTAGAAGCTGAAGCTCGCGTAGGTGATTGTCTGGTAGTTGTCGCGTTCGTAGAGGACACCGACCTGCCCGTTTTGCTGGATAACCAGATCGGAGTAAGCCGACGAACCACCGTAAATTTCCTTCCCCTGCGACCAGCTTTTGCCATCGTCCTGACTCATCCGGATCGTTAGCTTTTCACGTTTGGTCTGGCTGTTGGGGTTCACAAACAGCAGCGCCGGTTGTCCGGAGGGCGTTTTGTAATTAATCATTGATCCCTGGCAAACCGGATCGGGTAAATCCGTAGATACAATTACGTCGTTCCAGCGTTCACCGGCGGTCGGCGAGTAGGCCAGCAACCGGCTTTTTACGTCTCCCGACTGATTGCGCATGTTCATCAGTATACCGCCGTCGCGGGTTTCGGCGGCGATGCTCTCGTTGCTGCCCGGATAAGCTACGGTCGGGCTCAGTTTCCAGCTGCTGCCGTGGTCGTCGGAGTAAAATCCGTGGGCGCTGTAGTCGCGGAACTGCGCCTGCGGGGGACCGGCCGAGTGATTCGCTGCCACAAACAACCGGCCGCGATACCGGCCCTGGCTCAACTGCAAGGCATGGCCGGGCGTGTTGGCATAGGACCGCCAGTCTTCCTTAAACGTGTAGGCAGGGTTTACCTCCGGTTTATTGGGCCGGTTTACCTGCGTCGTAATGTTGACCGGTGCCGACCACGTTTTACCCAGATCGGTACTGGTCACATACCATACCTCACGGATGGCTTTACCGTTCCGGACATCGCCTTCCGACGCCACGCCTGTGTTGTACACCAGAAACAACCGGCCATCGGGATAGCGCGGGTCGGTCAGGTCGAAAACCGGTGCCGCGTTACCCGCCTGATTGGTGCCATAATCGACGGCCACCGACAGCGGCGACCACGTTTTACCCTGATCACGGCTGGTCCGAAGCACAATATCGACGTTGCCGAAATCGCCGCAGTCGGTTTTACGCCCTTCGGCAAACGCCAGCAAAGTACCGTCCGGTGCGTTGACAATAGCCGGAATCCGGTAGCACAGATAGCCATCAGTGCCGTTACTGAACACGGTTACCTCATCAGGTAAGACCGTTCCGGCCGCTGCCGGAGCAACATAAGGGGGCGCGGCGGCTACAGGCTGCGCCTGACGGCAACCCAGTAACAGGCCCGCCGCAAGGATAATATGCGGAAACATGCGTTAAAACAAACGTTGAAAGTGATTCTCAAAATGATTGCGCATCGCGTTGCGGAACGTCTCCGCAGTACCGTGCTGCAGAATATCCACCAGCCCCCGGTGCGATACAAACTTTTTATGCTGCACCTGCTTTTTCAGCAGGCCGCTTTTGTGGACATACTCAAATGTCGGCAGGAGCATCTGCTGGAACCGCATGAGCGTGTGGTTGCCCGTAATTTCGTAGAGCTTGCCGTGGAAACGCACCTCCTGATCGGCGTTAAAAATCATTTCCTCGGTATTGACCGGCTCATCGGCCACGATGGCATACAGCTCGTCGATGTCGCGCTGGGTGATGCGTTCGAACAGCAGATCGCCCATGCCGATTTCCAGTACCAGCCGGAGTTCAAAAATATCGCGCAGGGTTTCGTCGGCCAGAATACCGGGATACATCGTTTTTTCGAGCAGCGACAGCAGGTCGGGGTTCGTAATGACCGTCCCCCGCTTTTTTTTCGTCTCTACCATCCCGCGCATCCGCAGCCGTTGCAGGGCTTCGCGGATCACCGTACGGCTTACGCCCAGCTGAACCGCGAGTTCGACCTCTTTCGGAATCACATCACCGGTTTTGTATTGCTGCTCCTGAAAGAAATCCAGTAACTCGGTCTCTGCCTTGTCAACCAATGATGTCTGCTCATGTAAGCGCAGGTCATCATGCATGTTCGCGTAATCCATATTATGTATAACTTAATAGTGCGACAAATTTAGATTCATATCCGAAAAACAAAAAATATCCGCGAAAAAATAATTTTAACGGGCCTGTTGCGAATATTAAATAATACATAATACCTTTGCCAAGTCATACATAATGCAAAAATTATTATTCGTATGTGGCATCTTTATACTAACAAGCTCCTCAGCAGCTATTATGTCATACTTATCGTCGGTCTGTTCTTATCGACGATAGGCATGGCACAGCCTAAACCTTTTACTGGTGTGGTACGGGATGGCCGTACTGCCGAAGCATTGCCGGGCGTCAACGTAACGATCAAAGGCACAACCCGCGGAACCGTCACGAACGCCGACGGCCGTTTTTCAATCAGCGCAGATAAGGGCGATGTGCTCGTTTTCTCGCTGATCGGCATGACCACGCAGGAAATCACCCTGAACGATCAGTCAGCCGTGACTATGCAGCTGACCGAAAGCGCCAAGAGTCTCGACGAGGTAGTGGTGGTCGGCTACGGGCAGCAAAGCCGCCGCACCCTGACCGGCTCCGTCGCTACGGTTGACCCGACGGTTTTTAAATCGGTACCGCGTACTAACGTGGCCACCGCCCTGCAAGGCACCGTGCCGGGGCTGCGGATTCAGCAGACGACCGGTCAGCCGGGCTCAACACCCGCCATTTCGTTCCGGGGAGGCACCGACTTCAGCGGCTCCGGCTCGCCGCTGGTCATTGTGGACGGCGTGATTGTGCCATCGCTCTACGGCATCAACATGGAAGATGTGGAAACGATTGACCTCCTGAAAGATGCCGCCTCAACAGCGATTTATGGCGCACGGGCCTCCAACGGGGTAATTCTGGTAACGACGAAAAAAGGCAAAAAAGGCCGTACGCAGGTGACGTACAGCTACAAACGGGCCACCAACTACATCCGGCGCAACCCGCTTGACTACATGAGTGCCGAAGATTATATTCTCTGGAACCGGCGCGGACTGGCGGCGCGTTTCGAAGCCGCACGGGCCGACAACAACACCGCTGAAATGAACAACGCCCGCAACCAGCTGGCGGGTGCGTGGGGCTGGGGCACCAACTCCGGCTGGACAGCTCCCGACGGCAAGTACTCAACGCAGCTGCTCTCGAACAGCAACCGTACCCTACTGGGCGATCCGCAATACCGGATGCTGATCGACAAGAACCCGTTTAATGCCGCTCAGATGGATACCCTCCTGTTCCGGTCGATAACGCAGCGGCAGCTCGAAGACCTGATTCTTCAGCAAAGCAACCGCAATGAGCACTACCTGAACGTATCGGGCGGGAACGACCAGGGCAATTTCGCACTGGGCGTCGGCAATCTGAGTGATGTCGGGATGCTTATCGGCTCGGCCTTCAAGCGGATGAATATGAACTTCAACGGCGGGCTGAATGTGGGTAAAAACCTGACGGTATCGCTCAATCTGGCCGGTTACAGCACCAAAAACAGCCCGTCTTACCTGACTGCCGACGGCGGCGGTGGGGTCGGCGGCGGGATTATTCAGCGGTTCACGGGCATTGCCCCGACGGTCCGTCTGACCCACGATCAGACGGGAGCCATTCTGCCGGGCGTCGATGGCAGTACCCTGGGTAATCCGGCTTATTTTCAGGACAAATTCCTGAACCAGACACTGGAACAGCGGTATAGCGGCGGCCTCAACATTGAGTACCGGATCCTGCCGGAGCTGAAGTTACTGGGCTCGGCATCAGGCTTCTACCGGTATACCAACAGCGACAGCTTCACCAAAGCCTACATCAACGGCACAGGCGGCGCACTGGTCAGTACACGCAATGCGTCGTTCAGTAACCAGCGGGTAGGCCAGTATCAGTACAACGGCTTTTTGCAATACGATAAAACGTTTGGGAAACACACCGTTTCGGCCCTGGCCGGCGGCGAGTTCTTTGAGTTCCGGCAGTACGACTATGGCGCCTCGGCCAACCTCGCAGCCACCGACTTCATTCCGTGGCTATCGGCCTCAACGGCGGCAGTCGGTATTCCGTCATCAGCCTTTTCAAGCTGGCAGCGTCTGGTTTCGGGCATCGGCCGGATCAATTATACCTACGATAACCGCTTCCTGCTGACCCTGAACGCCCGCTACGACGGTACGTCAAAGCTGACCACCAACCAGTATGGCTTCTTCCCCGGCATGTCGCTCGGCTGGAACATGCACTACGAAGACTTTTTTACCAAATCAGCACTGAGCCGGTACATTACGACCCTGAAACCCCGCATCAGCTGGGGTGAAAACGGCAGCATCACCCCCCTCGGCGATTTTGCCACGATCCCGCAATACGGCAACGTGGGTATCTACAACGGGCAGCCGGGCTTTGCGGCAGGCAGCATTGTTAATACCAACCTGAAATGGGAACGCGCCAACACGCTGAACTTCGGCCTTGACCTTGGCTTGCTGAACAACCGCGTAACGATTCTGGCCGATTATTTTATCCGGAATGTATACGACAAAATCAGTTCGCTGACCATTCCGGCGTGGACGGGCTACAGCAGCTACCAGACCAATCTGGGACAGTTGCAGAACCGGGGGATTGAGCTGGAAGTACGGGGTAATATCCTGAAGGCCAGCAATCCGCGCGGCCTGTCATGGAGCGTAGGTGCGAACCTCTTCCATGTTAAGAACTACGCCGTTAAGCTACCCAACAACGGACTCGACCGTAACCGGCAAAGTGCCGTTCAGGTCTATGATCCGGCACAGGGCAAGGTGGTCTGGGTAGGCGGTTTGCAGGAAGGCAAACGCATCGGCCTCGACGAAATCTGGGCACCGCTGTACGACGGCATTTACAAAACGCAGGCCGACATCGACGCCCGCGCGAACTTCGTAAACACCTACCTGCCGTATACCAACAAACGGATCAAGCTCCTGGGCGATGCCCGCTGGCGTGATCTCGACCGCAACGATACGCTCGACTACCGCGATTTTGTGTTCGTCGGCCGGACAACGCCGACCGTGCAGGGTGGTTTTTCTACAACCTTACAATGGAAAGGCTTTACGCTCTTCGGTCAGTTCGATTACTCTCTGGGCTTTGTCATTGCCAATCAGATGTATCTGCGCGGTATGTCGCAGGTACAGGGTTCTCAGAACGGGCCGGTTGACGTAACAAAGACCTGGTCGCCGGAAACGCCGGACGGCACGCTGCCACGGTACTACTGGGCAAACTACGGCCGGAACTACTTCACGGATGCCGGTGGCAGTACCACCGCACCGGCCAACTTCTGGCAAAAAGGTAATTACGTAGCCATGCGCGAACTGACCCTGAGCTACGACATGCCGCAATCGCTCATGACCCGCCTCTCGCGCGACCGGGTAAAAAGCCTCCGCGTGTTTGCCACCGGCTCGAATCTGCTCTATCTGACGCGCTACAACGGCACCTTCCCCGAAGTGGGCGGCAATGACGTGGGCCGTTTCCCGCTGCCGCGCGTGCTCACCCTTGGTGCTACCGTATCGTTGTAAACCCGACAAACAGCATGAAACTTCATAAGCTACTCATAATCGCCGGATTAACCCTGAGCTCAGGGCTTTTCTCCTGCCAGCAACAGTTAGATGAGGTCATTCCGCAAACCTCGCTGAATCAGCAACTGGCCCTCTCCGATCCGAACGCCGCCATGACGCTCTATACCGGCGTATATGCCTCGCTGCGGGGCTACCACAGTACGCTCGTTAATCTGGGCGAAATGCGGTCGGAGATCTGGGCTGACGGCCTCTTTACCGAATCGGAAGACACAGGGCTCAAACAATACTGGTCGCACAACATCAGCGCCACCAACGTACCGGCGGGCAACTGGGGCGGTTTCTACAACCTCCTCGACCGGATCAACACGGTAATCAAGCTCTTTCCGCAGGCGCCTCTGGCCGACGCTCAGCGTAAAGCCGCGCTGGCCGAAATGTATGGTTTACGGGCCTATGTGTACTTTACACTGCTGCGGACATGGGGCGGCGTCCCCATTACAACAGAGCCGGTGTCGGCCGTCAACAGCCTGACCGACCTGTATCGCGAACGGGCGAAGCCGGAGGAAGTAATGGCACTGATCAAAAGCGACCTGGACCAGTCTCTGACCTTATTTTCGGGCAATAACGCCTTCACAGCCAAGCGGGTGTACTGGAACCGCGCGGCTACCCTGACGCTGAAAGGCGACGTTTATCTGTGGTCGGGCACCCTCATGGGCGGCGGCAATGCAGACCTGACCGCTGCCAAAACCGCACTGGAAGAGGTAAAGGCAATCCCGGCACTGGGCCTGCAGGCTACTTACGCCGACGTCTTTGATCCGACGAAGGAAACCAATAACCGTGAGATCATCTTTGCACTCAGCTTCGAGAAAAACGAAGCAACGCAGGGAGCCTACGGCAGTTTTCTGGTGAATACCACCCAGGCCGGTACCCTGGTCCTTGATCCGGGCACAAGCACTTCCGCAACGGTCAGTTCGGCCTATCCGTATGTGGCCGGAGCGAGCCGGGTGGGTCTATCGCAGGCAATGCTTACACGGCTGAACATTCCGGCCGACCGGCGGATGCGGGTAACCTTCCGCACCATGCACCGGACAACGGCGGGCAATCCGGTTGCGGGTGTCCTGCTGACCAAGTTTATCGGTCGTGTTGACGCCGGTACGCAGCTCTACGACAACGACTTTCCGGTATACCGGTACGCTGATGTGCTGTTACTGCTGGCCGAAGCCAATACCAAACTGGGCAACGATCCGTCGGCCGACATCAACGCGATCCGCGCACGGGCCTATGGTACCGGTTACACGCCTTATACCAACGGCGATCAGCAGGCGAACATGGACGCCATCCTGGACGAAAACCTGCGGGAGTTTATTGCGGAGGGCAAACGGTGGTTTGCGCTGCGGCGGGCCGGCAATGCGTTTGTATTCAAAAACGTAAGCCAGACCTACCTGCCATCGGCCCAGACCTTCAAGCTCCAGCTCCCCGTCTCGGTTTCCATGCTCAACACCGACCCCAAACTCACCCAAACACCGGGCTATTAGGAACTAAAGAGCGAAAGAATGAAAGAGCGAAAGAGCGACCCTGCAACGGCAATAGAGCAGGCAGATTTCTCATCCACCGCTATAGCGGGTCGCTCTTTCACTCTTTCGCCGGGTACCGGCCGCTCTTTCACTCTTTAAATACTTATGAAAATCAACGGATTAATTGCGGCACCGTTTACGCCGATGCGGGCGGATGGTAGCCTGAAACTGTCGGTCATTGATCAGTATGCACAGTTGCTGGTCGCGAATGGCATTAAGGGGGCCTTTATCGGCGGATCAACCGGCGAGGGTGTCTCGCTGACCACCGACGAAAAAGTAGCCCTGCTCCGTGCCTGGGGTGAAGTTGACCAGCCGTCGCTGCTGAAAATCATGCTGGTAGGCGGCACATCGCTGGCCGAGTGCATTTCCCTTGCCAGAGAAGCCCAGCGCAACGGGTTTCAGGCGGTGGCGATTCTGGCCCCGTTTTACTTTAAACCCGCCAATGCTGCCGTACTGGCCGATTTCTGCGTGCAGGTGGGCGAGGCCGTGCCGGACCTTGGGGTTTATTTCTACCACATTCCGGCCCTGACCGGCGTTCATCTGTCAATGATCCAGTTTCTGGAAAGCCTCGGCGACCGGCTGCCAAACTTCCTGGGCATCAAATACACCCACAACGACCTGATGGAATACCGTCAGTGTGTGCTGTTCGACAACGGCAAGTATGATATGCTGTGGGGATGGGACGAGATCCTGCTCGCCGCCATGGCGATGGGCGCCCGGGCGGGCGTGGGCAGTACCTTCAACTATGCGGCGCCGCTTTACCACGATCTCATGGCGGCTTTTGATGCCGGAAACCTTGCCCTTGCCCGGCAATTGCAGGACGCGTCGATTGCCATTGTCCGCCTGCTGGGCAAGTACGGCGGTATCGCTACGGGGAAAGCCTACATGCGGGCCATCGGCCTCGATTGCGGGGAATTCCGGTTGCCGGTCCGCAACATGACTGCCAGCCAGTATGACCAGTTTCTGACCGACCTCGATGCGATTGGTTTTTACCGGTATGCGTCCAAAGTGCCGGTACATATCGGCTAAACCGGTTGGTATGATGCAGCGCCTTCTTTGCATATTGTGCTTGGTGTTGACCTGGCCGGCCGCCGTTCCGGCGCAACCGCGGTTGGCGCAACGTCGGTTGCCGCAACTTCAGCTGGCCGATGTCTGGCAATCGGGCATGGTGGTTCAGCGCGACCAGCCGGTAACGGTTTGGGGATGGGGTATACCCGGTCAGACCGTTACCGTTTCGTTTGGCCCGTCGGTTGCGAAGGTCCGTATTGCGCCTGATTCCGGCTGGCAGGTACGTCTGCCGGCCCGGAAGGCCTCGGCCATCCCTGCTGAACTTCGTGTACGGGCCGGCACTGCGCAGCTGGTGCTGACCAACATCCTTGTCGGTGATGTATGGCTTTGTGCCGGTCAGTCGAACATGGCATTTCCGATGGTCCGTGAACAGTTTGCGGCCCGGACACTGGCGGGGGCCAGCTATCCGCACATCCGGCTCTGGAACCGGCTGCCCGGCGCGTTTCAATACAATCAGCCGTTCACCACCAACGAGGCAGCTAACCTCTACCCCGACCGGTATTTCACCCCAACGCCCTGGCAAACCGCCGATTCGGTTACGGCACGGCCGTTTTCAGCCGTTGGCTTTTATACCGGACTAGCCTTGCAGGAAGCACTGCACATCCCCATTGGCCTGATTCACGTAGCGGTTGGGGGCTCACCGGCCGAAGCATGGGTGCCGCCTGTCACGAACGGTCCGCTGTCGGTCTTTTTCAGCGGCGACTGGTGGGCAAATCAAGCCCTTGAGCCGTGGTGCATTCAGCGGGGGCATGAAAATCTGGATGCGTTAATCCGTGCTGATGTGGCTGTTCCCCGCGATGCCCTGGGGTACAATCATCCTTATAAGCCCGGTTTTCTGTATGCTGCCGCCATCGCCCCGCTGAATCAACTGGCAATAAAGGGCATCCTCTGGTATCAGGGAGAAAGCAATGCCCTCAGTCTGGCCCGTGTAGAGCAGCACGAAACCTTGTTTCCGGCGATGGTCGCCCAGTGGCGGCAAAACCGGCACCAGCCCGACCTGCCGGTTTACAGTTGCCAGCTGTCATCTATCAGCACCGAAAAAGGCTATAAATCAGAACACTGGCCTTTATTCCGTGATAGCCAGCGGCGACTGGCAGAACAGATTCCCTACACGGGAATGGCGGTTACCAGCGATCTGGGCCACCCGACCGACGTGCACCCGACCAACAAAAAGACAGTCGGCCAACGGCTGGCGCGGGAGATTCTGATCAGCACGTACGGACAAACATTAGTATCGGCCCCCAAACCCCGGCAACTTGTCCGGACAGCCACCGGCTGGCAACTGACCCTGTCTGATACCGGCAACGGTCTGCGTACCGGCAACGGGCAGACGGTGCACGGCTTTGCCATTGGCGATGCTACCGGCCCGACAACCGACCTCACAGCCGTTGCCGATGGCGCAACCATTCGGCTTACCGGTCAGGCATCAGCCACGGAGCGCTATCTGTACTATGGCTGGCAACCCTTTACAACCGCCAATGTAGTCAACAGCGACGGGCTGCCGTTAACCACATTCCGCATACCCCTCCCATGATCCGTCTACTGATTTTTTTCGTTCTGCTGCTGTCCGTTACCAGTTTGGCAACGCAATCACCTCCGGCATTGTTGCCGGCCCCGCAGCGGCTGGTGTGGACCCGTGAGTCATTTATACTAACCGGCACGGTGGCCATACACCCCACGGTACCGGCGGCCGGAGCGGTGGGCGAGTCAGTAGCGGCGTTTATCCGGCAAATCAGTCAGGCAGCGGTATACGTGGGAAAACCATCAGGAACGCAACCGGTCATTGTGTTACGGATCGACTCGGGCGGCGTACTCAGCAAGCGGCCGGAAGGCTATACCCTAACCATCACGCGCCGCCGCATTACCCTGACCGGCGCTTCCGAGACCGGTCTGTTCAGAGCGTATCAGACACTGCGCCAGTTGCTTCAGCCGGGGCCGGTGCGTTTTGCCGGTTGCCATATCACGGATTATCCGGCGTTTCCGGTCCGCGGTTTTATGCACGATACCGGCCGCAGCTTTATTCCCTTCGACACGCTTAAGCAACACATAGACCAGCTGTCGGCGTACAAGATCAATGTATTTCACTGGCACCTGACCGAAGACCTTGCCTGGCGGCTGCAAAGCGACAGTCTGCCCAACCTGACCAATCCGGCCGTTACCCTGCGCGATCCGGGTCTATTTTACACCAAACAGCAAGCCCGCGAGCTGGTCAGTTTCTGTAAAGCGCGCCATGTCCTGCTGATTCCCGAACTGGATATGCCCGGCCACAGCGCCGCCTTCGAACGGGCAACGGGCCACAACATGCAGTCGCCGGAAGGGAAAGTGCTGGTCAAAAAACTCATCCGTGAAGCCTGCGCCCTGTTCGATGTACCCTACCTGCATCTGGGCACCGACGAAGTAGCGTTTAAAGACCCCGCGTTCGTCGGCGAGATGGTAGCCGAAGTGCAGCAGTGTGGCAAACAGGTCATTGGCTGGTATCCCGGCGCGGCTATGGCCCCCGGCATAATCCGGCAGCTTTGGGTCCGCAACAATAAACCCCTGCCGCCCATGCCTGTCATCGAATCAAGGAATCTGTATGTTAATCATGCCGCTACCCAGGCCGATCTGATTGGTATTTTCCAGCGGAACCTGTGTGATACGACCGAAGGATCACCGACGCGGCTGGGGGCCATTGGCTGTGTATGGAACGACCGGAAACCCGCTGACCTAACGCAGATTGAGACCCTGAATGGCTTCTATCCCCTTATGCTGACGCTTGCCGAACGGGCATGGCGCGGCGGCGGGCAACCGGAAACCGGACAAGGCGTGGTGCTGACCGATAAAGCCGCCTTTGCCGCGTTTGAAAACCGGTTGCTGGCCCATAAAAAGCAGTATTTCCGTGGTCTTTCTTTTCCGTATGTCCGGCAGCAGTCGCTACACTGGCGGTTGCTGAATCCCTTTCCGAATAACGGCCGGTTAGATACAGTTTTCCCGCCGGAAACCGGTCAGCTGGATTTCCCCGGCATTGACGTTACCGGCGCAACCATTTACCTTCGGCATACCTGGGGGCCGCAGGTAGTACGTGCCTGGCTCGATGCGCCGCAGCCAAACCATACGGCTTATGCGTACACCTATGTGTATTCGCCCGGGGAGCAGCAAGCCGGCGCCTGGATTGACTTTCATAACTACGGCCGGTCAGAGAAGGATGCTTCGCCGATGGCCGGAACGTGGGACTATAAAGGCAGCCGCATCTGGGTAAACGACGCCGAAATACGCCCGCCGCAGTGGACACAGCCGGGCCTTCACCCCTCCGGTATGGAACAGCCCTACCGCGATGAACCGTATGAGCTGCGCCCGCCGGTGAGCATTACCCTGCACAAAGGCTGGAATAAACTCCTGGTCAAACTACCGGTTGGTGCCTTCAGTACCAAAGACTACCGGCTGGTAAAATGGCTGTTCACCTGCGTTTTTGTGCGGCAGGACCCGGCGAGCGGTCATTGGGTGACGGCCGGTGAACTCATTTTTTCGCCCGATAAAACGTTTTCGAAACCTTAACATGCATCCGAAAAAAAGCCTTTACCCGTGGATTGTTGTTGGCCTGCTGTGGTTTGTGGCCATGCTGAATTACCTCGACCGGCAAATGCTGGCGACCATGCGGCCGGCCATGCAGGGCGACATTACCGAACTGCAATCGGCGACTAGCTTTGGCAACCTCATGGCCATTTTTCTCTGGATTTACGGGTTGATGAGCCCCCTGTCGGGCGTGATCGCCGACCGGCTGAACCGCAAATGGCTCATTACCGGCAGCCTGTTTATCTGGTCGGGGGTAACACTGCTGATGGGCTATGCCACCACCTTTGAACAATTGTACGGGCTGCGGGCAGTCATGGGTATCAGTGAGGCCATTTACATTCCGGCGGGCCTGTCGCTCATCGCTGATGTTCACAGCTCACGAACGCGGTCGCTGGCAACGGGCATTCACATGACGGGCCTGTATATGGGTCAGGCGCTCGGCGGCTTCGGGGCCACTATCGCCGGTTCGTATTCGTGGCAAACTACCTTTCAGGCTTTCGGGCTCGTTGGTGTGGTATATGCCGGCGTCCTGCTCCTGTTTCTGAAAGAAGCCCGTCCGCAGGCCGGCCAGCCAACTCCGGCCGATACCGACCGGCTCCCGGCGTTTCAGGCCATCCGGCACCTGCTCACCAATGCTTCGTTCCTGATTATTTTACTGTATTACGCCATTCCCAGTCTGCCGGGCTGGGCAACCAAAAACTGGCTGCCGACGCTGTTTGCCAACAACCTGAACATCAACATGACGCAGGCCGGCCCTTTGTCGACCATTACCATTGCCGTGTCATCATTTATCGGGGTAATTGCCGGCGGATTGCTCTCCGACCGGTGGGTTCAGACCAATATCCGGGGCCGGATGTACACCAGCGCCATCGGCTTGTTTCTGACCATCCCGTCGCTGCTGCTGATCGGGTTCGGGCATTCACTGGCGCACATTCTGGGGGCAGCGTTCTGCTTTGGCGTAGGCTTCGGCATGTTCGACGCCAACAACATGCCGATCCTGTGTCAGTTTGTACCGGCGCGCAGCCGCGCAACAGCCTACGGACTGATGAACATGACCGGCGTTTTCGCGGGGGCGTTTATCACAAACCAGCTGGGTAAATCAACCGATGCCGGACAGCTGGGCAGCAGCTTTGCCATGCTGTCAGTAATTGTGTTACTGGCCCTGGTTATATCGTTGTATTCCCTGCGTCCTAAAACAGCAGACATGGGATAAGGCTAACCCAAATGACTCTTTTTCAGATAAATAAACTCCCGTTTGGCATCAATGATCAGGTTAAAGCGCTTCAGCAGCTCGCCGCCGAGGATGCTCATTTGCTGACGACCGAGCGCCCCCTTGAAGAAACCGGCCAGCACATTGGTAATGGTTTCCTTACCGACAACGAACGCAGGCAAAATCGCCTTTTGTGTTTTGATGACGTTACCAAAGGAGTCCTTCAGCTCTTTTTCGTCGGTGATGGTGAGCTTTTCGGGCAGTTTATGCTCGTTCGTAAACTGATCATCGAACAACAACGCCCCCGAATAACCCGAGTGCAGCAAAAACCGGTTACGAAGCGTTTCCCCGCCAACCAGACAACCACCTTCGAGAAACAGCATGTCGTTGCGGAACGTCAGTGGTTGTTTTTCGTAGTCCTTTACCTTGCGGGGCAAGGTATTGTGGATAACAAGCCGGCTTTTGTCGAAATCGATCTCAATGACGTTACCGGCAAACAGGTCAATGCCGAACTTACCGTCGGTTTCGGGACCGGAGTTTTTGTTTTCCCAGATCGGCGTATCCGGCCATGACTGGCCACCAATCTGCACCAGATTCTGCTTACTGAGCCGCGATGTATTCTGACTGCCACCCCAGCTTTTTACGGTATCGGCACCGCTGAACACCAGACTTTTGACCCGCTGCAATGCTTCGTCCGTCAGCGTAACAGCGTTGGCGGCAGTATGAAACATCAGATCAACGGTGTCTTTCCCGTTCAGAACTACCTTGACAGCGAGGTTATTATGAGACGTCAGCCGGAATGGAATAACATTTACCGGCTTTGGGCGCTGAGCAAAAGTTAAGACCGGCAACAGGAACAGGAGCGTAATGTATTTCCGCATAAGGAATGGCCTGAAACAGTGGTGGCACGAACGGAGGGCTGTCCCCTCAGCATCGTGCCACCACTAACTAATGATATGTTTTGAGACTGAGACGCAACATATTGCGTCTCTACTTTTTGGAACCGAAATAAAGGCTTACGAAGCCGGACGTGAAAAAGCTGCGGTTCTGGGCGCCGGGCATAATCACAATTTTCTGCGGGAATGCTTCGGCCAGGAAGCCGATTTCGAGACCCGTTGTGTTGTTGCGGAACGCACTTAATTCAAAACTGACGGCGGCTTTTACGTTAACACCTACCGTGAATTTCGACTCGCCGAAGCCCTGGAAAAAACCACCGGCACCACTGATGCTGCTGGAGTTTTTAACGGCTGTTGCATACGAAACGGTACGGGTCCGGTTGCCTTCCGAAATTTCTACATAATAGGGCTTGATGATACCTAATGACGGTCCTACCGCAAAGATGCCGTTGATGGTGATGCCCTCATCGGCCGAGCGCTGGAAGAGCGAAATCTCCCGCCCGTATTGCGGCCGGATGACAAACAGGTAGTTTTGCTTACCGTACGTAAACCGCGTACCCGAGTAGCTTGCCATCTGTGCAATCTCTTTCGGGTGCTTCACGTTCACCGCTTCAATGGCCAGATACCGGAACTGCTTTTTACCCAGAAATGTCCCCGGCAACAGCTTCGACTGCCGGAATACAAACCCGCCGAGCAAGCCCGCATTGGTATTCGTGGTAATTCCCAATGACGTTACGGAATGGTAATTATCATCGTCGCTGTCAGCTGGCTTTACCTGTCCGTTCGCACTAACCGATGCCAGCAGCCCAAAGGTAACCGCCACACACCACCATTTGTATATCGTTTGCATTACAGTAGAATTCAACGAATAAAAATAATACTTTCTCTTTTATATCCAATACAAGTGCCCCGGCTTTCAACCTAACTGCTTTTAAGGCGTGTAAGTTTGTAAGTCTGGGTAATGAATCCCTATTTTTACCCATATTCTTACTAATAACCTCGGCGACCTGCATATATGGCAACCATTCATATCAATTACATCGGCGATTTACGCACAGAATGCACACATCTCCAGTCGGGAACGCTCATCAATACCGACGCTCCGACTGATAATCAGGGCAAGGGCGAAGCGTTCTCACCAACTGACCTGGTCGCTAATGCGCTGGGTACGTGCATCATCACCACCATGGCAATTTTCGGCCGCCGCGACGGTGTTGACCTGACTGGCAGCGAAATGGCCGTGACGAAAGTAATGTCGACGGATGCTCCCCGCCGGATCAGCCGGATCGAAGTGGAACTGACACTGCGGACAACCACCGGCCTGCCGGAAGAAGCGATCCGGACCAAACTCGAAAAGATTGCCCATACCTGCCCGGTTGCCATCAGCCTGCACCCTGATATTGTACAGGACGTCAACATCCGCTGGGACGTTGCGTAAACCGTTTTATTTTAATCTGTTTATATAACGCGGCCGCCGCCGTCAGGCATCTGATCCTGACGGCGGCGGCCGGTCTTTTTCTGTTTATTCCGGTACAACGCCAATCACCGGCCTTTTCCGCAGCAGATAGGTGAATACCGTCGTACTGCCGTCTTTATCGGCGCTAACCGCCGTTGACACAAGGTCCCAGCCATTTCTGACCATAAAATTCAGCGCGTCCATGGTCGAATTAAAGATGATTGGCTTACGGTCTTCGCCCGCAATCTCTGTTTTCCGCCAGTTGTTTGCGTGCCCGCGCTGCCCATAATCAATCCAGGCAAATGACCGGGAAAGTAATGTCGGATTGGTGGCAAACAGCTGGCAATACTGAATGTCTTTCTGATTAATGTTTTCGCCGTCTACATACACCTGCGCCGACGCAAAGACCGCCCAGAAGCAGCCAATTAATGTAAGTACTAATGCTTTCATAAAGGATGAGCCAAGGTTTTCAATATAACTACCCAATGCCCGTTATATTGCCCATATGTCACCATTATTCACAATTTCGTAATCACAGTTTTAACTTTTCTTGCGTTTGCTACTAATATCTTCGATAGCATTGACCAGCCGGTCGAGGTCGCGGGTAGAGGTATAGATGTGCGGTGTTACCCGGACACCTTTGATATTCTCCCACTCAATACCCACCGTATGGATTTTATGCTGGCTGAAGAGCGCACTGTCCACCTCCGAGGGCTTCATGCCATCAATGGAAAACAGGGCCACGCCACCGGCATATTCCGGTTTCAGCGAGGTATGCAGGCGCACGCCGGGAATGTTTTTCACCCGTTCGGCCCAGTAATTTTTGAGGTAATGGACGCGGGCAAATTTGCGGGCGGTGCCAATGCCTTCGTGGTAGTCAACGGCGGTGCCGATGGCCATTTCGGAGGCAAACGAACGGGTGCCCAGGCTTTCGAACTTGCGGATATCCGGCCCGTCGGGTTCGTTGTTCGACAGCAGGGCCCAGACGTTTTTGATCTTGTCTCTCCGGACATACATCAGCCCGCTGCCAAACGGTGCGCAAAGCCACTTGTGCAGGCTCGACGCAAAATAATCGCAGCCAAGGTCCGGAATTTTAAAGTCGAAAAGGCCAAATGTATGCGCTCCGTCGGCGATTACTTCGATACCACGCTTGTGGGCCTCATCGGCAATTTTCCGGACCGGTGTAATCTGCCCGACCCAGTTGATGAGGTGGGTGATGTGTACGACCTTTGTTTTCGACGTGAACGCTTTGGTATATTGCTCCACAAAATACTCATCGTTTTCCTGCGGCAGGTCGAGGTTCAGGTACACCAGTTTGATCCCGTCGCGCTTTTCGCGTTGTTTCCACGCGTTCAGCATGTTCGGGTAATCCTGTTTGGTGAGCACCACCTCATCGCCCGGCTTCAGGTTCAGACCGAAGATAACGGTATTCAGTCCCTCGGTCGCGTTCCGGTTAATGGCGATTTCTTCGGCTGAGCAGCCCGCCAGATTGGCCAGTTTGCTCCGGAGCGACTCACGCCCCTGGTCCAGAATCCGCCACATGTAGTACGACGGTGCCTCGTTGGCGTACTGATAAAAACGAATGTGCGCATCCTGCACAATCTTTGGCTGCGGACAAACGCCCCCGTTGTTCAGGTTCAGAATGTTTGGTGAAACCGTGTAATCGGACTTGATCCATGCCCAGAAATCCTCATCCTGCGCCAGTTTTGCCGGACTCAGGTGGGCAGGCATATGCCGTTGCAGGTTTTCCGCATAGGCTTCCGGCATGAATCCGGGCAGGGTAATGGCGCTGGCCGCAGCAGCCCCCGCCTGACGAAAGAAGGAACGACGAGTAGACATGGTTCAGGTTTGTATAATGTTTGTGATCCGTAGTTAGGTAAATCTACTGCTTTTGGCCAGCAAACGTACTATTTCGTTGGCAAAAGATTTCGTTTATCAGCCCTAAAACTGGTATTTTACCAGTTCATCCAAATTTTTTACCAGTTTACACCCGTGTTTGGTATTGACGTTTTTCTTCGTGAGCACACCTGCCTGAAAACCAGACGCATTGGCCTGATAACCAATGATGCTGTTACAACCACCGCCCTGATCCCTGTCCGGCAGGCGCTGCTGGAAGCCGGCTTTCGGGTGGAGGTGCTGTTTTCACCGGAACATGGGTTGCAGACGACCGGCACCGACGGCGAGGCCCAGCCCCACACGACCGACTACCTGACGGGTCTGCCGGTCTACAGCCTGTACGGGCCCGGCCTCGGGCCACCGGAAGATTTGCTGCACCAGCTGGACCTGCTGCTGTTTGATTTACCCGACATTGGCAGCCGGTTTTATACCTACATCTGGACATTATCCTACACGCTCGAAGCCTGCGCCCGTACCCGGACACCGCTGTGGGTGCTTGACCGGCCCAACCCGCTCAGTGGCCGCCTGTCCCTTGCCGAAGGACCGATGCTTGATGAAGCGCATCTATCGTCGTTTATCGGGCGCTGGGCTATCCCGGTCCGGCACTCAATGACCGTCGGCGAGCTGGCCGTTTACTGGCAGCAGCACCGGAACATTGATGTTGACCTGACGATAGTAAAGGCTGAAGGCTGGCCGCGGGAGGCTTTTTTTCACGACCTGGGTGTTCCCTTTGTGCCGACGTCGCCGGCTATACCGACGGCCGGAACGATGTTCACCTATCAGGCGCTGTGCTTTCTGGAAGGAATCAATCTGTCGGAAGGGCGCGGAACGGCCTACCCATTCCGGGTGTGTGGTGCGCCGTGGGTCGATGGCGTGCGGCTGGCCAGGGCGTTTAATCAGCTCGAACTGGCGGGGATACGGGCGAGAGCGCTGTTTTTTACCCCGCTGGACGGGAAATTCACGCGGCAACTATGTCAGGGCATTATGCTGCACGTTATGGACTATGCCACCTTCCGGCCGGTACAGACGGGACTGTCCCTGATTTATCTGTTACGGACCATGTATCCGGCACAATTTGCGTGGGCACCCTACCCCACACACGTTAACCTGACCGGTGCCAATCACTTTGACCTGCTGACGGGACAAGCCGGCGTCCGGCAGCATCTGGAACAATCGCCGGATACGTTTCTGGCCGCCCTGCCGGCTCTGCTCGCCGTGCCTGAATGGGGATTCATGCCTTAAAATGTAAAGGGCGACCACGTGGGGTCGCCCGTACGGGGGGGGGAGGGATTATCACGGATCAGAAAACGCGTTCGCCGCCGACCCAGGTTTGGTTGACCTTAACGGCCCGCAGCTGCTCGTTCGGGATTTTCATAATGTCCTGCGCCAGTACCACAAAATCGGCCTGTTTGCCGGTGGCGATGCTGCCGCGGAGGTGATCTTCAAAATTGGCATAAGCTGCCCAGCGCGTCATGGCCAGCAGGGCCGACTGCCGGTCAACGGCGTTTTCCATCTGATAGCCGCCCGCCGGATAATTCTTCGCATCCTGCCGCGCCACAGCCGAGTGGAAGCCGAACAGCGGGTTTACGGCCTCTACCGGAAAGTCACTGCCGAACGCAATCAGGTTGTTTTGCTTCATGAGGTCCTTGAAGGCATACGCGCCTTTGACACGGACATTGCCTAACCGGTCGGCAGCCCAGTACATGTCCGACGTGGCGTGTGTCGGCTGCACCGACGGAATCACCGAATAAAGACCGAATTTCTGAAAATCTTCGGGCGAAACTACCTGCGCATGCTCAATCCGCCAGCGACGCTCGTTTTTGGTTTTCAGCAGCTTACCATACAAGTCCAGAATCAGGTGGTTGGCCGAGTCGCCGATGCAGTGCGTGTTGGCCTGAAATTTACTGTCGGCAATCTGCGTCAGGATCGTCTCCAGCTCTTTCGGCGATAACAACAGAAACCCCGCCGTCTCGGGACGGTCGCTATACGGCTTCCGCAGGCAGGCCCCGCGTGAACCAAGCGCCCCGTCGGCATAGAGCTTGAACGACTTCACCGTCAGGCGGTCGGTCTGGTAAGGGCCTTTTTTGAGGTAGTACTCAATGTTCGGCAGGCCCATCGAAATCATCACGTAGTCGCGGATTTTCAGCTTGTTTTCGTTTTGCAGCTTCTCGACCAGTTCAATGTCTTCGCGGTTCAGCCCCGCATCCGACACCGACGTCAGGCCCAGCGAAAAACAAACCTGCTGCGCCGCCAGCAACATCCGCGTTTTGTCGGCATCGTCCGGCTTCGGAATGACCCGCTTAATGAGGTTCATGGCATTATCGACCAGGACACCGGTCGGGTCAGTACCTTGCAGCACCACCTCGCCACCGGCCAGTTTGGAACCGGCCGTTACTTTTGCGAGCTGGAGCGCCTTTGAATTCACCAGCAGGGCGTGGCCGTCGATCCGGGTCAGCGCCACGGGGATATTCGGGAAGGCCGCATCCAGCTTAGCTTTGGTCGGGAAGCCGCTCACCGGCGAATCGGTTTTGGGCCAGTCGTTCTGGTCCCAGCCGCGACCGGTAATCCACATGGCATCGGGGTGCTGCTGCGCATAGGCTTTCAGGCGGGTAATGACCTCGTCATACGACGTTGCATCGACCAGATCGGCCTGATCCAGCTTTTGGCCGAGGCCCAGAAAATGGGAATGCGGATCGAAGAAGCCCGGATACACCGGCGCCCCGCCCAGATCGGCCGTGCTGTCAGCGTCAAACTTCGCCGTCAGGTCGGCGGTTGTCCCGACAGCAACGAACTTGCCATCTTTCACCGCAAACGCCTGTGCGGTCGTAAAGGCCGAATCGGCCGTGTAGACCGTAGCATTGGTTACGAGTAAATCAGCTTTTTCTTTAGATGAACAACCGGCCAGCCCAACGGCCAGCGCAACAAGCGACGTAGCGATTTTTTTCATAGTCTTGATGAATGCCATCCAAATTACGCAAAATGGCAACATCCGGCGGCAAAGGGGCGCCGGAAACAGTAAATTTAGCCTGAACGTCACTATGCGTTAAATGAGCATGTCCCTGCAAACGGTATCTGTGAATACCGCCGGCAGGGACATGCAGGTTGTGCTCCCGTTACAGACTAACCGGTTTAATAGCCCGGATTCTGCGCAAATGTTCCCGGATTATTATACACATCAATCTCTGACTGCGGAATCGGGTAAATAAGCCGGTTGGCAGGCACTGTAATACCCGTCACCTTTATGGCGTCAATGGCTTTGCCGGTACGGATGAGGTCAAACCAACGCTGGCCTTCAAGCGGGAACTCCAGGCGGCGTTCGGCCAGTACAGCGTCGCGGAAGGCCGCCTGTGACGATAGTTGTGCGGCGGTATAAACTGCCACCCCGGCTCTCGTACGGATCTGGTTTAGCAGTTGCAGTGCTTCCCCGTTTGCCTGATAGCCGACCTCATTAAGCGCTTCCGCAAGCAGCAATATGACATCGGCATACCGGAGAACCGGGTAGTCGTTACCAACATCATTCGTTGCCGAAACCTCATCATAATATTTACGGGGAACAACATTGACATTGCTGGGCACAGCGATCTGAGCAATCAGCGGCAACCGCTTATCATCAGCCGCATACGCCGACCGCAACGACTTCTCAATATTATCCCCGATGTTTGTCCCGAACCACAGACCGTGGCCTTCAGACACCCCACCAACTCCTTTGCGAAACTTAACCGCAAAGACAATTTCAGCATTGTTCTTGTTGGCTACGGTAAACACATCACCAATAGCCGGCAGCAGGCGGTAGGTATTGCTGTTGGCTACCTCCCGCAAAACCTGCACGGCCTGAGTATATTTCTGCTCCGTAATCAGCACCTTGCCAAGCAACGCTTTCGCCGCACCCGACGTTGCACGCCCCACATCCGATCCGCTATAACTGGCCGGCAGATTCGTGGCCGCAGCGGTCAGGTCTTTCTCAATGGCGGCATAAATGTCCGTCACCTCATTCCGGATGTAAGCCCGCGCGTCGGCCGTGCTCCCGGCTTTCAGTACCAGTGGCACCTTGCCCCACAGCCGCACCAGATTAAAGTAAGACAGTGCCCGGATAAACTGTGCTTCGCCCGTATACCGGGCCTTCAGGGTAGCATCAAACGGGATGGCGTCGATTTTATCCAGAATTAAGTTGGTCCGGTTAATTCCGGTGTAAAGACTTCCCCAGGTATCGCGCAGGACCGTGTTGGTTGTCGGTTCGATAAACCGGTCGATGTTGTAGCGCAGGCCCGCATTGGACGAGGGGTCGTTATCAAGCACATTATCGCTTCTGGCTTCCAGCAGGGTGTTAAAATCACCGCCGTACTGATTGGCCGATTGCAGGGCATCGTAGGCGCCGTTGACAGCATTGCCGAAATCATTCGCCGTCCGGTAAAAATTGTCGGCATTCGGTTGCGACTGGGGTGTCAGATCCAGAAATCCGGACTTACAGCCGGTCAGTAAGGCAGAGACGGCCATAGCCAGGCCGATGTTCCGTAAACTATGTAGAGTCATGAGTTGCATGGGAGATCAGAAGCTGAGATTAAGACCGACAGATGTAGTACGGGCGATGGGATAAGTGCCATAATCTTCGCCAGGAGACAGCGCATTATCCGGCCGTGCGCTCACCTCAGGGTTGTAGCCGCTGTATTTTGTGAAAGTAAACGGATTCTGGGTGGTTACATACAGGCGGGCCCGGTTTAACCGTAACCGCTGCAGCAGTGTTTTGGGCAGTGTATAGCCCAGCGTCAGCGTACGGATACGCACAAACGAACCATCTTCGATATGCCATGTCGAAATCTCGCCGTTAGAGCCGGTCGACAACCGGTTCGCCCGGTTGACCAGCCCGCTACCGGGGTTCGTGTCTGACTGCCACCGGTCAAGGGCGCCGCGGAACTGATTACCGTTCCCTTCGGAGTTGTAGATATACCGCCGGATAAGGTTCAGAATCTTATTCCCCTGCGTGCCCTGTACGGTTACGCCAAGATCAAAGTCCGCATACGACAGATTGCTATTGAACCCGAATGTGTATTTAGGGAAATAGCTTCCGGTCACTGTCCGGTCACTGCTGAAGTCTATTTTGCCATCCTTGTTGATATCGACAAATTTGAAATCGCCTGGTTTGGTTGTAGACGTATGCGGATAGCCGTCAACAGCGGCCTGATTCTGGAAAACACCATCAAGCTGCATGGTCCAGTACTGGCCGATTGGTTCGCCGATGCGGGTGATAAACTGCGCCCCCGCTACCCCGCCGGACACGATGATCGGATCGCCGGATGGTCCCAGGGCTTTTACTTTGTTCCGGTTGGCGGCGATGTTAGCACTGGCATTCCACCGGAAACGCCCGAAGGTTTGCTGAGTACCAAGCGTAAGCTCAATGCCCTGGTTATTGACTTTACCGATATTCTGTAATTCCGTACTGAACCCTGACGCTCGCGGAACCGGCACGTTCAGCAGTAAGTTGGATGTATTGGCATTGTAGTAATCAACGGTCACTGTTAACTGATTACGGAAAAAGTTAGCGTCAAAACCAAGATCGAGCATCGCCGTTGTTTCCCACTTCAACCGGTCATTAGCAGAGTTTCCGGGCGCTAATCCACTGACGAGTACATCGGATCCAAGAATATAATTCTGGTAGTTCAGCAAACTGACAGAGCCGTAATTCGGGATCTGGAAGTTTCCGGTAAGCCCGTAACTTGCCCGGATTTTGAGGTCACTGACCCACGACGTATTTTTCAGAAATGCTTCCTGCGAGAGGTTCCAGCCAGCGGATACACTCGGGAAATACCCCCAGCGGTTGGCGGCACCAAACCGCGAAGAGGCATCAGCCCGGATCGCTCCTGACAGCAGGTATTTTCCGGCGTAATCGTACTGAACCCGACCCAGATACGATAGCAGCGACCACTCCTGAATGTCGGAACCACCGGCCGATACCTGCCCGGCATTAAGGGTTTGTACCAGGTCGTTCGGGAAGTTGGTCGCCGTTAGTTCGGTGGCCGTACGGCGGTCTTTCTGGGCCGAAAAACCGAGTAGTGCCGACAGATTGTGTTGCCCGAACGAACGATTGTAGTTCAGGGTATGCTCAATCAGCCAGTTGATGGCATTCTGGGTCCGGGAAAAGCCCGTCGGAATAGACGGTCCCTTACGGTCACGGATTTCGACGGTAGACGGGCGGTAATAGTCCCGCTGGAAGTTATTGATGTCTCCCCCAAGGCTTAACCGATACGAAAGCCCGGTAGCAATATCGTACTGGGCATACGCATTCCCAAGGAGGCGTAACTGACCGAGTTTGTCTTTCACTTCCCTGGCAATTGCTACCGGATTCAGGATGGACGTGGCACCGTACCCCCACCCGTTGGCGTCGAAATTATACGATCCGTCAGCGTTATAAACCGGCCAGATCGGCGCCATCTGCACCGCAAGCCCGATAATACCGTCGGCCAGATACGGGCCTTCTGCCTTGATAAGATCGTGATACGAATAGGATGGATTCAGGTTAAAGCCAACCGTCAGCCGTCCGCTTTTGATGTCAAGGTTCGCCCGTGCACCATAACGCTTATACCCTGAGTTGATGACCGTACCGCGCTGATCTAAATAATTACCGGAGACGTAGTAGCGTACATTGGCATTCCCCCCGCTGATGGATAACGTATGATTCTGAATGGGTGCTGACCGGAAAATTTCATTCTGCCAGTCAGTATTGGTTAATCCGGCCTGCCCTGACAGATAGGGTACAACCTGGGGAGGAATAAGCGTACTGGGGGCGCCGACACCTCGTTGCCGCACATCATTAGGATCCGTTATTTTGCCGGTTGGGTTACGGTCGATATAGGCATTATTTTTCGCCTCGGCATTGAGCGTTGCGTATTCATAGGCGTTGAGCAGATCGAGCTTTTTAGACACGTTCTGAATGCCTGCGTAGGTATCGTAGTTTATGGTCGTCTTACCTTCCTTACCCCGTTTGGTGGTCAGCAGCACAACACCGTTAGAGCCCCGTGAGCCATAAATAGCCGCAGCAGACGCATCTTTCAGCACCTCAATACTCTCAATATCATCGGTATTGATGGTACTCAGTACATTGATCGGGTTATCCGGAAACTGCGTACTGGTACTGCCCGTTGCAAACTTGGTATCACGGGCGAGCGGTACGCCATCAACAACATACAGCGGATCAAGGCCCGCACTGATTGACCCCGTTCCCCGCACCCGTACCTGCAGTGCAGCGCCGGGCGCCCCCGACGTCTGGGTCACCTGCACGCCGGCGATCTTGGCCGCCAGCGCATTATCAAAGCTGACAACCGGCTGGTTGGCTATATCCCGCGCCCGCACCGATCCGATAGCGGTGGTGATATCCCGACGGTTCTGTACACCATAACCTACCACCACCACTTCATTAAGCGCATTGGTGGCATTGGATAAACTAACATCTACTACCGAGCGGTTACCGGCAGCGACTTCAAGGGGCTGATAGCCAATAAAGGAAAAAACCAGAACCGGTGAGGCAACAGTAGCCGGAATACTCAGCCGGTAGCGCCCTTCGGCGTCCGTAGTAGCCCCCTGATTAGCGGCCTTGATTTGTACGGTTGCCCCCGCCAGTGCTTCGCCGGATGCGGCATCGATCACCTTACCGGTTATCTGCTTCTGGGCTTGGGCGGAAAAGGCCAGACAAAGCAATAGTGCGAATAGGGCCAGGTTGCGCACCCGGACCCGTAGTCCGTTGCGGACCGGGGCTCTGTTAAGTGAATGTGTAGGTAGAATGTGTTGCATATAACGATTTTGAGTAACTTACATTAAGTAATAACCTTTTGGTTTACCAAACAAATTTCGTCCAGGCTAAGCATAAACATCCCGGATCATTCGCTTTACCATGCTGACGATTTATTCAGGCATCCATTACGTGTTTAGCAGCAACTGAATAGTGGTTCAATAAAAGGAGCGTACGTGCAGGCTTCGTAGTGGATGATGGCCTAAAGGTAACCGGATAAACAGATAACTTCCAAACAAGTGCACAAAATTCATAGAATTAAACGAGTAGTCCCTGTACTCTATCAACAAGACAAGCCTATAAAGCTCATTTACAGATAGATTACAGGGACTAATTAACCAATTACAGGGTACCGAGTGCTTTTTTCAGCTGCAACTGCCCGACCAGTACGTCATACACGGCCTTCAGGTAGTTATTTTCGGCATTTTGCAAAGTGTACTCACTATTCCGGAAGTCGGCCAGTAAGAGCGTACCAGCGTCGAAACGCACCCGGTCCACCGCCAGAATAGCCTGTGCCTGGGTAATATTCCGGCGGGTTTCAGTCAGGTTTTCGTGGGCCTGCTGCACCGTATTCAGGGCGCTTTTGGTTTCGTAATCGACATCGGCCCGTATCCGGTCAATCGTCGTCTGGTTGATTTGTGCCCGTAACGTATATTCCTGCTGGTTCAGGCGCGTCTGCCGGCCATCAAAAACCGGAATATTCAGCTTGACACCCACGTAATTGTACGGAAACCACGTATTGGCCGTAAACGGATTAAATACATCATTGAACTGCTGGACAAAATACGCCCCGTAGGCCGAGACGGTCGGTGCCAGCCGGGCCCGTTCGCGTTGCAGATTCAGCAGGTTGGTTTGTCGGTTCAGTTCTTCCTGCCGCACCTCAATCC
Organism: uncultured Arsenicibacter sp.; assembly: GCF_945952095.1. GTDB lineage: Bacteria > Bacteroidota > Bacteroidia > Cytophagales > Spirosomataceae > Arsenicibacter. The sequence goes on along the minus strand of NZ_CAMFHL010000004.1, from coordinate 42,363 downwards.
GCTGTGCCGGTCCGGCCGGGAGCGCGATTCCGGCTTTTTCGTCCACAAACAAAGCCCCCAGCGAATCGGCAGGCATCACAGGGCACCCTTCCGGCGCATTGAGCCGGTAGCGCAGGTTTTCCAGACTCAGCGCGTAATCACGCTGGTTATTACGGTGTGTCAGCTCGGCATTGCTCAGGTCAAGGCTAAAGCGGTCGAAGTCTGTTTTGAGCAGCGAACCGGCGTCAAACCGCGTCTGTGCCTGTTCCAGATAACGCTGTGCCCGTTGCCGCGCCCCGTCTGACAACCGGAGTTTTTCGCGGTTGAAGACCGCCTGATAGTAGGCTTCGGTGATCTGCTGCCGGACATCGATCCGGAGCTTTTCCAGCCCGGCCTGCTGACTTTCAACGCCGATCTGGTTTAGTTTCCGGTCAACCCGCGACTGGGCATCATAAATCTTCTGATCGGCCTGAGCGCCCAGCAGGTTGTTAAACGGTACCCCGAATTTTACACGTACATCCTGCCCGTTGGCAAAGGGTGCATCTTTCAGCACACTGGTCTGAATCTGCGTATTCCACCGCAAATCCGCCGACGCGTTGACCTGCGGCAACCACCCCGCCTGCCGTTTGGCCTCCTGCCCTTCGGCAATGCGGAGCTGGAGTTGCTGGCCCTTGAGTTCCGGCCGGTTTTCCTGCCCCAACCGCAGGGCTTCGTCCAGCGTAACCGGCGTCTGTGCCAGGGCGCTGCCCGTCAGCCAGCAAACCAGATAAGCAACTATATAAATGCTGTTTCTCATAGTAAATAGTCTCTTAAAAATATCTTGCGTTTCGCGCTGTCCTACCCCCTGAACACCTGAGCGGGTTCCAGGGCCGTAATCCGCCGGATGGCGAACAGACTACCGCCCAGTGAGATGAAGAGCGTAATGGCAAACAGCGCATATTCGAACCAGGCGGGGAAGTAAAACAGCGTGCCTGACTGCGCAATGCCAAACCGGAAGCCCTCCACCAGCAGCCGGCCAACCACATAACCCAACAGGGCAAACAGCAGGGCCTGCGTCAGAATCAGGCGGCGGATATAGCCGTTGGTGGCTCCGATGGCCTTGAGCGTGCCATAATCCTTGATCCGGTCGATGGCCGCCGAATAAAGCGTCAGACCAATGATGACCAGCCCCGAAATGATCGCGAAACCGATCAGGCTGCCGAACGAAGCCGCAATGCCGTTGGTCGCCAGTACGGTTTTTACCGTCGTTTGGGCAAAATCTTCGGCATCCCACGCCCGCACCCCGTTGATGGTCTGGTTAATGGCCTGAATCACCGCTGCGGGATCTGAACCGCTTTTCCATTTAACGAGGTAAAAACTCACCTTGTCGTTCGAAAAACCGGTCAGCGCACGGGCGCGCTCAATGGTTGTGAAGGTGTATGTCCCTGCCCCGAAACCACGTACGCCTTTGGTCAGACCGGCATTGTATACCTTCTTGCCGTTTACTTCGAAGTAGTCGCCTTCTTTCAGGCCACCAAGGGCTTTGGCGTCGTAGAAATCGGTCAGGATGGCTCCTTCGGGCAGCATATCTTCCTTGCGGGCAGTGTACAGCCGCCACGGACCGCCGACAAAATCCGGTGCTTCGGAGCCGATCAGAGCGAGGCCACCAATGGCTCCGTTGGCAAACTTAGCGGCCCCCGACGCAATCACCACCGGATACACGCGCTCTACGCCCGGCAGCGACGCAATCTCACGGCCCTTCCGGACATCCAGGGGCGACAGCTGGTTAGCATTGCGTGTCGTCTCGTCGGTCACCCAGATATAGCCTTGATTATTAGCCACCAAGCTCTTCATGGCATCGGTCAGGAAGATAAATACCCCCGCCTGCTGACCGATCAGAAACACCGAAATGATAATGCCCGCCAACGCACCGATCGACTTAGGCTTATCGTATTTTATGAACTTAAATGCCGTTTTTAACATACGCTGAGGGGCCTATGGCTGAGCAGCCGGTTGATTACCAACCTGAATAAGACATTCGACACGGGCGCCGATCAGCACTTTGTCGGGTTCGTCGATTTTTACCCGTACCTCGCGCACCCGCCGGTCTTCCAGGTTACCGGTATTGTCCGAAAACAGGGATTTCTTGCGCAGGTACGGCGACGTCAGCACCACGGTCCCCGTCGTCAGGGCCTCGTTGCTGCCCTGTGGCCGGATGACCGCCTTCTGCCCGACCTTGATTTTGATTGCAAACAGCTCGTCGATTTCCGTCAGGGCAATCAGCGGCCCCGCCGGTGCAAACTCGCCGATCGACTGGTTCGTCGTCAGATACTGCCCGACCTTCGCATCGAGCGACAGCAGCGTTCCGTCGGCGGGGGCCTTCACCGTTTTTTGTCCCTGCACCGTGTTGTAGTAGCCGATGTCGGCCCTGAGTTCGGCAATCCGGCTCTCGCTTTGTTTGAGTTCGGCTTCGGCCGCTTTAATCTGCTGCTGCACATCCGATACCGTGTAGCGGGAGTCTTCCAGCTCTTTCTGGGTCAGCGCGTTGCCTTTAAAAAGTTTCTCGTCGCGTTGCAGGTCGGCTTGTGCTTTAGTCAGCTGGAGGCGGAGTTTATTCAGATTCTGCCGGGCGGCTTCGATAGCATCCTGCTGCGTGCCGATTTTGGTGGTCGCCTGCCGCAACTGTGCCGATTCAACGGCATTGTCCAGCACGAGGATGGTCTGTCCTTTAGTCAGTTTTTCGCCGATATTCACCTTCACATCACGGATCAGGCCGCCGGTCTCTGCCGACAGTTCCGTAATGAGGGCTTCGGGTTCAATGATGGCGATGCCCAGCACCTCGCTGATGGAGGCGGGTTTACGGGTGGTCGTCAGCGAATCGGCGGCGGCTTTGTTTTTGGCACTGTCGTCTTTGCCCCCGCAGGCGAGCAACCCTAGCAGCATACCTGGTATAAGTAGTCGTTTCATGATAGCGTATAGATCTTCGCGTTGATTAGTAATCGGTTAGGCATCAAATCCGCTCACTTCGGTCACCTCCCCGTTTTCGACCTCCACAATGCGGTGGGCATAGCTTTTCAGGCGCGGGTCGTGGGTGACAACCGCTACCGATTTGCCCTGATCGGCGAGTTGCCGGAGTTCGTTCATGACCACGCCCATGGAGTTTTTGTCGAGCGAGGCCGTGGGTTCGTCACACAGGACGAGTTTGGGGTTGGTCACCAGCGCACGGGCGACGGCAATGCGTTGCTGCTGCCCGCCCGAAAGCGCTTTAGGGAGGTTTTTGCGGCGGTCGGTCATGCCCACAATGGCCAGGGCCTGCTCGGTGCGGTCCCGGGCTTCGCGGGTGCTGACGCCCTGCAACTGCAGCGGCATCATCACGTTTTCTTCCGCTGTCAGCGGGGCCAGCAGGTTAAAGTTCTGAAACACAAAGCCGATGGTGTTCAGCCGGAGCCGCGCCAGTTCTGCGGCATTCAGTTTGTTCACGTGCTTTCCGTCGACCCATAAGTCGCCGTAACTCGGATAAATAACACAGCCAAGCAGCGACAACAACGTAGTCTTACCGGACCCCGATGGCCCGATAATCAGCAGCAATTCGCCTTCATTGAGCGTAAGCGACGTCGGTTGCAGCGCCACAATGGTCTGATCCCCCGTTTTGTATTCTTTTCCTACAGACTTAAGCTCTGCAATCATAGCTTATAGACGTCTATTGATTATTTTTACTATGAAACCGTAGCTTGACTAAAAGGTTTTGAAAAGTAAGTAGGGAAGGAAGATTTTTTTGCCGTAGAAGACCAGCAAGTACGATTGGATAAATCAATGAGTATATCTATAATTACAAGCATAGAGGTTGACCAGAGTTAGGCACTCCTCTTACACGTTAAAGCATTGTAGGCCAACACTATTCACAACATGAAAGAACATCCCTATCAACAAGCATTACAATTCCTGAACTTTGAGGACGTCCCTTTTCCTGATTTGCCTGAAGCAATAGGGGCCGGTGTTAACCAATTACTCATTAGGTTCCCCGATCATGAAGAACAGATCATTCATGACCTCCCTGAGATAGTTAGACTGATCTATTTAATCAGCGAAACGGAATCAATTATTGCCAATGATGGATTGCTGACCGTGTTTATTAACTACGACCGAAACCAGATAGACAGGTTTGAAACGGCAATTGAACAAACAGGCCATAAGACCTATATTTCACTGTTTAAAAAGGCACGTTCTTTAGCAGAATCAAAATACACTCTGAAAGCCGGGATTAGTATGGCAGACGACCTGCCGGAAGCTGATATTGAAGAGTTCTTCGGCCTGAAACTAATTGACCGGATAGAAGCTCTTGAAGAAAAGTTAATCGATTTACAAAGCAGCGGTAAATATTGGGATCATATACATGCCATTTACACCGCAAGCCCGAAAAAATAGCTTATTCATACTCCCTGAATTATGCCCGTTAGTTATCAATTAGTAAATCTGGATAAAAAAGAGACAATAGCATTCGCCCGGATAGATACCGGCAGCAGTTTCCTCGAGCTGTCCGGTACCGTGGTGTTTGGTAGTCTGCTGAGCTACTATATGCTCAAAAACATTGGGGACAAAATCACTTTTGCTAACGACTCCGAAGACGACTTTTACTTTTTCGGAATTCATTATACATGGAAGGACTTTCATGATTACCGAAATGTCACCGAAGAGCTTATAAATGAATTGATTCATTCAGGTTTGTACGAAGACCGGGGAATCATATGGATAGACCAGGACGAAAATCTATACTACCGAAATATAATTAATACATTCGATCCTAAGTATGGTTAATCAACAGGGCATGACTCACAACATGCTGATTTCCAGAACTTATAAATACTCTAATGATTTCAAAAGTTCCGGGCGTTCAGGGATGTGATCGATAACGCAGGTGATTACCGGCAGCAATGGTTTGCATTCAAACACCAGCGATACGTGGATTGGGTCAACCGGCAGCTGCCGGTCGAGGATTAGCCCTCGCTGAAACTCTTCATATTACTAGACATCCTAAAACTTTTTGTCCCTCTTTTGCGTATATTTATAGCAAAAGCTATGAGATCATAGTATAATGGACAGCGGAGAAAAAAAATTAGTTGAATTAGTGAACCAGTGGGCTACGTACAGCGAACAGCACCCCAATGCCGGACTGGCCGATTTTTGCCTGCATTACCTGACCGAACACTCAGCCTTTGCTGCGCCGACTACGGATGCGGCTCATTGGGCCGAAAGCCTGAGCAATCAGGCACCGCGGGCAAGTGTGCCCATGAGTATGGATGCGCGGCTGGGCTCCCTGGTCGGCAAGCTGTCGCGCTACGCGACAATCTATTCCAAAAAAGCCATGCAGCCCCTGAATTTCAAGGGCATTGACGATCCGCTTTACCTGATGGCACTCCTGCAAATGGGTACCCCCAAGAAAAGTGAGCTGATTTATGAGATGCTGTCGGAGTTTCCGTCGGGGATCGACATCATTAACCGGCTGATTAAAATGGAGTACATGGAAGAGTTTCCGGACGAGACGGACCGGCGCTCGAAACGGCTCCGGATTACACCGCAGGGCATGGCTATCGTACAGCAGTGCTTTCCCGAACTTACCCGCGTGGCTGACATTGCGTTTGGTACGCTGACCGACGGCGAAAAGGCTGTTCTGGTGCACCTGCTCGACCGGTTGGCCATCCATCATGCCGACCATTATAAAGACCTGCGGAACGCCGGTTTCGAAGAGGTTTACACCCGCATGTCCGACGCCTCATAAGCCCTGCCCGAAGCCAACCAAATCCGGTTTTCTGATGTTAGCATAGTAGTGAAAGGCGAAAGAATCAATTCGCACTTTCGCTCTTTAGCCGCATAGGCGGCCACTCTTTCACTCTTTACTCCATGCAAGACATCGAACCCTACTACGGCTGGGAAAAATATTACGTCTCAGCCGACGACGAGCGTTCTCCCTTCTACGGACGGGAGTACAACCTGAATCAGTACGAAAACACCATCTACGGGTATTACATTCATCCGCTCTGGGATGAAATCGGCTCCGAAACGCTCTATTGCAAGATTTTGTTTGCCGACTACGAACGCCGGTATGCCATCATCGAACTGTTCGGCGAGTGGAACGATACGCTCCATAACGACATCATGTACCTGAAACGGCAGGTGGTTGACCTGCTCAACGACGAGGGTATTAACCATTACGTGCTCATTACCGAGAACCTGCTTAACTTCCACGGCTCCGATGACAGCTACTACGAAGAATGGTTCGACGATGTGGAAGAAGGCTGGATTGCGGCCATCAACGTTCCGGAGTTTATCGAGCGTGAGTGGAAGAAATACCACCTCGATTATTACATCAATTTCGGGGGTACGCTACAGGTCGGTAACTGGCGGACGCTGAAGCCCAAAATGCTCTTCGAGCTGGTGAATAACCTGATTGTGCGCCGGATCGGGTAAGTTACTGAACGGTATGCCCGGAGTCATTGAAAATGTCCGGAAGAGACTCTAACTTACAGACTTATTACTAACCATTCTGACACATGAACGAGAGCACAAAAAACGAAGCCAAAGAGACCGTTTCCGATAAATTTGATACCCTGAAGACTGAGGCCGGCGAGCAACTTAACGCCGCTTCGGAAAAGCTGGGTGAACTGAAGGATCAGGTTGTTAACAAGGTAAATGAAATGGCGGCTGAGGTCGACGTTGACGGGCTGAAAACGCAGGCCTCGGCTAAACTGGCCGAACTGAAAGCGGAAGCCGGCGAAGTGGCCGCCACCGCCTCTGCCAAATTCGACAGCCTGAAAGCCGAAGCCGGCGAGGAGTTGTCGGAGTTTAAGGAAGGTGCCGCCGAAAAGCTTACTGAACTGAAAGCCGAAGCAGCCGAAACGCTGGAGGCAGCCGAAAAAAAATTCGATGAACTAAAGGCCGAAGCCTCGGAGCAGTTTGACGAACTGAAAGAAAAAGCCAAAGATGCCTGGAACAAATTGTTTTAATGCGTAATTCCCGAAAAAGCGTCTGTAATGTCCGGCCATACTGGCCGGACATTTTTGTTTTAAGCACAATTTAATAGCCCGTACATCATTAGTTTTGTTAATTTAACAAACAAAAAGAAACTTTTTATTTCCTGTTAATGAGTAGTTTACACTATACACAGGTTTTAGTTAATCACGTAACCGTCTATAAATTTTCAAATCTTATCAACCAGCATGCAACGGTTCGAAACCAATTCCTGTCCGGCCATACAAACCGGAAAGAAGGTTTTCGATCCGACAGCTAAAGAAACATATGCCCTGGCTAACTCCGATTAACCAGCCACTGACCGCTGCGCAGGCGGCACACCTGCTCAGACGGGCCACGTCCGGGTCGACCCCCGGACAGGTCAAGTCATTTACGGGCCTTTCGCCGGCAGCCGCTGTTACGCGGTTGCTGGCCGACCAGCCGGTCCCAGCCCTGCCCCTCGACGCAACAACGGGGGAGACCTACACCGACAAACCTTTCGTGGAAGCATCTCAGGGAAATCACCAGAACTGGCTTAAGGGCTGGTGGCTGAACCTGATGATCAGCGAGGGTACGTCGGTACGGGAAAAAATGGTGCTTTTCTGGCAGAATCACTTCGTGACAACCTTCGCCGAGGTGAACGACAGCCGGTTTATGTACCGTTATAACGCCCTGCTGCGGCAGCATGCCCTCGGCAATTTCTCCGATTTCGTGATTGCGGTGACTAAAGACCCGGCCATGCTCCGGTACCTGAACGGCAACCAGAACACCCAGGGAAAAGCCAACGAAAATTACGCCCGTGAATTGCAGGAGCTCTTTACGATCGGCCTTGGTAAAGGAAACTATACCGAAGCGGATGTAAAAGCCGCCGCCCGCGTCCTGACGGGCTGGACCGATACCGGCTACCGCAACACAACCATCCCCACCATCAGCTCAACCTTCCGGATTGCCCAGCACGATACGCTCGACAAAGCGTTTTCGGAACTCTATGGCTCGGTGCTGATCAAAGGCCGGACAACGGCTACTGCCGGAGATGACGAGATTGCCGATCTCATCAAAATGATTCTGGCCCAGCCGGAAACAGCACGCTTTATCGTCCGGAAGCTGTATATCTGGTTTGTTGGTGCAGAGATCACGGCCGATGTCGAAACGAATTTTATAGAGCCCCTGGCCAAAATTTTCCGCGACAATAACTATCAGATCAAACCCGTGCTGACGGCCCTGTTTACCAGCAGTCATTTTTATGACGACGCAGTGCGGGGGGCTATGATCAAATCCCCGGTTGAGCTGATTGTGGGCTGCCTGCGCTGGTTCGGTGTACCGGCGCCCGATCCGGTAAAGGACACGACTAACTTTTACACCTATACCAATTACCTGCTCAGCCGCGCCCGCGAACAACAGCAGGATCTCATGGATCAGCCGACGGTATTTGGCTGGCGAGCCTACTACGATACCGGTCTGTATCAGATCTGGATTACGGCCAATACCCTGGCTCTGCGCGGGTACTTTACCGATCAGCTGGTAAACGGCCTGTTCAAAGTAAACGGCAAGGCCTATACGTTTGATCCGGTCGAGGTAGCGAAAACTCTGCCCGACCCGTCGGATGCCTTTAAACTGGTTGACGACCTGACGGGGCAGCTTTTTGCCACTACGCTGACCAATGCCCAGAAGGATTTTCTGGTGGATACGGTACTGCTGGCGGGACTGCCACGCTACGAATGGCCGGCCGACTGGATCGATGCGGCGCAGAATAACATCGCGGCGAAACGCACGGTCGTGAAAATGAAGCTTACCAATTTATTCCTGTACTTACTCCGCATGGCCGAATTCCAACTCCTATGAAACGTCGTCATTTTCTCAAACAGGCAGCTGCCGGGATGATGCTTCCGGTGTTTTTTGATGGCTACGGCGCACGCGCTTTCGGGCAGGAATCGGCCTTTGTACAGGCGCTGGCCAAACTGGCCGACGTAAACGACCGGGTACTGGTGATGATCCAGCTCAATGGCGGCAACGACGGTATCAACATGGTACTGCCACTCGATCAGATGAGTAAGTATACCTCGCTCCGGTCGAACATTGCCATTCCGGAAGCCAAAGCCCTGAAGCTGTACAATACGCTCACCACAGGCCTGCATCCGGCTATGACCGGCCTCCAGACACTGGCCAACGACGGTAAACTGGCAATTGTACAGGGGGTGTCCTACCCGTCTCCGAACTTTTCGCATTTCCGGGCAAGTGATATCTGGTTTACCGGTGCCAACGCCAGCCAGACGCTGACAACCGGCTGGCTGGGCCGCTACCTGAATACCGAATATCCGGGTTACCCCGATAAATACCCGAACACCACAATGCCCGACCCGCTGGCGGTGCAGATCAGCGCCATTGCGTCGACAGCCTTGCTGGGCCCTGCTCAGTCGATGGCCATTGCGATTCAGAACCCTGACACATTCGCCACACTGGTCGGAGACAAAGCGGTGCAGGATCCGGGCACAAGCACCAATACCCCCGCCGGCCGGAACCTGACGTTTATCCGCCAACAGCAGGTATCGTCGGTTCAGTACGCCGCCCAGCTGAAAACCGCTGCCACAAAAGGCAAGAACCTCGTCACTTACCCGACCAGCAACAGCCTGGCCGACCAGCTGAAAATTGTGGCCCGCCTCATTCACGGCGGTTCACGTACCAAAGTCTATTATGTCTCTCTGGGCGGGTTTGATACCCATGCCAGCCAGACAACGGCCACCGATACCACTACCGGCACTCACGCCAACCTGCTCAAACAGGTTTCTGACGGGATCAAAGCTTTCATGGACGACCTGAAAGCACAGGGCACCGAAGACCGCGTTGCCGGTATGACGTTCTCGGAATTTGGCCGGCGGGTGGCGTCGAACGGTAGTGTCGGTACCGACCACGGTACGGCTGCACCGGTGTTTGTCTTCGGCAAAGGCGTTAAAACACAGTTTATCGGCAAAACCCCGAACCTGTCTGACCTCGATAACGGCAACCTGAAAATGCAGTATGACTTCCGGCAGATTTACGCCACGCTGCTGACCGACTGGCTGGGTGAAACGACCTCAACGGTGACGAGTGTGTTGCAACAAAGCTTTCAGCTGCTGCCGATTTTCCAGCAGCTTTACCTCGGCACCGAAGACCCCGTCGCGGAGTTCCGGCTCTATCCGAATCCGGCCTCGAGCGAGGTGTTCCTGCAATCCGACGTGTTACGCGGCAATGTCCATACCGTCGATGTCCTGAACTCGGCCGGGCAATGGCAGCGCGTACCGACCCGCCGCCTGGCTGCCGATCAGTTTCAGCTGACCGTCCGCGACCTGCCGATGGGGACCTATATCATCCAGGTTGAAACGGATCAGCAGCGGATCAGCAAACGCCTGCTGGTAACGCGCTAACGACAGACCACTGAGACGAAAAGCGCCGTCCGGATTGATCCGGACGGCGCTTTTCGTCTATATTTACATCCTATCCGGCTTTGCTATGCGCTCAATCGTCATTATTGGCAACGGTATTTCGGGCATTACCGCCGCCCGCGAAATCCGCAAACACAGTGCTGACTCCATCACGGTTATTTCGTCAGAAACGGAGCACTTCTTCTCCCGCACGGCCCTCATGTACATCTACATGGGCCACATGCAGTACCAGCACACCAAGCCCTATGAAGACTGGTTCTGGGCCAAAAACCGGATAGACCTGGTGCATGCCCATGTCAGCCACCTCGATACGGACACCCGGCAGCTAACCCTGTCAACTGGTCAGGCCGTATCGTATGATGTACTTTTTCTGGCACTGGGTTCAACGTCAAATGCCATTGGCAATCCGGAGCAACCGCTCAGGGGCGTGCAGGGGCTTTACAGTTTTCAGGATCTGGAGCGCATGGAAGCCGATACGAAAGGCATCCGGCAGGCGGTCGTGGCAGGAGGCGGTCTGATCGGGATCGAGATGGTGGAGATGCTGCTGTCGCGGGGTATTCAGGTGACCTTTCTGGTGCGGGAAAGCAGTTTCTGGAATCAGACACTCCCCGAAGCCGAATCGGCCATGATTACCCGCCATATCCGTGAACACAACGTAGACCTGCGCCTTTCGACCGAACTAGCCGGACTGGTTGACGACGGAACAGGGCGGGTATCGGCCGTCCGGACAACGCAGGGCGATGAGATTCCGGCTCAGTTTGCGGGCATTACCATCGGCGTACGGCCGCAGCTCGGCCTGGCAGCGCATACGGCCATTGAAACAGACAGGGGCATTCTGGTGAATGAGTTTCTGGAAACCAACGTACCGGGTGTTTACGCCATCGGCGACTGTGTGCAGCACCGGAACCCGCCCGGAGGCCGGAAAGCGGTCGAACAGATCTGGTATACCGGTCGCATCATGGGCGAAACCGTTGCTAAAACCATTCTGGGCCAGCGAACGGCTTACCGACCCGGCGTATTTTTCAACTCGGCCAAATTCTTCGATATTGAGTACCAGACCTACGGCATCGTCCCGGCCCAACTACCCGACGACGGCAGCCTGCAAAGTTTTTACTGGCAACATCCGGACCAGAACAAAGCCCTCCGCATCGTATTTACCGGCGACGAACGGCGGGCGGTAACCGGTATACACACCTTCGGCATCCGGCAGCGGCAGGGCGTTTGGGAAGGCTGGATCGAGACCGGCACCCCGGTTCAGCACGCGATAGCGCACCTTTCCGGAGCTAACTTTGATCCTGAATTCACACAACGCCACGAACCGGCGATTGTCCGTCACTTCAACGGGATGTTTCCGGAACTGGCCGTACCGGTACCCAAAACCAAACGAAGCTGGCTGAGCCGGTTAGTGGGTTAGCAGGTATTAATAGATTACCGCTACGGTTGCCTCTGCCTTATCCGTCAGCAAGCCGTATACCATCAGTTTTCCGGCGGCGATGCGTCCGGCAAAGACTTTTTTCTGCCGTAATAACGCTATTTCCTGCTTCAGTACTTTTTCGGTAAGGGTTTGGGGCGTATCCTGACTGTCTGCCAGTTGCCGGATAAATAACTCACAACCAATGTCGTATTTCCTGCCGTTTGCCAGCACATTGTTTATGAACAGACACGATGTATCGGCGACAATATACACATGCGTGATATGCTCCCGTTCAATGAAGCGGTCAACCGGCGCAAAAAAATCGTCATCATAGATATGGAAAACGGACGCAGGAGCCGTCAGAAAATAAACGGCACCGGTCTGTTTACCAATGAAGTTTTCTATCTGACAAAACGGACAAACTAAAAACAGGCTGCTGTGTGGTGAATGGGTAAGTTTACCGGTACCAGCCGCGTGGCTCCGGTCCTGACCATTTTCAGTCAATACATGCATGATGATTTACGGGAAGGGGAAAGGTTGTTAAGCACAGGCGGGTGCAGAGCTATAAGAGGATGGAATCCACCCTCTTATAGCCCTTCTGAATCGGTAAACCCTGCATCGCTCAGATACTTCATAGCCAGCAGGATAAGGATCAGTGAAGCGGCCGTCAACAGGCTGGACACCAACCGGTCTTTTATCCAAAAAGACAGTAGCAGACAAACTAAAGCCGGAAAGATATAGCAGAACGGCAGAATACGGCTTCTCATTATCAGCGGATTACTACATCGGAGGCCAGCCGGCAGTTTGTTTTGGCCGATAGAATTGCCTGCCGCGCATCATGCATTGACTGCTGCAATTGCCGGATACGCCGTTCCCGCATTTTGATGTCTTCTTCGCTGTCACTCTTCTCAATTTTACGCTCGTGAAATTTTATTTTAACCGCTACCAGCCGGGTCAGAATATCAAGCGCTTCTGAGGGTGTAAAATCGCCTTTGATCAGTTCTATGTTCATCGTTTTCAGTGGTTATTGCCCTTGACCAAGTGAAAAAGCCGGTTTGCCATCGAAGGCATACAGGTTTTCGGTTTTGATTACATCTATGTTTACGGCTTCGGCTGCCTGCAACAGCCCGATGATATGCTGTTTCGTTAGCTGTTTGCCAGCCAGAGGTTTAAAGCGGCAGCGCCAGTGGTCAGTGCAGAACGTTTCGGGGAAACCATCCGGATACACTTTTATTCCGCGGTTCGTAATCATGTTCAACTGAATGTCAGCCGTATTCAGGTTTTCAACGAGCAATGCCAGCTCATTTACGTCTTTACCGTTCCAGTGCACAAACAGGTCAACGCCCTGTAACTCCTTATGCTTAGCCGGTTTCCGTTCGTACGCCGGCAGGGTCAGGGTTGTGCCATTGGCGTAGTGAACCGCCTTCAGCTGCGCCGGTTGCTGCCCCAGATTCGTAATCACGGCTTCGGCAAACTCTTTCGTGCCGACCTTTTGCGTGCTGATTCCTTCCTTGTAAATATCATAGGTATGAATGCCGTCTTCAATGGTCTTCAGCCACGCATTCTGCACCTTCTCTGCAACGTCGGCCTGGCCGATGTGTGTAAGCATCTGAATAGCTCCCTGCAGCAAACCGGATGGATTGGCCATATTCTGACCGGCACGGCGGGGCGCCGATCCGTGGATAGCCTCAAACATGGCACAGGTCTCCCCGATGTTAGCCGACCCGGCCAGCCCCACCGACCCCGCAATCTGGGCCGCCACATCGCTCAGGACATCGCCGTAGAGGTTGGGCATGACAATCACGTCAAAGGCTTCGGGCGTATCGGCCATTTTTGCCGCCCCGATGTCGATAATCCAGTGTTCATGCTCAATATCAGGGTACTCCACCGCGATTTCGTCAAACACCTGATGAAACAAGCCGTCGGTCTGCTTCATGATGTTATCCTTCGTAAAGCAGGTTACTTTTTTCCGGCCATACTGACGGGCATATTCAAATGCGTACCGGACAATTTTCTCGCAGCCCGGACGGCTGATGAGCTTAAGACACTGTACGACTTCATCCGTTTGCTGGTGCTCAATGCCGGCGTACAGATCTTCTTCATTTTCCCGCACAATCACAATGTCCATCTGCGGGTGTTTGGTTTTGACGAACGGATGCAGGCTGATACACGGACGGATGTTGGCGTACAGCCCCAAGAACTTACGGGTCGTTACGTTCAGGCTTTTGTAGCCGCCGCCCTGCGGGGTTGTAATCGGTGCTTTCAGGAACACTTTATTCCGGCGGATAACGTCCCACGATTCCCTGGCGATGCCCGACGTGTTGCCGGCTAAGTACACCTTTTCGCCTATTTCAATTTCATCGATCTCAATCCGGGCACCTGCTGCTTTAATGATTGAGAGCGTGGCATCCATAATCTCAGGGCCGATACCGTCACCTTTTGCTACCGTTATGCGTTGCATTTTCTTCATGTTGATTGACGGTGCAAAACTCAGCAAGGTAGATTATAAGTAAAAATATAACTTTGCAATGCTCATCATAAATACTTTTTATGAACTATACGCTTAATCAGCTCCGTGTTTTTTCAAAAGTGGTGCAGACCTTGAGCATTACAAAGGCCGCTGATGAATTGCACCTTACGCAGCCTGCGGTCTCCATTCAGCTTAAAAACTTTCAGGATCAGTTCGATATCCCGTTAATCGAAGTGATTAACAAGCGGATTTACGTCACTGATTTCGGAAAGGAAATAGCCGGAGCGGCGGAGAAAATTCTGACGGAGGTGCATGCCATCAGTTTTAAAATGCACGCCCACAAAGGGCAGATTACCGGCAAACTAAAGCTGTCTGTTGTATCGACCGGCAAATATATTGCGCCCTATTTCATCGCTGATTTTATAAAACAGCACCAGGGCGTAGAACTGCTGATGGATGTGACCAACAAGGCGCAGGTGGTACAGAGCCTCGAAAAAAACGAGGTTGACTTTTCGCTGGTCAGCGTACTGCCGGAAACGTTAAGCACAGACCATGTTGAGCTGATGCAGAACAAGCTTTTTGTGATCGGGAACAAGGATGTAGCGTTCGACAGCACGGAATATGACAGGGATATTTTCGAACGCATTCCGCTTATTTACCGGGAACAGGGTTCGGGCACGCGGCATGTCATGGAGCGGTTTATCAAAAGCAATAGCCTCCCGGTGCAGAAGAAAATGGAGCTCACCAGCAACGAAGCGGTTAAGCAGGCCGTTATTGCCGGTCTGGGGTATTCCATTATGCCCTTGATCGGGATAAAAAATGAACTGCAAATCGGTCAGTTACAAATCATTCCGGTAAAGGGGTTTCCGATTAAATCAAACTGGTACCTGATCTGGCTCAAAGACAAAAAGATGTCACCGGTAGCCGGCGCCTACCTCAATTACCTGAGGCAGGAAAAGCAAAATATCATCCAGAACAAGTTTGACTGGTTTGAAAAATACTGATCCTGTGGTGGTGACGCCCCGTCAGAAGACGCCACCACCACAAGGTTATTTCTTCGCACTGATTGCCCCGCCCGGAACCAGAACCGCTTCTGAGCCCTTCAGCTTTTGCGCATCGGCCTCTTTCAGCTGCCAGTTCTGATCAAAATTTCCGTCGGCAATGATGTTTTTGGCCGACCCCTTGAAGAGTACGAAATCCTTCCCGACCAGCGGACTTGCCAACGGCTTCGGCAGCAGCCACGAAAGCCCCTGGGCCGATGACGGGTCCGTCCACCACGGTAGCCCGGAGCTGACAACAACATAATGCCCGGCGGCCGGAAAGACGTAAAACAAGCCATAGTCAGCACCGGTATTGGTCAGCTGCATCGGCAGCAGCCCGCTGTATTTATCAATCAGGCTGTTTGTTTCTTTGGTACCAAACAAAACCAGGTTGGCATCGGCCAGATCGCTTGGCCGGACATCCTTATCGGCCAGAACACGCGGAAAAACCATGATCCGGCCCAGAAACGGTCCCCGGTCAACCGGCCAGTTGGCGGCTTGTGCGGCGACCTCGGCGCGTGCCTTCAATTCTGCCGGCGAGGGATTGCCACCGGTACCGTAGACATACACATGGCGGGTCGCAAAGGCCTCACTGATCGGCCCCTCGGCACCGCGTTTTTTAGCCGTGATGGCCGGCTGATAGGCGTCAAGCTGCCAGTTGCCGTTGCGCTGTACCAACGAAACCGAATCGGCGGTCTGCGCCGAAAAGCTCTTGCCGTCAATGGCAATATCCAGCGGTTTTCCGGCTTTGAACGTCGGATGCCCCGCCAGCTTCAGCGTCAGCGCCGTCAGGCCGGTAGTGCTGATATCCAGCCGGTTTTTGCCCGTAAACTTCGCGTCTACAGTTGCCATCGTGCCGGGGTCCAGCTCATCCAGCCTTACCCAATACGCCTGATTGTAGTTGTAGCGCGACGTAGTAAACCGTACCCGGTCCGGAAACCGGTTCCGCTTAAACTGCTTAAACCAGCTAAAGATAAATCCGTCCTTGTAGGCATTTTCCCAGCTGTTATGTTTCACGCCCGGATATTCCACATACTCCACCTGACTGCCCAGGTCTTTCAGGCTTTTCACCCAGCCACGCGAAACGGCAACCGGCACAGCCGGGTCGGCATCCCCGTGAAAAAAGTGAGCCGGCACATTCAGCGCATTTCCGGCGAGCGCATCGGTACCCTGCGGCGGTGCGGGACATACGGGCGCAATGGCCGCCCAGATATCAGGACGCGTCAGGCCAATCCAGAGCGTACCGCCCCCGCCCATTGACAGACCGGTCAGATAGGTCCGGTCTTCATCCACCGAAAACCGCTTTTTCACATCGGCCAGCACCTGATAGACATCGGTTTCGGCCACGCCCTGATAGCCCATCGTACCCCGCGCAAACGGCGAAGCCACAATGTAATCCACATCGGCCCACTCCTGAAAATAGCGGGATGCTTCTACATCCGTTTCGTCACCAACGTTGCTTTTGCCGAATACCCGCTTTAGTTCAAGGCGGTGATTAGACCCCGCCCCGTGGAGCATCATTACCAGCTGGTACTTCTTTTTGGGGTTATAGTTTTTGGGCAGATACAGGCCATACGGCTGTTCGGTGTCATCGACCGATGAGTGAAACGTCATCACCTGCGGACCGGATGGCAGTTTTTGCGCCAGAGCCGGACGCAACACGCCCGGACCGGTAGCCAGCGCTATTGTCAGCGCAATTTTATAGCTGATTTTCATAGAATTAAGCCGTTATTTACCTTGTGACAGAACAGAAGTGGCTAGTTTGCCGTGTAAAACCGGCCGGTCATCCTTCGTAGCCGGATTGATGACCACTACACTTTTCGTAAACGTTACCTGCACCTGATCCCCGTCGAAACGGCAGGTTACGCGGTCATAGTGCGCTGTTTCGTTGAAGCGCCAGATCATTTCGAACGTATTCGGGTCGGTCCAGGTACCGCTGGCGGAGACTTTGGTTTTTGTTTCGCCCGGCACCGGTGTCGGCACCAGTTTAATCGGAATAATCGACAGCCCGGTTTCGCCCTGAACGCGGCGGCCCAGCCCGCACAGAATCCGGTGTTCGCCCTGGTCGTTGCGCATGGTAAACAGACAACCCTCCTTCCCGAAATTCAGCCCGACGGTTTTCACGCCCATCGAATTCGCGTCTATCGCAAACGTCTTACCGCTGATTTGAGCCGACATCGGCGACGTTGACGAAACCACCGGCAACGGCATGGACAAGGCCGCCAGCTTTTGAGTCAGCTGCTGATGTGCTGCGGCATCGGCCGGTAAGCTCTCCGGCCGGAACCCGCCCAGAATGTGCGTCCAGACTTCATCCATAACGCCCTGCATATCGCCCGTTTCGCTGGTAATGGCCACTACGGCATCTTCCTTCGGCAATACAATGCAGTATTGTCCGAATGCACCGTCGCCCCGGTACGCGTCGTGGCGGCAACGCCAGAACTGGTAGCCGTAGCCCTGTAGCCAGTCATTCTGTTCTTTCGGCCGCCCGCCGCCTGCCGACTGTACCTGGAAGCGGGTCGCATCAGCAACCCAGGCTTCGGCCAGAATGCGCTTGCCGTTCCACATACCTTTCTGCAGGTACATCTGTCCGAATTTGGCAATGTCTTCGGTTTTTACGCGCAGTCCCCAGCCGCCCACGCAGATGCCGTTCGGGTCAACCTCCCAGTCAGCGCCTTCGATGCCCAGCGGGTCGAACAGCCTTGGTTTCAGATACGCCAGAATTGGCTGACCGGTCAGTTTCTGTACGATGGCCGACAGCATGTAGGTGGCCCCGCTGTTGTAGACGAAATGCGTCCCCGGCTGGTGGTCAACGGGCTGCGCCAGAAAGGTTTTCACCCAGTTCGGGTCGCTGCCTCCCCGCACGGCGGCGGTTGTGTCCTTGTCGTGCCCGGTCGACATCGTGAGCAGGTCTTTGACCCGCATCGCGGCCAGATTCGCGCTGATCGTGGCCGGTACGTCGTTCGGGAAAAACGACACTACCTTGTCCTCAACACTCAGCTTACCTTCTGCTACCGCCAGTCCGACGGCCGTTGAGGTAAAGCTCTTACTGAGGGAATACAACGTGTGTTTGAGCGTCGGGCTATAGGGCGCCCACCACCCTTCGGCCACCACCTGCCCGTGCCGGACAACCATGACACTGTGCACGTTTAGTTTCCGGGTCTCAACGGCGTTGATAAAATCCAGGAGTTTAGCCGACGACACGCCCTGTGTTTCCGGCAGGGCACGCGGCAGTCTAACTGTCCGGTTGGGTCCGGCGAGGGCCTCGTGCGGCAGGCTGGTAACGGCATACAGGCCGGCCAGCCCCCAGCCCATCTGTTTCAGGAATTCTCTGCGATTGGTTTCCATCATTGGTAAGGGTTGTTTTTAAACTCCCCGAGGGTTCAAAACCCTCGGGGAGTTAGGTTATTTATCTAAACCCCGGATGATCACAGATTTACCTATATGCTCCGGCTTTTTCAACTACAACATTGTGACTTTTGGCTACAGTCGTTTTTTGCGCAGTGCAGAACTTTGCATCAACAAAAAACAGAAACAATGAAACTAGCAGGCAACACAATTTTAGTAACAGGCGGAACGGGAGGGTTCGGCATTGAATTCGCATCCAAACTTATTGCATTGGGCAACACGGTTATTATCACCGGACGAAACGCGCAGAAACTTCAGGACGTTAAACGGCAGTTGCCGCAGGTACATACCATTCAGAGTGACGTGAGCAGCGCCGACGATATAACACAGTTGTATGAGACTGTCGTCCGGACGTTTCCGGCCCTCAACATCCTCATTAACAATGCGGGCGAAATGCGGAAAATCAGCCTGCACCATCAGCACGAGCTGACCGACATTACCCGCGAAATCGACATCAACCTGAATGGACCTATCCGGATGATTCAGCAGTTTCTGCCGCACCTCAAGACAAAACCCGATGCCGCTATCATGAATGTGACGTCAGGCATTGCGCTGATGCCCTTCCCGATTTCGCCGGTTTACAGTGCCAGCAAAGCAGGGCTCCGGTCCTATACGCAGGCCTTGCGGGTCCAGTTAAAGCACACGAATATTAAGGTTATGGAGCTGGTCGCGCCGGGTTCTTCGACCCCGCTGAACGATAAATTTGTCAACGAAGACGGTTTCAATGCGGGTATGTTAATGGCGCCGGACAAAATTGTGGACGCGGCCATCAAAGGGCTGCAAAACGATAAGGATGAAGTGTATCCGGGCCTTGCCGGTGTCATGCGCATGCTGAGCCGGATTGCTCCTAAGCTGCTGATCGCGCAGTCGGGCAAAATGGGCGCATCCTTCATGTACGGGAAATGATTAATTTGTCTCTTAAACAACGCCAGCAATGAAAATCGTCAGTATTATCCTTCTTTTAGTTTCCGCCTTTCTGAGCATCAAACACGGCTGGGACGCGTTTCAACCGGCCAATGCCGAACAGACAAAAATGATGGCCGACTTAGGAATCACCAGATCCGTGATACCCTTTGTGGGCGTACTTTCCATCCTGATCGGCCTGATGCTGCTTTTCCCGCAGACATTTTTTATCGGTAACCTGCTCAATGCGGTTGTTATCCTGCTGATCATGGCCTTGTCGCTGCGGGCCGGAAACGTTCGGATGGCCCTCATCGAAATTCCGTTTCTGGCCTTGCCGCTGCTCTTAATCTGGTTAAAATACCCGTTCAAAAACTAACTGTCATGGACCACACAAAGCCATACCGGATCAAATCCATCGCCGAGATCCACCGGCTCATGAACCTGCCAAAGCCACATCATCCGCTCATCGGCATCATTGACCTGAAAGGACTTCGGAACGACACGGGGATCAACGCCGTTGTTTCAGACTTCTACGTGGTATCGCTGAAACGGGGGTGCGACAAGCTGCTGTACGGTCAGCAGAAATATGATTTCGATGAAGGGCTCATGGCGTTTATGGCTCCGGGGCAGGTTTTGCGCGGCGAAGACAACGGTGTACCGCACAATCTGGACGGCTGGATGCTGTTTATCCACCCTGATTTTCTGTGGAATACGGCACTTGCCAAAAAAATCAAACAGTACGAATATTTCGGTTATTCGGCCCATGAAGCGTTGTTTCTCTCCGACAGGGAAGAAACGCTCATTAACAACATTGTAAACAACATTCGGGAAGAATATCACGCCAACATCGACAAATTCAGTCAGGATGTGATCATTGCCCAGCTCGACGTTCTGTTTACCTATGCCCAGCGGTTTTATGAGCGTCAGTTTATCACCCGGAAGATCACCAGCAGCAAAACGCTTGACCGTGTAGAGGACATTCTGACAACCTACATCAACGACGAAGAGCGGCTATCCGAAGGTCTGCCCACTGTACAGTATATAGCCGACGCGCTCCACATGTCGACCAAATACCTGAGTAACCTGCTGAAGCAGCTCACCGGCCTCACCACCCAGCAGCTGATCCACGAAAAGCTGATCGAGAAAGCCAAGGAAAAGCTCTCGACCACCGAACTGTCCGTCAGCGAAATCGCCTACGCGCTTGGTTTTGAGCATTCCCAGTCATTCAATAAGCTGTTTAAGGCGAAGACAAAACAGAGCCCGCTCGAATTCAGGCAGTCGTTTAACTAATCAACTCCCCGAGGGTTTTGAACCCTCGGGGAGTTAATCCAGTATCCTGTCACCTCACAACTCTTTCACCGCGATTCGCCGGAAGCGGTGGGCACCGCCGGGCTTCCAGGAACCTGCCATGCTGAAGGCCTGCACGCCGGGCTGGTAGGCCGACGACCAATGGGCCTGTAAACCGATCATGCCTTCGGTCGCGCCGGCGACAAAGTCATTTTTGGGTTCGGTAATGTCCCACATCAGCACGTCATTTACCCACAACGTCAGGTGCGGCACCTCGCCTTCCATCCGGATCCGGAATGCGTTCCAGTCGTTGGCCCGCCAGACCGACGCCAGTTTCGTGGCCTTGGCCGACTGGCTGATGGGCAGCATTTCGCCGAGGAGGTCGCCGGTGCCGCCGGGCGTGGCCAGCTCAATCTGATAGGCCTGCCCGCTCTCCGTCGACCGCAGGAAAATGCCGCCGTTGCAGAACGAATCAATTTTCGCCTCCAGATACAGCTCAAAATTGCGGAACTTCCGGTCGGTCAGCAGGACGCCTCCCTGCCCGTACGGCTGTTGTTTAAGAACAATCGTTTCGTTTTCCACGTAAAAATTACCGGTCGTTCCCTGATGGGTAGTCCGGCTTTTGTGCCATCCGGTCAGATTTTTCCCGTTGAACAGCGGCCGGAAGCCTTTCGGTATACCGCCCGTCTGTCCGAAGGCCTGGATTACGGATAATACGCTGACCAGTAGCCAGCTTATCTGAACAATTCGTTTCATTTTTCTATATTTACCTCCATCACAATCCGGACCCCGACATCCCAGCCATTGGCCGGACCGGCGGCGTGGGTCATGTACGTTGCATTTTTTACATCACCGACGAACGACGCCCCTTTGAGCACATGTTGCCTGCCCATACGCTGGGGAACCGGATCGGCAAACGGCTGGTCGTTGTACCAGTCCTGCACCCACTCCCAGACGTTACCGAGCGTATCGTACAGCCCCCAGGCATTGGCCGGTTTCTGGCCGACCTTGTTGGTGGTGCGGGTGCCGGTCTGCGCCGTTTGCCAGATGGTTTTCCACGAAATATCACCCTCCGCACCGGCGCGGGCCGCATATTCCCACTCAAACTCGGTCGGGAGCCGGTACCGGTGTACCTTGTCCAGTTGATTCAGTTTCGCCACAAATGCCTGTGCATCGGCCCAGGTAATGTTCTCCACCGGATGATCACCGGTTTCACCGGCTACTTTATCGCCCTGAAAAACTGACGGATTCCGGCCCGTTACCTGCATCCATTGCCGCTGGGTCACCTCAAACCGGCCAATGTAATACGGCTTCCGGATCGTGACCGGAAAGCCCGGACGTGCATCCTGCCGGGCCAGCTTTTCGGCCAGTTTAAACTCCGCATCGGTCCAGTGCACATCCTTGTCGCCCGGCTTAGGGTACACCGGCTCAAACCGGCCCACTACCATCGTGCCGGGCCTGATGAGCACAAACTCCATCCCGGCCACATTGGTAAATGATGCCGGCTGCGCCATCAGTCCGCCCGACAGCAGAAGACCGGACAGGACCGCGTATATGCGTTGATAACTAGTCATATAGCGTAATTGAGGCTAACGGAAACAACGCATCGGGCGCTGGCACCTTGTCGTTCCGGAACATAAAATAGACAGCGTGCCGCCCACGGACCGCCTGTGTCAGCGTCGCCCGGGAGGCAGTTGTTTTCAGGTTACGGTCGCTGCCCGGCGGCCCTCCCCAGAAATTGCCGATGCCGCCCGGAAACTTCTTGATGTTAAACTGCTCTTCCTTCAACTCCGTCGTGCCGATAACCGGCCCCGTCGGCGAATCCAGCCGGATGTCGATAAAGCCACCACGGTAAATATCATACAGGTGCCAGTTGGGCCGGAACTCAACCTGCCGCACATCCGTCAGGTCAAGCTGCCGGAAGCCGATGTATGTGTTTGGCTTAGCGGTCATAAACGTGTAATCGTCCAGTTGATCGCGGACCGCTCCCTGCACCACTTCCGCATCCGTTGGCAGCAGACGCGGTGTCCGCAGCACCACAAGCGCTTCCGTTGTCTGCGACGGCACGGTGGTCGGCCGGTCGGTATAGGCGGCCCGCAGCAGGTATTTACCCCGCCCCGGATCATCGGCCGGCACCCGCGTCATGTATGTTCCCTGCACTGGCAACGTACTGATTTTCTGTGTATCAATCGCCAGTATATACCTGACGATGGTCCTAGCATCGGCAAGCGCCAGGGTCGGGTGGGCCGGCATGATAGCCTCCGTACCCCAGACGCCGGTACCGCCCGCAATGATTTTTCTGGCCAGCCGGTCGGTTGCTGCCGGATCGGTTTTGTATTTGTCGGCCACCTGCCGGTACGACGGACCGACGCCTTTGCCAACCGCATTGTGGCAGTTCCCGCAGTCTGTTTTGCTGATCATCGCCCGCGCCACGGCAAACTGCGTCGAGGCATCGACTTTC
The DNA here is from genome assembly GCF_945952095.1 of uncultured Arsenicibacter sp. Taxonomy (GTDB): domain Bacteria; phylum Bacteroidota; class Bacteroidia; order Cytophagales; family Spirosomataceae; genus Arsenicibacter. The sequence continues at coordinate 19,001 of NZ_CAMFHL010000004.1, read as the reverse complement.
TGCTGGTTGATGTGCGCGTCGGCAAAGTCAAAACCTTCCGACACATAGTCAACGCTTACCGCTACCTGCTCCGGTTTGATCCGGCCGCTGCTCAGACTGCCATCCTCCCGATCCGTTACGGCCACAGCATACTGCACGGGCTTTTCCGGAAAAAAGAACTGCGAATTGCCCGCCAGCGTCAGGCTTACGGCCGGTGGTTCGTTACCCGCCACAAGCCGGAGAGTCTGGCTGTTTCGGGCGCCATGTGTGTCAGTAACAGTCAGCGTCGCCGTATACACCCCGGCCTTGTCAAGAACAACCGACGGATTAGCCGTTGTGAACGAGCGGGTTGGCTGACCTTTACCCGTCACCTGCCAGTGGTACGTCAGCCGGTCGCCGTCGTAGTCTTTGGTCCCCTCCGACAGCAGCGTTACCGACAGCGGCAACGCCCCGCCCCGCTTACTGGCCGACGCCTGCACAACCGGTTTGCGGTTACCGGCGTTGTATTCAATCCGCACCAGCCGCGCCTCCGAAGGCGATTTCAGCGTACTGCCGCCGTATTCCAGCACATACAAATCGCCCTCCGGCCCGAATTTCAGGTCAATCGGCTGGCGGGGATGGTAGTCAGGCGCAAAACGCTCCATGTGGTCGTAATCGCCGTTGGGCTTCAGGCTGATGGCCATGATCCAGAACCGCGACAGATCGGCGGCCAGCCACTTGCCTTCGTAATAGGCCGGAAACGGGCGCTTCGGGTTGCTGAAATCAGCCTGGTGATAGACCGGCCCGCCAATGGCACAGCGCGAACTCGACCCCACCAGCGGAAACGTCTCTGATACGGCGTAGGGATAGTAAATAAACGCCGGTTGCGCCGGTGGCAGCTCCGTCAGGCCCGTATTATTGACCGACTTATTGACAGGCCGCTGCGGATCAAGCTTGTGCGTCGGCTTGTTGGCGGCATAATCGTAAATCGGGTACGCGTAGTTGTCGCCGATAAAGTAAGGCCAACCGAAGAAGCCGGGTTTCCGCGCCTGGTTCAGCTCATCGTAGCCGCGCGGCCCGTTCTCCGAATCTACATCGGCATCCGGCCCGATTTCGCCCCAGTAGAGCCAGCCGGTTTTACTGTCAACAGACGGTCGCCAGGCATTGCGGGTTCCCATGATATAAATTTCCGGCCGCGCGCGGCGGTCGCCGCTATTCGGGAACAGGTTGCCGTCCGGAATGCTGTAGGTACCATCCGGCTCAGGGTGGATCCGCAGGATTTTTCCCCGCAGATCATTGGTATTACCGGCCCCGCGCTGGTCGTCCCAGCGGCTGCGGCCGGGTCGTTCATCGGTCTGGGCCGTATAGGAATTGCCGGTATTGTTCCCTACGGTCAGGTAGAGGTTACCGGCCCTGTCCCAGGTCATGCCCCCGCCCGTGTGGCTGGTTTCGGCACGGTCGACCGGAATTTCCAGCAGGACCTTTTCAGAAGCCTGAATCAGTTTATCGTTCCGCAGTTCCCAGCGGGTTAGCCGCATTTTGCTTTCGGTCGGGTGCGCATAATAAAGGTAAATCCAGTGATTTTTCGCGTAGCCGGGATCCATTGTAAAGCCGACAAGCCCCTGTTCGTTTTCCTTAAACACCGGAATGGTAGCAATCAAACCGACGGTTTTGGTAACCGGATCAACTTTTTTGAAGGCGCCCTTGTGCTCAATGATATACACCGAACCATCCGGCAGCACCTGAAAAACCATCGGTTCGTCCAGGGTACCCTCAGGGGTCAGCACTACCGGCGTAAAGCGGTTATCATCGGGTTTCGGCGGTTTGTCATCAATAACGCTACCTGACAGCAGAACGCCTGCCACGAGGCTGATCAGGCCAGCAAACGGCCATATCTTCATCATAAAACTATCAATACAGGATTTATCAAGGACAAATTACGAAACTTTCAGGAGTTTATATTACTTTCCGGTATGCTCCCTATCCTGCTCTGGCTGATGTATTTACCGCATGTCAGGACAGCAGAAGGAGTTACGCCTGTTTGTATGGCCGTTTGGTTCTATAACCGAATGCCTTAATTTTACCCGCCGGTCCGGCTGTTCTGTACAGAATCTGTACAACCAAACGTTTCTAACAGTAACCTGCTCTAACGGCGCTTTTTTTGTCATCGTCCGGTTCCCCATGCAAGCAAACGAAGCTCTTAAAAACTTTCTTGACAACGGCGACGCTCTGTTTCAGAACGTGTCGATCGACTGTGTCATCTTCGGATTTCATCAGAACCAGCTCAAAGTACTAGTGCTTACGTTTAAAAACACCGATAAGCGGTCGCTGCCGGGCGGTTTTGTCTTTAAAGACGAAGGCATCGATGAGGCGGCGCGGCGAATTCTGCGGGAACGGACCGGATTGCACGACATTTACCTCGAACAGTTCTGCACCTTCGGTCAGGCCGACCGTGCGATTTCGAAGGTCCATCGGGACACCATGCAGGCGGTCGGCATTGAACTGCCGGATGACCACTGGGTACTTGGTCGTTTTCTGTCGGTCGGCTATTATGCGCTGGTTGACTTTTCGAAGGTAGTGCTCACGACCGGCATGCTCGATGAAGACTATCACTGGTTTGATATTCAGCAGATTCCGGCGATGATTCTGGATCATAACCATATTACGGAGAAAGCCCTCGAAACCCTGCGCCTGATGCTGGATTATAAACTGGTCGCGTTCAACCTCCTGCCCGATACATTTACCATGAGCGAGTTACAGGCGTTGTATGAGACGATTCTGGACCGGAAAATGCTGCGGGCTAACTTTCAGCGGAAGATGCTGAGCCTGGAAATACTGGAGCGGGTCGATAAAAAATGGACGGGGGGCGCCCATAAGGCTCCTTATCTCTACCGCTTCGACCCTAAGCGGGCAGCGGCTTTTCTGGAACGGGAATGACTAATGGCTGGTAAGTAGTGTATTAGAATTTACACTATTTTCCTCCCCCTAACCCCCTCCAGCGGGGGAAATTGGGCCCGATTTCCCCCGCTGGAGGGGGTTAGGGGGAGGAAAGCAGAAAATAAATAATATAAGTTAATTACAATGGGGCAATAGCCTGTACCTGTTGCTGCTGCGCTTTAGCCCAGGCAGTTAGTTCAGATACCTGCGCTTCTGTCAGCTTTGCATCTGTATGAATGAGTGTGTAGGCAGGCAACGGCATGTGGCCCTCTTCTACCTCTTCCGCAATTTCTTCGAGTTTATGCGCCATACGCTTCGGGGCATACGTTGCGAATTCCGAAAAATTCAGCTCTTCCTTGCCTTCGTCTACGTGATGCCCAAGCCACAACCCGACCGGCTGAACAGTAGCATACCATGGGTACGCCGTTTGGTTGGAATGGCAGTCATAACACGCTGTTTTCAGCATGGTCAGCACCGGAGCCGGAACAGCTACAGCGTGCGTAATATCCTGCGGGCCATCGGCGCTGCCGGTGTTCCGTGCGGGCCGGATAAACTGAATGGCAACCAGTAACACACCTGCGGCAATCAGTATGCGCTTTTTCATAGAATTACGGCGGATTAACTTACTGATTACAGTACCTTTTTCAGATTGGTAATGCTGGTCTGAATGCTTTCAACGCCGGGCGCCATGTCCTGTTCTACGAAAATGTACTTCAACCCGGCGATTTTTGCGGCGGCAAATGCTTTCTTAAAGTCAACCACCCCGTTGCCGACTTCGGTAATTGTTTTCAGATCCGACTTTATGTCTTTAACATGCCAGAGCGGGAAACGACCCGGCTGCCCCTTAAACAACTCCACGGGGTCTTTACCGGCTTTCACGGCCCAGGCCAGATCAAGCTCCATTTTTACCAGATCCTTATCGGTCTGCGACAGGATGAGTTCATACGGTGTTTTGCCGCCGTCGACCGGGTCAAACTCCGTTGCATGGTTGTGGTAAGCAAATCCGATACCCGCCTTTTTACAGGCTTCACCCGTTTTCTGGAATACCTCAATCGACTTGTTAATGTCGTCGATGGTGCCAACCGGCGTACTGGAACAGACCAGATACGACAGCCCGCCCTCACCCGCTTCATCGACCAGTTGCTGGTAGTTATCGCGCAGGTTCAGCATAGGCGGCATGTTGGCCGGCATCCGCGGTGCCTGTGCCGGGGGACCACCGGCGGCGGCTGTACCGCTGGCAGGCGGGGTCGGGCGCGGCCGGAACGGAGCACCGCCGGCGTGGTGTGCCCGCCACTTCATGCCCATGCTCTCGACCAGAGCCTTAAACTCTTTCGCGTTGTAGCCATAATAGCCACCCCGCGAATTAAACGCCGATTCGACTTCCTTATACCCTGCGGCCGCCACTTTTTCCAGCGTACTCTTGGGGTCTTCATTCATAAACCGGAACAGCGTAAACAGCTGGATGCCAACCGGCCGTTCGGCCAGTAAGCCAGTTACCGACAGGCTGTCTGCCAGTGCTGGTAACGCCAGCCCGCCCAGTGCCGTTACGCCGGCCTGCTTCAGAAAATTTCTTCGGTTAAGCATGTTAAGATAAGGTTAGTTGTATGGTAAATTATAGAAAAAATAGCACTCCTGTCGGTAAAGTACGTAAAAAAGCGTTGGCTTTTCGGGTTGCCAACGCTTTTTAAGGATGTTTTAACAGAACAGCTGCTTATTGACGGGGACGTCCGCCGCCGCCGCCTTGCTGCATACCGCCGCCCTGCTGCTGACCACCACCGTTATCATTGCCACCGCCTTCGCTCTTCACGTCGTCGTTGCTGATTGATTTCTTTCTGCGTCCGAGTGAAAAACCTGAGCCGTCGAAGCTCATTTTACCCAGCCGGTAATTAAACGTGATCCGGAAGTTGGCGTTATACATGCTGTTTACGCTCTGCTGCGAGAAAATCGGCGACATCGACTCCGAACGTACCTTGAACGGATAGTTCAGGAAGTTCTCGGCTGCAAAACCGATGCTGCCGCGCTTGCTCTTGAATTCCTTCCGCACACCCATGTTGTAGAATGCAAAGCTGCCCTGATAACCCTGCAACTGCACCTGACGGCCACGGGCACCACCGAATGCCTGCACACCCCAGCCGTTTTTCAGCGTCAGGTTACTGAACAGACGACCTGATACAACCCAGCCGGAGTTCGACGCACCGTACATGGCGCTACCATTGTTGGTCAGGAACGTATGGTACAGGTCAACCCCACCACCGATCTGCAGTTTCGAGAAAAACGTTGCATTCAGGAAGAGGTTTACGCCGTAGGCATCTTCATGACCGATGTTGCGGTAGGTAGTCCGGATCACCTGTTGCAGGCTTGTGGCACCACCTGTTGTAATGTTCTGTGTCAGCGTATCCCGTACGCTTGTGATCGAGTTGTCGGTACGACGGGCAAACATCGTGGCGTTCAGGTACAGCGCTTTAACCTGACCACTGAAGCCCAGTTCAAAGTTATCCGTCAGTTCCGGCGACAGGTATGGATTACCTACACTGATGTTGGTTGGGTTCGATGCGTTTACGTTCGGGTTCAGGAACTGGATACCCGGACGCTGCAACCGGCGGTTATAAGACGCCTTGATAGTTTTACCGCCACGGATACCTTTCGACAGGTTAATGCTCGGCACGAATGTACCGTAGTCCGGAATATCGCTCAGGTCACCGGCCTGTTCGTTGTTAAACTTCGCGTTGATGAACGTATACTCATAGCGTCCGCCGGCCTTGATGGTCCATTTGCTGCGGCTGGCATAGGTATAGGACAGGTATCCGGCCGTTACGTTCTGGTCGTAGTTCAGCGTGTTGGCCGGCCGCGTTTTGTCAAGAATATACTCGCCGGTCGGCGTTGCGTTATAGTACGCGTAATCGCTGTTGACCTGGCGGAAAATACCTTTACCACCGATTTCCAGCAACTGGGTACGCTTGATCGGCGTCTGGTAATCGACCTGCACCGTTGATTCCTGATTGTAGCTCAGGTTATCGTTTTTCTGGCGGGCAATGATCGTCTGCATATCCGTCCCGTTCAGGAGGTCGGCCACGAAGTTATTCGTGTTGTTGTTACGGCTGTATAAGCCCAGTACGCTCAGTTCCTGATTGGTTTTGTAAGTCTTCTGGTAGCTGATGTTGGCATCCAGGGTTCCTGACAGGTTCTTTGTTTCTACATCGCGGCCCGACAGAATGGCACTTGTTGCTTTCGGCAGGAACGTTTGGGTCAGCAGGTTATCCTGAGTAGACAGCTGGTTCCGGACACCGTAGCGCAGGCTGGCCGACAACGACGTATTCTTGTCGATATCATAATCCCAGCCCAGCTGGTAGTGGCCGAACATGCCACTGCTTTTCGTGTTGGCCATCTGAATGGTACGGGTTGTGCCGTTTGTGCCGAACGTGCTCTGCGTGTTTTCAAACGCACCTTTTACGTTATAGCTGGCCCGGCCGAAACCACCCAGGTTAAAGCCCATTTTACCCTGACGGTATGAACCGTTTACGTTCATGTTGGCACCGCGGTTACCCACGCCCAGATCGACGTTCAGCGTTGCGCCCTGCAGGGTGTTCTTTTTGGTAATGATGTTGATGATACCGGCAGAGCCTTCCGCATCGTATTTCGCCGACGGGCTGGTGATTACCTCTACCGACTTGATCATATCGGCCGGAATCTGCTTCAACGCGTCTGCTACGCTGCTGGCCACAATCGTCGATGGCTTGTTGTTGATCAGCACCCGCACGTTCTGGCTGCCGCGAAGGCTTACGTTACCGTCAAGGTCAACCGTCAGCATCGGTACTTTCCGCATGATGTCGGTTGCATCACCACCTTTTGAGGCAATGTCCTTATCGGCGTTATACACCAGCCGGTCTACTTTTTCTTCGATAACGGCCGCCTGACCGGTTACCGTTACCTCGCTCAGCGTCCGCACATCCGGGTTCATTTTTACGATCCCGACGTTGATGTCCGTCCCTTTAGCGATAGTGATATTAGTAATGGTTTCGTTCTGGTAGCCCATAAACGATACCTGCAGGTAGAATTCACCGGCCGGCAGTTTCGAGAGCGAGAAGCGTCCTTTTTCGTCAGACGTAGTTCCGTCAACCGGCTTTCTGGTTTTCTTGTCCATCAAGGCTACGGTGGCGTATTCGACCGGCTTGTTGCTGGTTGAATCCATCAGCAGGCCGGCTAATTTACCGTTACCGCGCGGACGATCATCGTCGGCAGTACCGGGCACAAAAGTTTTCTGGTTTCGCTGATCCCCCTGGCCTTGTGTTTGTCCGGGACGACCGAATCCTCCCCCCATACCACCCCCGGGAAACTGGGCATATGCCTGCGACAGCAGGGCTGATGTAATAAGCAGAGAATAGAACTTTTTATTCATGAAGTTGATATGATTGCACATTTCAGATACAAAACAACAATTGCTTATTATATCAAAAAAGTACAATAGATAATAAACCGGCGAACGTCGACTAAATCTCCGTTTTGACCGACAAAGCGTTCTATGTATGCTGAAGATCAGCGCAGAGACGATTCGTCGGTAAAAAAGGGGGATTTAGTCGGGAGAATCGGGAGTCTTATCTATTTATGATTTGAAACTTGCATTGATCTGTTAAGTTTGTTCCGTAACACTCTGCTCGAACAAGTCGGCGTGTTTCATGATAAGATTAGAAAGGTTAGATTCAGCCTCATTTCCCTGAAATGAGGCTGTCTTGTTTCAGGACTGCCCTCCACTATCGCTACCTGCTGAAAATCAGAACAAAGTATACCGTCCCGTTGCGACCGGTATCGTTACTCACCGTGAGAAGACTTGCCGTTTCCGTAAAGGCCGCCCTTCCGGCAGAGGCCTTTAGCAGATAAAATCCGATAGTTAGTCGGGAGATTCTTCCGGCCGGTAGGTTATCTGCGCATGCTTGTGAATTGTAATGTAGTATTGTGCTATAATAGTCCGTTATAATGACCTCTTTTTCGATACGTAGTTCGGTTCCTGTACTGATCCATTTGTTAGGATGGGCCTTATTCGGTTTTATCCTGCTGATGTTTCAACCCCTGACCTGGCAGGTTGACCTTCCGCCTCAGTTCTGGGTGCGGCAAGGCTGTCTGTTTGTCTTGTGGATGGGTATCTATTACCTTAATACCGGGTTTGCCGTCCCGAAACTGCTGCTCAGCGAACGCACCGGCCTGTTTATCATCTTCTGTCTGTCGATGATTGCGCTTGTGCTGCTATCGGTCAAAACCCTCGACAGCTGGCTGAACCTGCCTGAACTGATGGAGCGGGTTTTCTTCCCGAAAGGCCGGCAATATCCCAAAAAAGGGCAGCAGTGGTTCGACATGTTCCGCTTTCTGACGACGGCATTTATCCTCGGTATCAGTACCAGTATTACCGCCGTTCAGAAATGGCAGCACGACGCCGAGCTGCGGCAGGCCCTCGAACAGGACAAAACGCGCTCGGAGCTTTCGTTTCTGAAGGCCCAGATCAATCCGCATTTCTTCTTCAATACCCTGAATAACATCTATGCGCTGACCCTGATCGACATCGAGAATGCCCGCGAGGCGCTGCACCGGTTGTCGCGGATGATGCGGTATGTGCTCTACGAAACCCAGAGCACCACGACGCTTCTCAGTAAGGAAATTGACTTTATTCAGGATTATATCCAGCTGATGCAGCTCCGGCTCACCGATAAGGTAAAAATTACGCTGGAGGTACCTGAGCCGCTAAACGATGTGGCGATTGCACCAATGCTGTTGCTGCCGTTTGTCGAAAACGCGTTTAAACACGGCGTAAGTGCTACCCAGCCGAGCCATATTGTGATCATTATCAAGCAGATCGGCCCGAAGATCAACGTTGAAGTACGGAATACGCTGTTCAGCGAAAAGACCCCGTCACTGGAGCTGAGCAATGGGATCGGGCTGGTCAACACCCGCCGCCGGCTGGATCTGCTGTATCCGGAGCGGTATGCCTTAAGTGTAAACGAACATACGCCGAATGACGAGTATGCCGTACATTTGTCCTTAAATGTCGGGTAATACACACATGGTCTTAAACTGCATCGCGGTCGATGACGAGCCCCTCGCGCTGGGCCTCGTCGCTGCTTTTATTGATAAAACGCCTTTCCTGAAACTCACCGGCCGTTATTCGAGTGCGGTCGAAGCCTTGCAGGCCATTCAGCAGCAGGCCGTTGATGTAATTTTTCTGGACATTCAGATGCCCGACCTGACCGGCATCGAACTGGCCCGGGTGATCGAACGGGCATCGGCCGGTGGCCGTGGTCCGCGCATTATCTTTACCACGGCGTTCAACCAGTTTGCGGTGGACGGCTATAAGGTCGATGCGCTTGACTATCTCCTGAAACCCTTTAACTACGAAGAGTTTTTGCGGGCCGCTACCAAAGCCCTTCACTACACCGAATTAGTGCAGCGCGCCAATACCCCTGCCCCGTTGGCGCCGCCGGCCGCCGATACCGAACGCAAAGCCGAAGATTATCTTTTCCTGAAAGTTGAGTACCAGCTGGTTAGGGTGGCGCTCGACGATGTGTTGTACATCGAAGGGCTGAAGGATTACGTCAAGGTCCACCTGAAACAGGACCGCGACGGCGGCACCCACAAACCGATTCTGTCGCTGACGAGTCTGAAGGCCCTGGAAGAAAAACTGCCGTCGACCCGCTTCATGCGCGTTCACCGCTCGTTTATCGTCGCCCTCGACAAAATTGAGGCCATCACGCGGAACTCCATCCAGATCGGGCAGGTAACGATTCCTGTCAGCGACCAGTACAAAGAGCAGTTCAATCAGTTTGTCAGTAAGTGGATTTAAAGCGTGCAGACGGCTAACCGGTTTGGTGCAACCATAACAGGCTGGTTCACAGTCCTGCTGTGTTGTTTCTTGCTGTTCACCTGTCAGCCGGAACGGCAAGCGCCTAAAGAACTGACTCCGGCCTTTTATTACTGGCAAACCACTTTCCGGCTTAACCGGACCGAACTACAGGCGCTGAAAACCCATCACATCCGTACCCTGTACGTCCGCTTTTTCGACGTGGACTGGGACGCTCAGCGGCGACAACCGATTCCCAAAGCGACCATCCGCTTTGCCGGCAAATCACCCGCCGGCCTGCGGATTGTGCCGGTTGTGTTTATTACCAATCAAACCATCCGGCAAACCCCGCCAGCCGCTATCCGGCAGCTCGCGGAGCACATACTGGCCAAAATCAGGGCTATGGCGCAGGAACAGGGCATTCAGCCTGCCGAAATACAGCTCGACTGCGACTGGACCCAATCGACCCGCGACCGGTACTTTACACTCCTGAAGCTTGTCCGGAAGCAGAGCCGTGTGCCGGTGTCGGCAACCATCCGGCTGCATCAGGTTAAATACAGGACCCAAACCGGGGTACCACCCGCCGACCGGGGCATGCTGATGGTCTACAACATGGGCGACTGGAAAAAGCCCGATACCCGCAACTCCATCTACGACGCCGATGTAGCCGGGCGGTACCTGACCGGACTGGACCAGTATCCGCTACCGCTCGATGTGGTGTTCCCGCTTTTCCGCTGGACGGTCGTTTACCGCAACAACCGCTTTCTGGTTTTGCTGAACAATCTGGAGCAGGCGACCCTGCGGAAACAACCGTTTCTGGCGATGCAGCCCGACACCAACCGCTTCGTGGCGCAACGCGATACCGTCGCTCTCGGGCTTTCGATCCGCAAAGGTGACCTGTTCCGGGCCGAAGCCTGTGCCGTTAAAGAATTAGCCCGCGGGAAAGCCGCTGTTCTGGAAAAGATTCAGACCGAAAAAATTACATTTGCGCTCTATCATTTAGACAGCACGGTTCTGACCAACTACCCCCATGCGTTTATCAAATCCCTTTTCCGCTCTGTCCCGTAAAACGGCGCTGGCCTTTGCGATTTTACTGGGTTTTGCCTGTGGCCCCGGCCCTTCCGACATCAATGAGTTCATGAGTTTTTTCATGCCGGAGAGCAGCAATGCCAAACCGCAGGATCAGCTCTATTTTTTCTCTCCGCAGATTTATAACACGCCCGAAACGGGGTCACCCGCCGAAACCGATTCGCTGGTTGTTGATGAAAGTACACAGGCATGGGCCGTTTATCTGAACAATGCGCTTCCGGTGCCCGATATCCGGCAATCGCTCTACGGCGGCTCCACAACCAGTGCGCTGAGCCGTTACCTGCAAACCAACAATGCGCCGGCACATGCCTATCTGACCTTCCTGCATGATACGCAGCAGGCAGCTCCGGCCAGCGAAGACCCCTGGACACCGGCAAACGCGGATACAACCCGCCTGACGGCCCTGCTGGAGCAAGCCAAAACAGCCTATGCCTCGGCCGCCGATCCGTTTCTGAAGGAACGGTATGGCTTTCAGGCCGTTAAACTGGCCGACCAGATCGGTGATCCGGCGCAAAGCCAGACCTTATACGACCAGTTTATCAAGCCACTGGCCAAAAAATCGTACGTGAGCGACTGGGCACTTTGCCGGCGCGCGGGCGCCTCACTCGCGCTGGGCGATACGGCCCGTGCGATTTATGAATTTGCGCAGGTGTTTGACCGCTGCCCGTCGCGGCGCCGCGAGGCCGAAGCCAGTTTGCGGATTCATGGCCTGCACTTTACGGAGAAAGCACTCGGACTGGCACAGACCGATCAGGAAAAGGCCGCTGTTTATGCGCTCTGTGCCATTCAGCCCAAACAGGACGCCTTGTCATTTCTGGAAGAAATTGTAAAACTGACACCCCAAAACCCGCTGATCGAGCTCATTTTTGCGCGGGAAATTAACCGGAACGAATACTATTTCTTTGCCGAAGGGAACCCCGTTTACGCCTATGACGAGTCATCACGCAATGACTCCATCGCCTTCGTCAAACGCCGGACCGAGACCGATTCGTATATCGATAAACTCAAAACCTTTGCCCTGGATGCCGCCGGTAATAAACAGCTGAGCCAGCAAAACGCGGGATCACCGGCCTTCTTCCTGACCGCCGCCGCGTATCTGGATTACCTTAGAAAAGACTACGCATCAGCCAGAAAAACGCTGGAACAGGCAGAACAGACGCCAACCAGTAATGAAGCCCTGAAAAAGCAGATTGTCCTGCAGCAAATGCTGTTGCTGGCCGCGCAGACGGATAAAATCACCCCGGAGGTCGAAAGTAAGCTGATCGGCTACCTCGAACGCTTCGGCAAATCCACCAGTTTCCGGCTCAATAATGCCTTTGTGCGCACCTGCCAGCAGTTTGCCGGCCGTTACAAAGGCAGTGCTACCGGCGAAAGCAGCAGCTGGGGCTGGCTGACGTCGTGCATGGGGTCGAAAAAGGCAGATGCCAGCGACGCTGATGTGGCCAAAGCCTTCCTGCTGACGATGCTGACCACCCACGAACTGGCAACCGATCAGGGCTATTTCATGAACAATACCGACCAGCTGATTATCGAAGACAGCACATCGGCCGCAACGGCGCAGAAAGTTGTTGCGTTTGCCACGCAGCCGTCGGCTACCGACTTCGACAAGCGGCTGCTGAAGCTGACCGGTTTTGACAATGATTACCTGTATGCGTTTCTGGGTCGCCGGCTGATGGCAGCCCAACAGTACAATGCCGCTGCCGAAGCATTCGCCAGGGTCAGTGAAAAAACCTGGAAAGACGAGGCCTTTACGCTCTATTTCGACACTAATCCGTTTACCATTAACCTGCCGGACGAAAAAACCGGTAATCCGTATACGCCGGTCACGTTTGCGCGCCGCATGGCTGAACTGGAGACACAGGCGAAACAGGCATCCGGCGACCGGGCCGCTGAACTCTATTACCAGCTGGGCTGCGGGGCCTATAACCTGAGCTGGCACGGCAATGCGTGGCTGCTGGTGCACCGCTACCGGAGCAGTGCCGAGCCAAACGTCTATATCTATATGCCGTATGGCGGCCAAACCGACCGCATCGGCCTGGAACGGCTCGCCGATGATAACTACTATACCACCGCCGCCGCTCAGCGCTACTTTGCGCAATCGGCCAAAGCGGCCCAAAATCCGGAGCTGGCGGCGCGCTCGCTTTACATGACCGCCCGCTGCGAAGAACACGCCTTCCTCGCCCGCAAGGCCGTTGAACAGGCCAAACGCGGCTTCGATGCCGATCCGGAGCCGTTCAACAAGTCGATGGACAGCCTGCGTCAGGGCGGGTATGTGACCTACTTCAACCAGTACCGGCAGCAATATACCAAAAGCCGTTTCCATGCCGACATGGTGCGGGAGTGTGCACTCTATTCTGCCTTCCTCGCCGGCGAGACAGCGCATGCGGGCGAATAAAAAGCGAGTGGTGGCACGACCCGGAGTCGTACCACCACTATCAACAAACTTATAGTCAATAGATTATAAGTTGTCTACCCTTTTGTCTACGCTTGTTTTTTGGCATTCAGGATGATCCTGTATTACCTTGTCTGTTACGCACACGGATGTATTCCGGAATCACCGCGTAACTTACAGGATAAAGCAAGTCTTGATCATTATGTCTGTCCGTCTAACCCCTCGTCCGTTCCGCTTACTTTGCACCCTACTGGTTCTGTTTATCAGCACTACAGCCATCGGGCAAACGACCTACTACGTCCGTACTACCGGCAGTGATGCCGCCGACGGCACCAGCTGGAGCACTGCCTTCCTGACCCTGCAAAAAGCACTGGTCACCGCTCAGTCCGGTGATCAGATTTGGGTCGCCACCGGCACCTACTATCCCGACGAAGGCCCCGGCCAGACCGACAACGACCGCAGCTCGGCCTTTGCCATGAAAAACGGCATCAGTATCCTCGGCGGCTTTCCGGCCTCGGACAATCCAGTCTTAGGCGACCGCGACCCCGACAGCTTCACCACCGTGCTCTCCGGCGATATTGATAAAAACAACAGCACCGACAACGGCAACGCCTACCACGTTATCAAAAATCCCGCCGGCCTCAACAGCTCGGCCCTTATCGACGGATTTATCATCACCGGCGGCAATGCCAGTGCCGGCAGCGCGCCCGACAACGCCGGCGGCGGCATCTATAACAGCAGCACCAGCCCCGCGTTTGTCAACTGCCGCATCAGCGGAAATATCGCTACCAACGGCGGCGGCGTCTTCAATGTGAGCAGCAGCCCCGTCCTTACCGGCTGCAGCCTGCAAAGCAACTCCGCTGTTTTCGGCGGCGGCATGTATAGTAACGATAACGGAAGCCCTAAACTCATCAACTGCATCCTGCGGCAGAATACCACCACCAACCAGGGCGGGGGCCTCTTCAATCAGACCAGCGCCAACACGGTGGCCGTTAACACCGCCTTTCAGAGCAACACTGCTCCTTCCGGCGGGGCCGTTTACAACAATCTCGCCAGTCCGGTGCTGATCAACTGCAGTTTTCAGGCGAACTCAGCCAACAACGGCGGAGCCATCCGAAGCGTCAACTCCAGCAGCGTCACCCTGGTCAACAGCGTGCTGGGCGGCAACAGCGGCGGCAACACCTTCAGCACCAACTCCAGCACACTCACGGTTGCCTACAGCCTCTTTGACGCAACGGTGACAGCGGGCTTTACCAGCGGTCCGGGCAACCTCACCACCCTGACCTCCCCCTTTCTGTCGGCAAGCAGCGTTACCCTGCCGGCCTGTTCGCCGGCCATCAATGCCGGTGATAATGCCAGCTACAACACCCTCAGCGGGCATGCCTCCGATCTGGCCGGAAAACCCCGCTTTTTCGGCAACGGAACCATCGACATGGGTGCGGTGGAGCTTCAGGCAGTGCCTGACCAGGCACCGACACGACTCTATGTTTCAGCTACTCAGTCGGCTACCACCGGCGACGGCCTCAGCTGGCCTACCGCCTTCACCAACCTGCAAAGTGCCCTTGCCTGCCCCTGCTCGCAGAGTCTGACGGAAATCTGGGTTGCTACCGGCACCTACTATCCTGACGAAGGCCCCGGCCAGACCGACAACGACCGCAGCTCGGCCTTTGCCATGCTCAACGGTATCAGCATCCTCGGCGGCTTTCCGGCCTCGGACAATCCAGTACTGGGCGACCGGGATCCCGACAGCTTCACCACCGTGCTCTCCGGCGATATTGATAAAAACAACAGCACCGACAACGGCAACGCCTACCACGTTATCAAAAATCCCGCCGGCCTCAACAGCTCGGCCCTTATCGACGGATTTATCATCACCGGCGGCAATGCCAGTGCCGGCAGCGCGCCCGACAACGCCGGCGGCGGCATCTATAACAGCAGCACCAGCCCCGCGTTTGTCAACTGCCGCATCAGCGGAAATATCGCTACCAACGGCGGCGGCGTCTTCAATGTGAGCAGCAGCCCCGTCCTTACCGGCTGCAGCCTGCAAAGCAACTCCGCTGTTTTCGGCGGCGGCATGTATAGTAACGATAACGGAAGCCCTAAACTCATCAACTGCATCCTGCGGCAGAATACCACCACCAACCAGGGCGGGGGCCTCTTCAATCAGACCAGCGCCAACACGGTGGCCGTTAACACCGCCTTTCAGAGCAACACTGCTCCTTCCGGCGGGGCCGTTTACAACAATCTCGCCAGTCCGGTGCTGATCAACTGCAGTTTTCAGGCGAACTCAGCCAACAACGGCGGAGCCATCCGAAGCGTCAACTCCAGCAGCGTCACCCTGGTCAACAGCGTGCTGGGCGGCAACAGCGGCGGCAACACCTTCAGCACCAACTCCAGCACACTCACGGTTGCCTACAGCCTCTTTGACGCAACGGTGACAGCGGGCTTTACCAGCGGTCCGGGCAACCTCACCACCCTGACCTCCCCCTTTCTGTCGGCAAGCAGCGTTACCCTGCCGGCCTGTTCGCCGGCCATCAATGCCGGTGATAATGCCAGCTACAACACCCTCAGCGGGCCCGCCTCCGATCTGGCCGGAAAACCCCGCTTTTTCGGCAACGGAACCATCGATATGGGGGCCGTGGAGTTTCAGGCACTTCCTGACCAACCGACAACGGTTAGCCTTACATCTGGTTCTGCGGTCTGTGCCGGCAGTGTATTAAGCGTTCCGGTATCGGTCAGCGGTACAGGTCCCTTCACTTATCAGTGGTACAAAGGTGGTTCAGTCATTGCCAGTCAGACAACCATAGCCCTCAGTATTCCCGCTATCTCCACTACGAGCGCGGGAAGCTATTCCGTTATCGTCACCGGTGCCTGCAACTCCGTCACCAGCACGGTGTTTAGTTTAACCGTCAACCCGTTGCCTTCACCTACACTGGTAGCGTCGGGCACACTCACCTGTGCTTTACCAACGGTAATATTAACTGCTGCCGGAGGGGTTAGCTACACGTTTAGCGCCGGTGCAACACAGGCAGGCAGCAATACAGTTAATGTGGCTACTGTTCAGCAACCGGATTCCTACTCGGTCACCGCAGCTGATAGTAAAGGCTGTATCAGTACAACAGCCGTCACGGTTACAACCGATAAATCGCTGCCAACGATAAGCATTACAGCGGCCAGTACTACGCTTACCTGTTCAAGCCCGACAGTGCTCCTGACTGCGACCAGCTCTGCTACCAATCTCTTGTGGTCAACAGCACAGACTACCGCTGCGATCAGTGTTTCGCAGACCGGCCCCTATTCTGTAACAGCCACAGGGGCCAACGGCTGTAGCGCGGTCAGTAATGATCTGCTTATCGGGGAGAACAAATCAATTACCGGCTTCAGTGTTCATTCGGTAACTGTCTGTCAGGGACAAACCCTGAGTTTGTTGACAACCGGTTGTGCACCCGGGACCGTACAATGGTCAAACGGCGCAACGGGAAATGAACTGACCCTGACAGCGGGCAGCAGTACCAGCCTTCTGACTGCCACCTGTACCATCGGCACGTGCAGCACAACGGCCAGCGGAACCATCGTCGTTGGTGGTCTACAGCCACCGCCCGCGCAGATCGTTACCTTTACCGCCGATGAGTCGGCCTGCCCCGTACGGCTGACCGGTCAGGGCTCCGGCACCTCCTTTGTCATTACCGGCGTTAACGGCTATGTTTTCAGTACCATTTACCGGACCGGCGGTACGCATGAGGCCGTCGGGCTGAACGTAACCAAACCCGGAACGTATACCCTCACTGCTACCTACACTAATCAATGCGGTAGCAGCCAACCCGAAACAAGGACAGTAACCGTTCGGAAAAACTGCCCCTGAACGCAACCCTAAAGCACAGTAAACGAAGTCATTCGCCCGGTGAACCGCCAGCCTTGGTAGTTTCCGGGCGAATCTGTTTATTTGCGGCTTGTGCTGTTGACTAACCCTTACCGTAATGATACCTACCCTTATTCTGAACAATGGCGTGGAAATACCGCGCCTTGGCCTCGGGGTATACGCCCCCTCGCATAATCACGAAGTACAGCAGGCCGTTGAGTGGTCGCTCGGGCTGGGTTGCCGCCTGATCGACACCGCCGCTGCATACGGCAACGAACAGGAAGTAGCCGACGGCATTGAGGCCGGCGGCGTTCCCCGCAGGGAGTTGTTTCTTACGACCAAAGTATGGAACGACGACATGGGCTTTGATACTACCCTGCGGGCCTTCGACGAAAGCCTCCGCAAACTCCGGACCGACTACGTTGACCTGTACCTGATTCACTGGCCGGTCCGCGAAAAACGGCGCGATACCTGGCGGGCACTCGAACACATTTACCAGCAGAAAGGCGCGCGGGCCATCGGGGTCTGTAACTACTACGAACCACATCTGGACGAATTACTGGCCACCGCCGACATCATGCCCGCCGTTAACCAGATTGAGCTGAGCCCCTACTGTTACCTGCCCGGTGTACTTGCTTACTGTCGCCGTCACGGCATTCAGATCGAAGGCTATGCGCCGCTTGTCCGCGGCCTGAAACAGCATGACCCCACGCTGGTTGCCGTTGCCCGGAAATACGGCAAGAGTACGTATCAGGTACTGGTCCGGTGGTCGCTGCAGCAGGGGGCGGTAACCATTCCGAAATCGGTAAAAAAAGATCGTATCCGTGAGAATTTCGACGTGTTTGATTTCGAGCTTTCCGGCGACGACATGGCGCTGCTGAACGCCCTCCACGACGACACCCGCATTGCTGACGATCCGATGGATTATCTGTAGGCACACGATCCGGCTATTGCTTCTACTACGCCTTTACATACCATTTTCGGCCTCAAAACCCGAATTTGGTCAAATAAGGAAAGTCCTGACCAAATAGGGAAACTTTTTGGTCAAATAGGGAAAGTCTTTGTCAGGGTGATCAGGGAATTTTACCTCCGGAAAATTCCTGATCACCCATGCTGACTATCCTTTCGTTTATCCTACCCCGTCCGCAGAAACGCACATACCTGCTGAGCGGTCTGCTGACCCTGTTCGCCTGTACCACCTCACTGGCACAGATTACCCGCTATGTCTCTACAACGGGCAATACCCCGGCCGCATCGGCCACCGGCTGGACTGCCAGCACGAGCAATCTGCAAGGCGCCATCGACTACGTAGCGGCCAACGGCGGCGGACAGGTCTGGGTGGCAGCGGGTACCTACAAGCCCACAACAACCACCGGCCCTGACAGCCGGACGATCAGCTTCGCGATGAAAAACGGAGTAACGATCTACGGCGGTTTTGCGGCGACAGGAACGCCTGCCTTCAACGAGCGCAACCCCGCCAGCTTCACCACCATTCTCAGCGGAGATATTGGCACAGCCGGCTATAATGGAGACAACAGCCTGCACGTCATCAGTAACCCGTCGGGGCTGACCACCACAGCGGTACTGGATGGCTTTGTGATCTCCGGCGGCAATGCCAACGGAAGTAGTTTCCCCGATGACGTGGGGGGCGGGGTATATAACGACGGCACGGCCGGGTGTAGCCCTATCTTCCGTAACTGCATCCTGCAAAACAATGCAGCGGCCCAAGGCGGAGCGATGTACAACTATAGCGGAGTTAACATTCAGTCGGGTCCGGTACTGACCAGCTGCATACTGCAAAGCAATTCGGCAACAGCAGGCGGGGCCATGTACAACTACGGCAATTCGTTCAACAGTCAATCTAGTCCGGTACTAACCAACTGTATCCTCCAGAGCAATTCGGCCGCAACCGGCGGGGCCATGTACAGCTACGGGACGGCCGG